>JABHGC010000007.1 GCA_018672285.1 Methylococcales bacterium
CGGTCACATAAGTATGTGAATTAAGTTGAAGAGCCGTATGAGGGAAATCTTCAAGTACGGTTCTGTGAGGGGCATTATGTTTCCTTGCATTTTATTAATTTAAATAAAAGGAGACATCAATGTCTACTCTACAGTTAATACAGTGGATGTTATCTAGTACGTTGTTGTTATCAGCAAGTTTCGCGCATGGGTTGAATGTTGAAAAAGCTGATCAAAGTTTGGTGAAAGTATTTTGCTGGAAAGGCCAGACAGGGAACACTGGCACAGGGTTTTTAATTAATGACCAAGGCTATTTTGTGACGAATGAACATGTTGTTCGTTGTACTAATAATAAAAAATTTACTGAAGGGTATGTTCGCTATATTAACAATGGACTGGTTGTTCAGAAAGATTATTCAGTCGTGTTTATGAGTCATAAATATGATGTTGCTGTCATCAAGGTGGAGTCTGTATCGGGTAGGCGGCCAATAAGTGTTAATACCGCAGTTCCTAAAAAGTTAACAAATGTCGTTGCTTTAGGTTTTCCTGGTTTTTCGAATGCTATTACCACAACTGAAGAGTCCTCCTTGGTGTCTACTGTTACGAAGGGAGCGATTTCTAGAGTTGTACAAGGATCTTGGGGAAAAGGCGCTAATCTCAAGGTTGTCCAGCATACTGCTGCCATTAATGGGGGAAATAGTGGTGGGCCGTTGGTCGACGAGTGCGGTCAAGTGTTAGGGATTAATACGAGTGAAGCATCAGTGAAAGTTAAGATTGAAGGTGACCAACTGTCTGTCCGATCACCTAATGCGACCTTTTTTTCGTCGCATAGCTCGGTTTTAGCTGAGCACCTGCAGCAAGGAAATATTAAATTCACTCGAGGATCAGATTGCGGTGGTTCCTATGCAGATGATCGTTCTCAAAGCCCGGATAAAAGTTTTGGGTTGAGTAAGGGTGGTTGGGATGATGACAGCTTTATGCCGTCAGCTAGTGGTATGCAAACTACGTCTGGTACAGCATCAAATAAAAATTCTGCTTCAACAAGTGATGCCTGGGGTGATGATTCTTGGTAGGTTGTATGTCTGAAGCTGTATTTTTTTATATAGCTGTAAAAATTTAAATATTAAAGGTCCACACTGCAATGTTTGCAGTGTGGACTTGATGTTTAAACGAGTAAAAAATACCAACTTAAGGTTGACGGTAAAATTCACCACCTAAAATGCCGTAGTAGTTTAAGGCTTTAATGTAGTGGCCAATATCTACCGTGGGGCTTCCTTGCTCCATTTTTCGGTAAGTCTGACGACTCAAGCCTATTCTAACACCACAATCGGTTAGATTTTCACGTTTTTTGATTCGAGCGCGGTACAAGGTGATACCAAGCTCACTTAGCCAAAAATTTTCTTGTGGATTTAATTTATCCATTTTGATATCTCCGTTAAAAGTTATTGAAGGCGTATTCGGCCTTCGTGAGTAATGTGTTTTCTTAAAAATGTCATTTGATCGGCCAAAATAGTCCGATTAGATAACAGTAAAAATTCCGCGTGATTCGGGGTGTAAGGTACAGCCAATAATTTCATATTCGCTTGAGCCGGTGTTTGGTTTGCTTTACGTTGATTGCAGCTTTTACAAGCAGTAACAACGTTAGTCCATTCATCTGGCCCACCTTTTGAGACCGGTGTCACGTGGTCTCGAGTCAGTATGGCTTTGTTAAATTCTTGTCCGCAGTACAGGCAGGTGTTTCTATCGCGTGCAAATAATACGGGGTTAACCAGCGTTGGCACTCGTTCTTCTAAGTGAGAATCGTGGTAATCCCGTGTGGTTAAAATCGTATCAATCTGCAATACGGTTTGTTGTCCTAAATGGCTAAACCCACCTTTTACCGTAAAAGAGGATTGACCCATTTGCCATGCGACTTTTTCTCTTGCATATAAGGTGGCAGCTTCCTGCCAGTTTACCCAGGCAATAGGGCGACCTCGTATGTCGAGTTTTAATATTTTTGGTGCTAACTGCTTCATTGTCTTAGCCTATTGTTATTCAGTCGTGATGGATGGATTCGAACCACCATCTCCAAGTGTATGAGACTTGTGCTTTTCCTAATTAAGCGACATCACGGTATTTTTTGCATAAAAAAACCCTGACAGTTGTTTCACCTGTCAGGGTTCATTATTGCTAATGTAACCAGAGAGGTGATTAACCTCCCTGGGTGTACAAGGGGTTAATTTTGCCTGTTAATACGCATATCAATTAAATGTTCTCTGCCAGGGCAGCGAATGGCACGCGCAACAGTAAGCATCTGTTTGTATGAGTTATATTGATTAAAGTTGCGTGCTGTATTCATGGCTGTGTCCTAGTATTTCCAAGGCATAAAAAAACCCTGGTCAGTTGCCTGCCAGGGTTTTCTCTGGGAGGCCATTAAGGACCTCCGATTAAAGAGGTCGTTAGCTTTCTTTCATACCAAAACGAATCATTGAACTTTGCACGCCACTCAACCGTATGAGCCATCCACACGGTACATCCGCGGGTAAACTCAGGTGGTGTGAGAGGGTGTTTGTGTTCATTGCTAATTCGCCTTGTTATTCGTTGTTCGTTAAGTTGATTTTTTAAAGTCTAACATGGAAAAAGAAATTAACAATGATGATTTGGCCAAAATGTGCGTTTTCGTATTTGATGTTAAATCAGGTTAACATGGGGCAGCTTAAATTTAAGGAGGTTTTTGGATGAAAACCACGCGTCATTTTTTAACCATGATTAACCTGCAAGCGTTTGTCGTTGTTGGGCTTTCAATGATTGCTGTTTACTTTTGTTTGCTGTTTGAGCTTACTGTAAATATGCCAACAGGGTTGATTGGCGTGGCAATTGTCTTTCCGATCGTTTTTTCAATTAATGCCGCATACAGGCGTCGTGAAGAGGCACTCAGTGCCTATGCTGCAATAAAAGGGCATACGGTTGCGATGGTTTTCGCCCACAGAGACTGGATCCCTAATCAAGACCCTGATCATGAAGCGAGGATGTGCTTTTTAGCAGAGCGTTTGTTTGTCACGCTGAAGAGTTATTTTATTGATGCGAAAGTGCATGATCAGGATCGCTTTGATGATGTATACGAAGTATTTTCAGATGTCTCTAACTCTATTGAAACTTTGCGGATTGCTGGAGTGCCAGCGAATGAGGTATCACGGGTTAATCAATATTTACGTAATGTGATGATTGATTTTGAAAAAATGCGTAATATCTTAGTTTATCGAACACCAACGAGTTTACGTGCCTATAGCCAAGTGTTTTTAAACACATTCCCCATCTTATTTGCACCTTATTTTGCTTACATAACGGAGCAACACGCAACATATTCCGGGTATTTTGTCGCAGGGCTTTATGGTTTGGTCTTGGTGTGTTTGGAAAATGTGCAGGAACGTTTAGAAAACCCTTACGATGGTTTTGGTGAGGATGACATACGGTTTAATACCTTAGACCACTACCGACATATTCTCCCGAAATAAAGAAGGTGCCAATGCTGACAATACCCGATTTTTTTTCAGGTCTTTGTGCTGACAACTTGAAAGTTCACTTTAAAGCCGCCTTGGAGTCTTTGGCCAAAGAGCAGCTACCTCTAGAGCGTTGTTTAAGTGAAGGTGGGGTTGTGGACGAGGTCCCTTTTACCGTCACCATTTATAATGCGGCGTTAACCGAGGTTGGCGCTAGGGCTAAGATCGGTGTCTTTTTTACCGAAATGGTGGGGGGCTGTAGTTGTGGTGATGGCCCCTATACTATTAATGGCTATGGTGAGTTTGAAGTCGTCGTCGAAAAAACACACTCTAAAGTGACGTTCACCATACTGGCTGATGATTAATTCAGTAGTTGAGTGGTTAAGGTAAGGCATGCCAAAGATGGCTACTTGGACTCTAAATTCGCATCAATACCCAATAGAACCTCTTCAATAGCCGATTGGTATTGACCTGCGTCAGCCCACAGCCCTCTTTGGATTGCTTCTAACAAACGTTCAGACATTTCTTGCAAGGCATGAATGTTATTGTCACGCATAAAGGCTTGATTGTTGGGGTCTAGTAGTAATGAGTCGGTGACTTGTTCGTATTGGTAGTTATCGATCATGTCTGTCGTGGCATCGTATGCAAAGAGGTAGTCAACCGTGGCCGCCATTTCGAAGGCGCCTTTATAGCCATGCTGTTGCATACCGTTAATCCATTTGGGGTTTAACACCCTGGAGCGGATTACGCGATTTAACTCTTCTTTTAAGGTGCGGATCTTTGGATGTGCAGGGTTGCTGTGGTCTGCATGGTACACGCTTGGCTGCTCGTGACTAATGGTTTCAACGGCATTGGTCATACCCCCTTGGAATTGGTAATAGTCATCAGAGTCTAAGAGGTCATGTTCGCGGTTATCTTGGCTTTGTAACACCACATCGAGGCTACCCAGTTGTTGGGAAAAATGTTGATGTGCTTGGGTCCCTTGATCTTGCTGGCCGTAAGCATAACCCCCCCATTCAATATAGGCATTGGCCAAATCTTGTTTATTTTGCCAGCAGCGTTCATCGATAAGCCCTTGCAATCCTGCACCGTAAGCACCTGGTTTAGAGCCATAAATACGATATGCGGCTGTATGTTTGGCTTCATCCGGGGGGGTACCTTGCTCAATAAGCTGTTGTTGTCTGAGCTCTATATGTTGTTTGATGGTGTTGCTGTTGCCGGGTTCCTCAAGCGCGACTAAGGCACGAACAGCGCTATCATAAAGCTGGATGACATTGGGGAAGGCATCTCGGAAAAAACCAGATATGCGTAATGTGACATCGACTCTGGGCCTATTTAAAAGAAAGGCGGGCTGTATCTCAAAGTCAATTACGCGGCCAGAAGCCGGCTCCCAAATAGGTTGAATGCCCATTAGCGCAAATGCTTGGGCGATGTCATCACCACCGGTCCGCATGGTTGAGGTGCCCCATACGGAGAGGCCAATTTGTTTGGGGTAGTCACCGTGTTCTTGTAGGTGGCGTAAGATTAATTGTTCGGCGGATTTTTGCCCGAGTATCCAGGCGGTTTTAGAGGGGATCGCTCTATTATCGACTGAATAAAAATTACGTCCTGTTGGCAGTGTATCTAATCTGCCTCGAGTAGGCGCGCCACTGGCTCCTGGGGCAATGAATTCGGCATTTAAACCACGGAGTAAATTGTGTATCTCATTCTGACAACTTTGTTGTAGTGCCGGGAATAGGCTGCTGTGCATGAATTGTATCAAGATACATGTCGCAGGGTACGCCTTTGACAGCTTATCTAGCGGGTTTGCTTTGAGCACATATTCCTGGATGAGGTGGAGGGCTAATTGCTCCAACCGCTCTCTGGTATCATGTTCTGTGCGCCATAACGCGTGGCTTATGTTGATCAACGCTTCCGGTTTGCTGGCGGTCCACGGAGCGGTGGTTGGCATGAGCGGGTTAAAGCAGATTGGTAGCTGTAGATCGGTTGCCAAACTGGTGAGTATGCTGAGTTCGTGGGCCTTAGCACCTCTTGGTATACGGCATAATGCGGCCAATGTTTCAGCGAGAGACTGATCTTTAGGGAGCTACCCTAAAGTATGTAAACCTTGGCGGATTTGCGCTTCTTTAATGTCACACAAGTAAGTATCCAGTTGCTCTAAAAGCTCCTCGTTGGTCAGTGGGTTTTGCTGTGTTGAGTGAATGTCATCCAGGACATGACATTGCTTTGCCTGGGTTAGAATGGCATCACGTAAGTGCTCTTCTCGGCGTTCATCCATGCCCATTGCTTGGTAGTACTCATCAACCAAACCCTCTAGCTCTGTCAGCTCACCATAGGTTTCAGCGCGAGCCATTGGGGGCATTAAGTGGTCAATGATCACAGCCTGGATGCGTCTTTTGGCTTGCGCGCCTTCGCCTGGGTCATTCACAATAAAGGGATAAAAATGCGGGGTGGGGCCAAAAATAATATCAGGCCAGCATTGCTCTGAGAGTGCAACACCCTTGCCGGGTAGCCACTCTAAGTTACCATGTTTACCTAGGTGAATAATGGCATCAATTTGATATTCATGGCGTAACCAAAAATAATAGGCTAAATAGCTGTGAGGCGGGACGAGGTCTGGGTCGTGATAATTGGCATTTAAGTCCATATTGAAACCACGCGCAGGCTGTATGCCTACAAACACCTCTCCCAATCTAAGCCCTGCAATCATCATTCGACCATGGCGGTGTTTGGGGTCTGTATTTGGCTTTCCCCAGCGGGTCAATACCGCTTGCTGATTTTGCTCTGGCATTTGTGCAAAATAGTGCTGATAAGTGTTGAGGTCAATACTCTGCCAACAGGCAGAGGTAAAAACCGTTTCGAGGCTGTTGGTGACTGTTTCTTGAAGCCGTTCAATCAGTTCATTGCCTGTGCTGGGGCAGTTGGCGATAGGGTATTGTGCCGTTTTAAGTGCGTGTAAAAACTGTAGGGTAGAGGCGGGCGTGTCAAGGCCTACGCCATTGCCAATACGGCCATCCTTGGTGGGATAGTTGGCTAAAATAATGGCAATGCGTTTTTCTGCGTTTGGTTTTTGGCTAAGCTTGCAGGTGTTGTAAGCTAATTTTGCTACAAAAATGGCGCGTTCTGCCTGAAGTTGATATTGAATGACATCAATTTGGCTGCGTTTTTTGTATTCTAGGCTGGTTTTAAAGCTGATTGCTCGAGTAATAATTCGGCCATCTAATTCTGGTAGGGCAATGTGCATGGCAATGTCGCGGGCGCGTAGACCTGTTGCATGTTGCTGCCAATCCTGCTCGGTAGATGAGGCCATAATGACTTGTAGTACTGGAATATTGCAAGATAACGCAGGAATATCGTTGTGTTGTGCCGAGAACCCTGTGGTATTCAGGATGATTTGAGCCTGTGTTCTGCGGGCTAAATCTTCGATTAAAGTGGTGCACTCTTTATCTTTTAGAGAGCTGATGGCAATAGGGAGAGGGTTCAGCTTTTCTGCCGCTAAGAGGGGCAGCCACTCATCCAGCATTTGGGTGTTGCCTGTTTGTAGGTGGGTGCGGTAAAACAAAACGATGACAACCGCATTGTCACTATGCCATTGCTGCTGCCAATCGTTGAGGGTCGGCTCTTTTTGAGTGGGGTGGTAGATTTGGGTGCGCGGCAGCTGCTTTGGCTCAGACCAAGTCGTTGAATTCGCAAAAAACGCAGCTGCAATGAAGTGAAATAACTGTGCTGCATTATAGGCGGTGCCTTCTCTTAAGTATCGCCAAATGCGTTGTGACACTGCTGCCGGTTCTGTGTTGAGCATGGTCAGCTCTGGGTCGGGCTGGTCATCCCCGGGAATGATAATGAGGTGGTGTGAGGAGCTTTGTTCTGCCCATGTGGTGAGTTGTTCTAAGCCATACGGCCAGTAGGATGCGCCACCTAGTAGCGATAAAATGACGACATTGCTTTGGTTGATGACTTTGTCGGTGTATAAGTCGAGTGCAGCTGGTTTTGTCAGGTTAAGAAAATTGGCAAGTCGTACGCTGGGGTAGTCTTCTGGTAGTGACTCAAGGGTACGGGCGAGTAGGCCTAATGTGGTGTCAGCAGCGCTCAAAATGACGACGTTAGCGGGGGTTTGCTCTAAATCAATGATGCCTTCTTCGTCAACGAAGCCACCGGGTTTGGCTGATAGCAGGTGCATAGCTTGAGTGTTCCGGCATAATTTGAAAGAGTATGTGACGTTGCGTAAGTCTGGTGCTTATTATCCAGCATATTGACTCAATATCAATTCTCTATCTTTCGTGGTTTATTTGCAGGAAGTTTTTTGTTGTTATTAAACAGCTGAAATGGCGGATAAACGTACTAAAAATGTGTTGTTTGTATACTCTAGATCTGCTTCTATTTGTTTGTCAATCAGGTGATTCTCAGCATTAGGAAAGTTAAGCAATTAACAAACAAATGATATGTTTATTAGTGTTTTAGAGTTATTTAAAATCGGAGTTGGCCCATCAAGTTCTCATACACTTGGCCCAATGGTTGCCGCTTATGATTTTTTGAGTCGCATTAAAGATCAGAGCATTGAAGTTTCAAGCGATGCAGGGGTGTTTGTTCGCTGTACGTTGAAAGGTTCATTGGCCTTTACAGGTAAAGGACATTCGACGGATAGAGCGGTAGCCTTAGGTTTACATGGTCACTTGCCACAAAATTTAACGGATGTGGATGTGGCAGGCTTAGTGTCACAAATCTGGAAAGATGATAAAATTGAAATAGACAAGGCCTATCGGCTGTCGTTTATACCCAGTGAGCACATTATTTTTGATAAAGGTGACCCTTTACCAGAGCACCCTAATGGGTTGATTTTTGATTTAATGGACCTAGATGGGAGGATAATGTGTTCAGAAACCTATTTTTCTATTGGCGGTGGTTTTATCTGTACTTTGGCCGAAATTAGTCAATTACAAGCACCCCTGAAAATGGAACCTTGTACGTCATGCCGGTATCCATTTGATTCGGCAAGCACCATGTTAGAAATGGCTGAGCACAATGGTATTTCAATTTCACACATGAAACTGATGAACGAGTTGGAATATAAATCAGAAAACACATTGCTTGAAGGTATGGATGCAATCTGGCTTTCAATGCAAACCTGTATTGAAAAAGGGCTAGGGGCTGAAGGTATTTTACCAGGAGGGCTGGGTGTTGTGCGCCGCGCTAAAGACCTCTATCAGCATATTGAAGATAACCCCGTAAATGTAAACATAAACGATTGGCTATGTGCTTACGCGATGGCGGTGAATGAAGAGAATGCCGCTGGTAATATGGTGGTGACTGCGCCTACCAATGGTGCTGCTGGAGTGATACCGGCTGTTCTTTATTATTTTGTTACCCATGAAAAAGGCACTATTGAACAGGTACGGGAATTTCTGCTTACTGCGAGTGCTATCGGCGGTTTAATCAAGCATCGAAGCTCGATTTCTGGTGCTGAAGTCGGTTGCCAAGGTGAGGTTGGCTCAGCGGCCGCTATGGCTGCAGCAGGTTTGTGTGCTGTTCATGGCGGAACTCCTCAACAAGTTGAAAATGCAGCTGAGATTGCACTTGAACACCACCTAGGTATGACCTGTGACCCAGTCGGTGGCCTTGTTCAAGTTCCCTGTATTGAGCGCAATGGTTTTGGTGCCATTAAGGCATATACTGCAGCTTCACTCGCTCTTAGAGGCAGTGGTGAGCACTTTATGCCCTTGGATAATTGCATTGAAGCGATGAAGCAAACCGGGCTGGAGATGTCTCATAAATATAAAGAGACCTCATTAGGCGGGCTTGCAGTGAGTCTTACAGAGTGTTGATTTGAGCTTGGTTGGCATAAAAATGCCCGATATAACGCTGTTATTTAGAATGTATCGGGCTTTTTTATTTTAATTGGCTTTCATATTTAGCTACGATTTCATGGCCTTAAGGGTTGTTGGGGACGGATATCCAAAAAGGGAATGCGCCCGTTTTCAGGGTGTTTTCGACTTTTAGTGTTTTAGCATTGATGACGACAACGCGATTGTCCTTTGTTACGGTGACGTAGATCCATTGGCTGTCACTGCTGTAGCGTATGCCATGAGGCCCATTGCCGACTTTAACCGGTGTTGCATCGAGTGTTTGAGTGTCAATGACGGTGATGTGGTCATCGCCAATAGCGGCAGTTGAAACGTATTTGCCGTTAGGTGCAACATCAATACCCCCATGACCATTGCCCACTTTAATGACTTTCAGTGTTTCACCGGACTGTAAATCAACGACTGCAACGTGATGAATAAAGTCTCTTACAAATGCGATTTTTTCATCTTGAGACAAATCAAGATTGTGTGGCCCTGTAATACCAGGTACAGGAATCACTTTGGTTTGTCGTTGTTTTGTTGTATCTATAACGCCAATACCGGCGCCACCTTGTAAGGTAACGTACGCTGTTTTTCCATCTTTGGTAAATCTAACATTGTGAGGCTCTGTATCTGTCTTAATGGTGTTGGTGACGGTGAGTGTTTTAAGGTGGATGACGCTGATATTGTTAGAGCCTTGGTTGCTTACGTATGCGTACTGCCCATCAGGGGAAATTTTTACGCCTTTTGGCTGTTGGCCTACGCTGATGTGTTTTGGTTGTTCGATACGGCCTGTTTTAAAAACCAAGACGGTATTGGTGGAGGGGCTTGTGGCCAGCAATGTTTTTCCATCCGCTGTAATGGCGTTATATAGCATGTTTTCAGCACCAGCTTTGGTTTTTAAGCTGGGAAGTTGAGTGATGGCCCCTTGTTTTTTTAGGCTGATATAAACAGGTGTGGGGAATGCCTGCTTTGTTGGTTGAGTATTGTCAGTTTTGGCGACTGCTGCGACGTTGACTGTACTGATGGGGTTGGGCTGTATATTGGAATAGTAAGTGGCGAGCAGTTCAATGCTGTCGTCTGTTAAGTCCAGAGCAATGATGTTCATCGTGGGGCTTTTTCGGTATTGACTTTTAAACTGGTTCAGTTGGGTGATTAAGTAGCGTTTTTTTTGTCCTGCCAGGTTAGGGTATTCATCACTTAAACTGATACCGTCTAGTCCATGGCAGCCAGCACAAAGTCCGGCTTTTCTTTTACCTGCTTGAATGTCAGTGTCATTCACACTGTTCGCTATGGCACTGGTGGAGAGTATAAGGCTTAAACCGAGTATGTTGACTGTCTTCATGTGGATCCTCTGCGAGAAATGATAGGGCAATAATGTCACTCTACTAAACAAGACAGTGCCGGTTCGGTAATTACGCCCGAAGAAAGATAATATTTGTTAAATTTGTGTTGATGACGCTACTCTGGAAAATGATAGCGACCTGTGCCAGGGGTTGACACAGGTTGTCGTGCTAGCTTTGTAGCGCTTGAAGTATTTCGTCTTTCTTGAGTTGTTTGCCTATAAAAACCAGCTGTGTTTTTGGTGTTTCATCGCTATTCCACAACCGATCAAAATATTGATTGATGCGAGTGCCAACACCTTGAATGACTAATCTCATGGGTTTGTTCGGCACACTCACAAATCCTTTAACACGATATATATTCATGCTTTCGGTGAGGGTTTGTAGCTTTTGGATCAGTGCTTCAGGTGCTTGTTCACCAAGTTCAATCACGTGCGAGTCAAAGTGGTCGTGTGCATGTTCATGATGGTGGCCATGAGCGTGGTGTTTGTCGTGGTGGTTGTGGACGTGGCTAATATGGTCTTCACTGGCTTGCTCTAACCCCATGACCAATTGTACATCTATTTCACCATGGTCAATGAATATGTTTTTAACAGCAGTATCAGCTTTGTGGTCGATAAAACTTTTCACCTGTTGTTTTTCTTGATCATTCAGTAAATCATTTTTGCTTACGATAATTAAATCGGCTGCGCTGAGTTGGTCATCCAGCAGTTCTTGTAAGCTAGGGTCGTGATCTAAACTTTCATCGGCTGCTCGTTGTGCGGCAACGTGCTCTGGGTTGTGGGCATAACGGCCATCAGCGACTGCTGGGCCATCAATCACGGTGACTACGGCATCAACAGTGCAATGTTGCTTTATATCTGGCCAGTTAAAGGCTTTTACTAGAGGTTTTGGCAGGGCGAGCCCTGAGGTTTCGATGAGAATGTGGTCTATGTCATCTCGGCGTGCGACGAGATCTTTCATGACGGGTAAAAATTCTTCTTCTACGGTACAGCAGATGCAACCATTGGCGAGCTGATAGTAGCTGGATTTGGATTCTTCTCCCTCTTCACAGCCTTCAACTGGGCAGCTTCTGAGCAGTTCACCATCAATGTCTAGAGCGCCAAATTCGTTGACGATGACTGCGATGCGTTTACCATTCGCGTTTTTAAGCAGGTTGCTAAGTAGGGTGGTTTTGCCGCTGCCTAAAAATCCGGTGACGATGGTTGCAGGTATTTTGTTGAGTTGCATGGGGATATATCCTTGCTGAAAATTAAGTTTTCATTTAGCTGTATTGTGTTTTGGTAGGTTGATATCACGGTGCGGTGTTGGTACTCGCTTGATCCTTAATTTGCCCACCCATTTTGGGGTGTCTGCGAACTCGCTTCGCTCAGACAGGCGCAGACCCTATTCCCAGAATGGGTGGGCAAATTAAGGCGCGAGCGGACAACACCGCACCGTGATATCAACCTACCTTATGTGTTTGTCTTTACGTTTCTTGTTCTGTTTGGCTTGGCCTTTTCACTTTTCTTGGGGTGGCAGGTTTTACGATGGGCCTGTAAACATGCGCTTTGTCTAAGTTATAGAGGTATGAATCGTCAAAATCACTCGGGTTAATGACCCAGCCGACCAGTATTAAGGCGGTTCTTGATATTTTTGCGGCTCTAACTTTTGCCGTTATATCGGCCAGTGTGCCGTGAATGACTTGTTCATCTGGCCAGCTGGTGCGGTAACAGACAGCCACAGGGCAATTTTCACCATAGAAAGGGGTAAGGTCTTCGACGATTTTATGAATTCTAGTGATGCCCAAATGGATGGCGAGTGTGGCACCGTGCTGCGCGAGGGAAGCCAAGTTTTCACGCTCTGGCATTGGGGTTTTACCCTCGTATCGAGTCATAATAACGGTTTGAGATATACCAGATAACGTCAGCTCTTTTTGTATGCTTGCAGCAGAAGCGGCCATGGCAGTGACACCAGGGATGACTTCATAGGGGATACTGAGTTTATCTAGCCTTCGCATTTGTTCGCCAATAGCACCATATATGGCAGGGTCTCCTGAGTGCACTCGGGCAACGGATTGTTGGTTGTCGTGTGCGTGCTGCATGTGTAGCACTATTTCTTCTAGGTTTAAACTGGCTGTATCAATGACTTTTGCATCAGCTTGGTGGCTTGCCAGTATTTCTTCTGGCACTAAAGAGCCTGCATATAAAATGACGGGGCATTGTTGAATCAGTTTTAAGCCTTTGACAGTGATTAAATCTGGGTCACCTGGGCCAGCACCAATGAAGTATACGGTCATGTGGTTGTTTCCTGTGTCATTTTTTTCTGGTAGCCACGAGGGGTGTAAACCCAGTCATGGTTACCGATTTTGATGTGTTTGGTGTGGCTGCTGCCAATTTGCACGAGGGTCAGCATGTCCACATCGTCCACTTCGAGTTGCTCTAAGGTAATGATGCGAATGTGTTCATCCGCCCTGGTAAGATTTTTACCTAAGACGACGGGGGTGTTTGGGTCTCTGTGCTGTAATATGATGTGTTTGGCTTTGTCTAATTGCCAGCGGCGTTTTTTCGAGACGGGGTTGTAAAAGGAGATCACAAAATCAGCACTGGCTGCCGCATGGATTCGCGTTTCAATGGTTTCCCATGGTGTGAGTAAATCTGAGAGGGATATGGCACAAAAATCATGGCCTAAGGTTGCGCCAACTCGAGAGGCTGCCGCTTGCATGGCACTGATACCAGGAATGACTTGTATATCGATGTCAAACCACTCAGGGTTGTTCTCTAGACCTTGTTCTGCTCGATCTAGTAGCTCGAATACGAGTGTGGCCATGGCAAAAATGCCGATATCACCACTGGAGATGAGTGCGGTTGTTTTCCCACTTGCCGCTAAATTGAGTGACAACCTGGCACGCTCAATTTCTTGGCCTAAAGGTAAGTCGTGTTGCGTTTTGTTGCGGATGTCATCACCAAGCAGCTCTAAATACAAACCATAAGCAACAAGGTCTGTGGCGTCATTGATTGCCATTTTTGCTTGTGGTGCAAGCAGGTTAGGGTCTCCTGGGCCAGTACTGACGACGTAGAGTTGCTTCATGGGGCTGTCCTTTGTAACTTGGTGTGTTGAATTGGGTAGCTGCGGGCAATGGCGCAGGTGGCTCGCGGTGTTTTTTGTTTGGTGATGATCAGCTCTGCAGGTTGTTCGCTGAGTGTGCTGGCGCTGACAAGGGCTGCCGCTTCTGCAACGCCATAGACACCTACAGCATTAAAAACAATATTGGAACGGACACTGAGCTGATGTTCAACTTGGCGCAATGCGGCAGTTGTATGGGTTGTAAATGGCCAGTTAAATGTTTGCCCGAGTTGAATTAACCCCGCCTCATCGGCTTTGACCTCTAAACTGGATAAGTTTTGAATGTGTTCAGGCTGTAGGTTGGCTTGTGATAAGCAGCTGAGTGCCAATGCTTTTAGGTGGTTGCTATCGCAGTCACGCTCACAGCCCATGCCTATTGTATAAATAGGATCGAGGTAATGGTTAGCGGTGGTGATGACGAGCTGTGCTTGCAGGGCTTTAGCAACTGTTGCTGCGAGTGCATTGGCACCGCCTTCATGGCCTGATAATAACGGGATAATATATTGCCCGCGTTCATCTAGTACGATAACGGCAGGGTCGGTGTGTTTGTCTTGCAACACCGGCGCTAAGGTTCGGGTGATGATGCCGGTTGCGCCAATAAAAATAATGGGCTGACCTTGCTGGAATCGCTGTTGCACCCATTGGCCAAATGGTTTTGGTTGGTGAGTGCATTCGCAAGCTTGAGTTAAGACACTTTGTAGTTTGTTAGCAAGCTGTCTCCCGGCTTCTGTTAGGCTGATGATGCAAAAAGAGGTCATTTGTCCTGCCTCTGTTTTTGTCGGTTAACCAATAACAGGGAAAAATAGGGCGCATCACCACTACGGTGGCTGACGTCCCTGGTGATGTTCTCTGTCTCACGCGTTAAATTTTCACAGTAGGTGGTATCTGCCGTTCGGCCAGTATTGTCTATTAATTTAAGCAGGTGGGCACGGTGTTGGCCGACCTTTAAAATAACGAGATGATCAAAAGTATTCAGTGCATTGGTGATGGCTTCATCACTATTTCTACCGTTTAATATGGCTAAATTTTGTGTAAGCTCGCATAACGGTTGGCATATTTGGCTACTGGCAGCTTGCAATGAGGTGATGCCGGGAATTACTTGGCATGAATACGTTGGGGTGAGCCGCTCCAATAAATACATGAAAGAGCCGTAAAAGAGTGGGTCGCCTTCACATAAAAAGCCGACATTGTTACCCTCGTTTAAATATTTTGACATTGTGTCTGCCGCTAAATCATAGGCTTTATTGGCTTGAGTCCGGTCTTTTTTGTACACCATGGGAATGGGGAGCAAAATGGCATTTGGATTGTTTGTAAGGGCATGCCTGGCAATGTCTTTTGCTTGAGACGTACCATCAGGGCTTTCTAGGTAACTGACAACATCGAGTTGTTCGATGCATTGTTGGGCTTTGATTGTGAGTAAGCTTGGGTCACCAGGGCCGAGACCAATACCCGTTAACGTGCCGGTTTTAGGTGTGCTTTCGACTGTGGCGTTGAGCGGAGTTGCAGCTTGTGCTGACTCAATCTGTTTGTTTTGGTCGGTGTTGTGTGGCTTGGTAAGGCTTATGAGCGTAACGGGTAGGGAGGGGCGCATTAAAAGCTGCCCTGCTAATGCTTGCCCTTTTTTGGTTGCGACCTCTAGCCACTCACTGTCGGTAATGGTGTTTGTCTCAATAAATTGGTGACAGTGGGTTTTGCTGCTTTCTGTTACTGCAGAGACAACAAGTGTGCCTCCTGGCTGTAATGCATTCCAGCATTGCTTTAGCAGTGGTGCGAGCTGGTTTCCATGGCCGCCAATAAAAATTTTATTGGGTGATGGTAGGCTGTTTAAGCAGTTAAAAATATCTGCACAGGTAGGGATGGTGTTTTGCATTACCCCAAATTTCTGAATGTTTTGTTGTAAAATAGCGAAGCGCTGAGGGTGTTGTTCGATTGCGTGTACTTGCCCTAATGGGTTGTAACGCGCCCATTCAACTGTCACACCGCCACAACCGGCACCTATGTCCCAGCCTATATCATTGGCCGTGGGCTGAAGGGCTGCAAGAATATGCAAGCGAATGGCTTGCTTAGTAATTAACCCTTTTCCTGGCTCTGAATCGGTAATAAAAGCGTTATCAATAATACCTGGGAATTCTGGTGTGATCTCGTTGCCGTCACCTAAGCAATGAATCAGGGTGACGTGAAGTGGGTCAAAGGTTTTATCTAAGGTAAGCAGTTCGTTCAGTGTGTAGTGACTAATGCGTTCGTTGTCATAACCGAGTTGTTCGCAAACACTTAGAGTGGCGTTATTAAAATTTAGCCGTTGTAACAGCTCTGCAATGGCTTTGGGGTGGCTAGCATGATCCGTTAAAATGGCAAATTTTTTGTTGCGACGCAAATGTGGAATGAGTGCATTGAGTGGCCTGCCGTGAGCGCTTAATGTCGTGACGTTTTGTAAGCTCCAGCCCAGTTTGTGACAAGCACTTTGTATGCTCGATATATTAGGATAAAAGCAGAGGTTATGCTGGGGGAATTGCTGTTGTATCCATTGGCCGATCCCATAAAACAGACCGTCACCTGAGGCTAAAATACACATTTGATTGGCATTGAGTGCAGGTAACGTTTGAGTGAGTTGTTTTAATGGGCTAGGCAGTGTATGAAATTGGACTGATGGATTATCTTGCTGTAATTGAAGGTGCTCAAGCGTTGCAATCTGGCGCTCACTGCCGATGATAACCTCAGCTTGTTGCAGTGCTACTTTAGCATTGCCTGGTAATTGCGCCTGTGATGCTATGCCAAGGCTAATCAGGTGAATGGTCGCAGGCATGATTAAAAATAACACTCACGTTGTAGTCTTAAAAGCATATTAAAGCTACCTGCGGTTAATGCGCTGCCGCCTTGCCTGCCTTGAATGGTCATACACTCAAAGCCAAGTGTTTTATGATGTTTGATTAAAGCGTCTTTGGCCTCTGCCGCCCCAATAAAACCAACTGGCATTCCTATGACTAAACTGGGTTTTGGTGCGCCCTGATCGATCATTTCTAACAGGCGAAATAATGCAGTGGGTGCATTGCCAATTAAAACGATACTGTCTTCTAAAAATTCAGGCCATTTACTTAAGGCGGCCATGGTTCTGGTTTCGCCTTTTTGTTTGGCTAGGCCTGGAATGTCGTCATCATTTAAAAAACACAGTGGTGTTTTTTTGAGCATTCGTTTGGTTAGGCCGTGGCGCACCATTTCAACATCACATAACAATGCACTGTCAGTAGCAAGTGCTGCTAACCCCGCAGGAATCGCATTGTCGCTGAAGTAAGCGTGTTCGGCGACGGCAGGCTCACCACAGGTGTGCACTAACCGCATCGCGATTTGGGCTTCATCTTTAGAGAATCGGCTTAAGTCTGTGAGTTCACGGATTTGCTTGAAGCTTTGGGCTTCAATTTCGTGTGGGTTCTGCTCGTATTTAAAAGATAACATGGGTCTTTAATCGTCGTGGCTATGGTGATGGTGGTGATGATCATGGTCGTGATGGTGATGATCTCCGTCTGTGCCAATGCCCTGTACATGGTGATGATGGCTTTCTTGTGGGGTGCCAATTTTATGCTCTTGGCCAACAATTTGTACTCGGTATTGGCAGAGTTGGCAGTTCATATTGGGGTGGCCATTTTCGGTTTTATCCAACATGTCTTTAAAGGCCTCTAAGACTAATGGGTGGTCGTTGAGGTAAGGCGCTTTAACCACGTCTATTTCTGGGTTGTCTGCTTGAAATTCATCTGCCCATTGATATATTTTTTTAACCAAGCGGCCTGTGAACATAAAATAGGGGAAGATGATCAGGCGTTTAAAACCGAGCGTTTTGATTTTGTCTAATGCTTCTGGCACTAGTGGTGTGGTCACGCCACTAAAGCAGGTGTTTGACCAACCAAAACCCATACCTTCTTCTAGAAAACGGGTGATTTTACAAATGTTTGCATTGGCATCTGGGTCTGATGCGCCGCGCCCGACGACCACTAGGAGGGTGTCTTTTCGGTCGTAATCATCCCCTAGGCCTGCTTCGGCTTCTTCAATTCGTTCTTTGGCCGCTTGCAGCATGTTGGCAGAAACACCGAGCTCTGAACCATAGGTGATACTGACATTCTTTTCTTTTTGTAGTTGGTTAAGTTCACTTGGGATGTCGTTTTTAGCATGCATAGCAGCCATTAACATGCCGGGTATGGCGGTGATTTGGGTCGCACCTTGTTTGGTGAGTTCATCAATGCCGTCAGCAATAATGGGGTTGGCAAACTCAAGAAAACCATATGCGACTTTGCGCTCTGGGTAAGCGGCACGGAAATGGGTTTCTAGTTTTTTGAATTCATCTACGGCTTCATTGTCGCGTGATCCGTGGCCAACAAATAATATGGCGGGTTTTTCTTCTGGCATGATAACTCCTTTTAAAACGACAAACTCTAGGCGACTGTTCACGCCTTGAAAAATGATGCTATTACACAGGATGAAATAGGCTTAAATATTGTTATTTATGTTGTACTTGTACATGCGTTAACGCAGTCTTGAATACGGTTGAAGCAGTGATGCGTTTGCTTAAAGTTAGGCCGTTTCAGCATGAATACGGGTAAATTTAAGGCTCTCGCGGCTTCAATTTTTGCAAAGCTCATTTGCCCGCCACTGTTTTTACTGATTAATACATCAATTTTATGGGATCGCATGAGCTGTATTTCATCCGTTACAGAAAATGGCCCCATGGCATGTATGACTTCAACACGGGCTTGTTGGGTGTCTTCTGGTGCGATCTGTCTCACTAGCCACGTTTGTGCGTTGGTTTTGTATTGGGTTAATTGGCTAACCGATTGACCTACAGTAAAAAAAGGTCGCTGATATTGCTTTATGTGTTCGGGTAATGTGCTGAGAGATTCAAATGTTGTCCAGTTGTCCTGCTCGGTTGCTTGCCAGGGGCTACGATACAGTTGTACTAACTTAATGGCAAGCCTTGTCGCAACGAGGTTTGCATGTTTTGACATTTGTTCTGCATAGGGGTGTGTGGCATCGATAATTTGGCTGATTTTATGTTGTTTACAGTAGTGTTCTAAGCCATTTATGCCGTCATGAGCATATTGGCTAAAGCCACCACTAATCACTGGGCAGGGTAAAGTGGGGGTGCGTACGGAACCTTGTTGGCTGTAGGTGATGTTCAGGTTCTGTTGGGTGAGCTTATTGGCCAGTTGTTTGGCATCTGCAGTGCCACCAAGAAGAAGTATGCTCAAGGTCTGTCCTATCGGCGGTCGGAGCCACTAAGGTGATGAATTAATCAGGGGATATTATCACGGTGTGGTGGCTTGCATAAAGGTGCCTATTTTATTTTATCGGCTGAGTTCCATTTGGGCACCTTTTGGTGTGCTAGCTTGAGGTGTATGGGCTGAATCCACATGAATGGTCATGGGTTCGTTTTGGTTTTCATTCAGAGCTGAATCTTCTGGGAGTAAAATAATGGACTGTTTGGTTTTTAATAAGGTGAAATACTGGGTTTCTGGTGATTTAGGGTCAATAGGCGTGGTGTCATAGCCGTCACGCCCTAAAATGGTGCCTGTATAGGTGGTATTGGCTTTTGCATGCTCGACTGGTAAGCCATATTTATGCTCAGTGACGGCGTTAAATTCTTTTGGGTAATTGACTGACATCATTTCTTGAGCTTTAAGTTCAAGTGCTTTGGGGTGCTGTTTTATGGTGTGGATAAAATCTGTTGGGTGCTCGTTTTGCTGAGTTGGTGCTTGTTGTTTTAAGCGGTTACTGTTAATGGTTAACAAACGGGGAGATTCATCGGTGATGGTGTTGAGGGTTTTTTGGAACGCATCCAATCGGTTTTTCTGAGATTGACCGAAAAAACTGTCTTTGCCGTATTTGGCGTTGATATTCGCGGTGTGTGCCTGGGCTTTTTTCTGGCGGTGTAAATAGTATTGATACGTTTGTTGTTTATTTGCGTTAGGTTCATTGAGTATCGTTTTGGTGTTAACGACTCTGTTTTTTGTCCAATCGAGTGTGTTTTCTTTTATGGGTGTTTCGTTGAGGGTGCCTTTATGTTTGCTTAGTACAAACAGGGTGTCTTGCTCTTGCCTGATCACCTGACCGTTTTTACTGAACTGGGTGCGTGAATCATCAGCAGAGTTAATGGTGACAATGCTGTCATCAAATTGAAATACCCGGTTTCCGCGTTCGTCTTTGGTGACTTTTTCTAGGTTGATTTTAGCGTATCTTTGTTGCTCCAGCCAGTCGTGAGTTGAGCTATTTTGGTCGATCACTTGTGTTCGACTAACAGGGCCTATGGTTGGGTTTGATCCTGATTGAACTTCCCAATTGGTGGTGAGGTGCTTGCTCCAACGGCCTGAGTTATCGCGGGTTAAACTGCCAAATTTGTTTGGGTTCTCGCTATCGAGCAGGTAGTTGCCTAGCTTTTTGCTCATGACGTCTGAGATGATGTGGCCTGCTGCCGTTTGTGCGGCTAAATCGGCAGGCCCAGGTACGGGGCTGTCAGATGCACCGATAACAGCGGCAACCCCGCGAATAGAGACCTGTACTGCGGCAGCTGTTGTTTTGCTAATGGCGTGTTGCGCTAATTCATTGGCTAAAACTTGTCCTGACTGGTCTGCGTTTGAGGCCTCATAAATATTGTTCCCCGCTTTTAGAAGAGTCAGACTATTGTTGATGAAGTTGACTTTTTGTAATGGGGTTGCGAGATCTTGGATGATTTTTTGAGTGGTATTGATGGTATTACTTGCATGGCTGGCAGTGGTGCTTAGTTGATTGATTACACCATTTTTATTTGGGGTGCCAGAGATATTTAACTGTTGGATTGTAATGTTGCTCAAGTCTGGCTGACTTGCAATGTTATAGTCTGGCAACTTGTTAAGTGAATCTTGCTTTATTTGCTGAAAGTTAGGCGTTGCCATTATTGGTCCTTGCTGATTCTGAGGTTTAATTGAAAGCGATTGTTATAATCATATGGCCAGCCATTAGCTAAAAGTTTGGTACAATTTTCTCTCCAAAAAGGGTGTGATTTGTGTTGTTGAACAAAAATTTTGGCTCTATTGTCTTCTCTTATCTTTTGGTCAGGCGATAATTTGGCTGAGCAGTGATTGTTGAGTTGGATTGTTTGCTGGTCATTGAGTGTTGGCATTGAAAGCAGCATGGATTTTGTCCAGTAATAACAGGCTGGGTAATTGGGTTTGTTGGATGCAAGTGTCTTGATGTCTTTTGCGTGGCTTATAGCGAGTTTGGCCATATAACCCATGCTGATACATTCGCCCAATTTTGCCGCTTTTGAAAAATGTTGGTAGG
Organism: Methylococcales bacterium; assembly: GCA_018672285.1. Classification (GTDB taxonomy): domain Bacteria; phylum Pseudomonadota; class Gammaproteobacteria; order JABHGC01; family JABHGC01; genus JABHGC01. The sequence goes on from JABHGC010000007.1 coordinate 21,049, forward strand.
CGGCATTGGTATTTTGTTTGAAATTATTCTCGCCGTAGTATTTGTTGAGGCCGATATTTCTCTGAACTAATCGCCCTTCAAAGTGGCTGGCAAGTAATAGCAATTTTTTGGTGTCAGTTGAATTGGCTAAAATGAAATCGCTAGTATCGTATAGAGTGCTAAGTTGCGCATAAAATGCGTGAGCATTTACCTTTTCTGCAGCTAAACAGTGCTGAAATCGCTTCAGTATGATGTCGCTGCTATTTGTTTTTAAGTTGGATCTACAAAATTCTATTTGGCTTAGGTAGTGGCCTTCTTCGGCAGCCATTTGTAGATAGTGTTGCAATGTTTTAATGTTAGTCTTGTGTAGTGTAAAGCCTGCGTATAGGTCTCCTAAATTCCATCCTTTTTGCTGAAAATCAATGGATTTTTGAGGGGGGTATTTAGATTTGTTGTAGCCATATAAAACACCTAATATGGTGAAGTATCGTGGCTTTTGTTTACTTGCATGTGACAGTAATAATTTTTCTGCTTTTTCAAACTCATCATTGAATATCATTAACATGGATAAGCTGAAGGTTCCTTTATTAGAGCCATGCTCAGATGCCATCTGAAAAAATGCTTGTGCATGAGTGATATTCTGAGGATCATCTAAGTTCATCAAGCTGGCTTGACCTAGCTGATAGGCTGCAACGGGGTTGCCTAAGCGCCAAGCTTGTTGGTATAGGGCGTTTGCTTTCTTTAAATCTTGATTAAAAAATACACCATTTTGGTGTAGGGCGCCAAGCCAGATGAGTGCCACTGAGTCGTTGTTTTTAGCGGCATTTTGTAGTTTTTTTATACCTTCAATGGGCTGTTTTGAATGCAGAGTCTGCTTGAGCTGGGTAACCCCTTGTAGGGCAATATCGGATGGCGTGGGGCCATCCTTAAGTGCTTCTTCTAGCTCTGGAATGAATGAAATATTTTCTGTCATTGGGTTGTTGAGGATTTTTTCGATTTGGTCGTGTAATGCAATATTGGCTAATCCCAAAGACAGTTCCAGTGATTCGTAACCAATACTATTGGCTTGTTCAAGCCACATTCTCGCTGTCGGTATGTCTAGTGAAAAGGGTGGTTTACGGTTGTTTGGCGGTTGTAGGTAAAATAAACCCATTTTGACTTTGGCTTCAGGAATATTTAACTCGACTAGGGATTGAAATAGCTTAAAGGCTTGTTGTGGCCGATAATATTGTCGTTGCTTATCAATATAAAGATTAGCCAGCTTTAACCGAGCATCGACGTTGTTATCTGCCACTAAGCTTAACCAGTGTTGCTGGCTGGAGTCCGGTAGTTGGTCACTGATGCGGATAAGTGTCTCAAGTGCTGGTTGATGGTTGCGTTCTGCAGCGTATTCAATCCAGCCATGTGCAGCGTTGAGGTTGCCGCCATTTTTAAGCATATCCATGCCACGTTGGTAGGCAGTTTCTGGGCTGCTGCCACAGGCGCTGAGTAGCAGTATTAAGAGTAAATAGACGGTTTTGGCATTTGGGTAGTATCGGTGTTAAATGGTGATGTCATATTAACATAGTTAATAAGTATTATGTTAACTTTGTTGAGGGCGGTCACTTCCAATGCCATTGCCCTGTCGGTCAACGCACCATACTTCGATGTGTGTTTTTCGCCCCACCTTATTTTTTGCAACGCTTTGCGCTTTTAGGCAGATAAGATTGGCTAATGGGTATGGTTTAGCGAGCGCTAAGGCTTCAATGCTGGTGTTTGCTTGTTGGATCGAGGTTTGAATTTGCTGGTTGGCACCAAGTTCTCCTGCACAAAGTGCCAAGAAATTAAAATCAATGGCAGATTTTTTGCTGTGTAAATCGGTGTGTCCTTGTGCTAGTTTTGAAATTTTACCAAAGCCACCAACAATACTGAGTTTTTCAATGGGGTGTCGTTTTAAGTATTTAAACACGGCACCGGCAAAATCGCCCATTTCTAGCAGGGCTATGTCAGTTAGGCCAAATTGTTCAGTGGCAAATTGTTCACTTAAATTACCAGTGCAAGCAGCCATATATTGGATGTTATTGGCTCGTGCAACATCAACCCCTTGATGAATTGAGGCGATATAAGCGGCACAAGAAAAAGGCCGGACGATGCCTGTGGTGCCTAATATGGATAGGCCGCCTATAATTCCCAGTCTGGCATTCATGGTTTTTTTAGCGATTTCAACACCGTTTTTGATGCCGATCGCTACGCTGAACCCTCCTGTGTAGCCAGTGCTGTGCTTAATGGCTTCAAGGTGGGCTATGATCATTTGCCTTGGCACAGGGTTAATGGCGGGTTCACCAACGGCTAAAGCAAGCCCTTGACGAGTCACTTTGCCAACGCCTTCAGCCGCCGTTAAAGTAATGTCATTGCACTGGGTTAAGGTGACTTCTGCAAAAACTGTTGCACCATGGGTGACGTCTGGATCATCCCCGGCATCTTTAATGGTGGCTGCAGTGGCTGTGTTATTAGATAATGGCTTACAGTCGATGATGTTTAACGAGACTAGCTTGCCTTTGGGGAGAGTGACTTCGCAGTGTTGTACGGTGCGTTTTTCTAATAACACGCGTGCGGCTGAAACCGTGCAGGCCGTGGCGCAGGTGCCTGTGGTTAGGCCCGTTTTGAGCGTGGTTTTTTCGGCGCTTTCAGGCCACATTAGTGGCTTAACCAAAGTGCGCCAACCAGCATTGACGTCATGCCTATGCCGGTGGTGGCATAGCGCAGCCACATTGGGTGTTGCTGTAATCGGCGCTGAATGAGGCTTAGGCTAAAGGCAAATAATGTCATGCTCGCCAGTAGCCCTAATGAAAATAAGAATAGATAGCTAATTGCAGCAGTGATAGAGGACTGGCTTAGTGCGGGTAACAATGCCAGTACAGGGGCGTTGCCTGCAAAACCATGAATAACGCCAATAAACAGTGGGGTGCCTTTATGGCCTTTAGAGGCGTTAGCCTTGGTTTTGATATGTAACTGGGCGAGTAACAATGAGCCAAAGATGATTAATAGTAGACCAATCAGCTTTTCAGACCAAGCAGCCACGGCATCCGGTAAGGTAAATCCAAACCCTGTCAGGAGCATGCCAAGAATGAGTAAAACAGCGCCATGTCCTAGTGCCCATCGACTACTGTACTGTAAATAGCTTGACGCTTTCTTTTTGCCTTGAGCCATAACCGATATGGCCATTAAATGGTCGGCATCGAAAGCATGGATAAAACCTAAGCTAAAACCAAAAGCAAGTGAGCTTAAAGGGGCGATGAGGTCAAGTTCACTCATGTGCTGGCCTGCTGGCTAAATAATTGAGCAATGGCATCAGGGTTTGATGGGAAAAAAAGGTGTAAATAGCTGGCCGTTAGGTTTTTATGCCGAACGATGGGTTCACCTGGAGCAGGGTGTCTCTGCCTCTTGCCGTAGGCTATTGGCTCTAGTGTGTCATGGCTGCGTGAGCGGTGATGAGCGTGAGCACGAACATCTCCTTCTGGTAGCGGAGCCGTCTGCATACCTTGGCAGCCAGGGCGATCACGAAGCTCACCATGGCCGGGGATGAGGTGGAACATAGGGTAGGCTTTAGTGGTTAAATCCGTCAGTGTTTCTTGAATGGCTAACATGCCGCCGCATTCGGCTAGAATGGGCTTTTGTTGTTTCTGAAAATTTTGTAGTGCGTGTTTCATGTTAAGATTTTCAGACAAAGTTTTGGTGTGTAATTCAGGGTATCCGCCTGGGAGCCAAAGTGCATCCACTTCGGGCAAGCTGCTATCATTGAGTGGGGAAAAATAGGTTAATGTTGCGCCCATTTCTTGTAGGCATCGTTCGTTGACAGCATAAATAAAGCTAAATGCAGCATCTTTGGCGATGCCAATGGTTTTTCCTTGCAACAGTTTTTTAGGTGGAGAGGTTTGCTCTGCAGGGAATTTAACGGCTTTAGGTCGTTTGGCTAAATCAGTCTCTGCAACCCAAAGAGCGGCCTGTTCTAAGCGTTGCTCAAGGTCGTCCTCTTTATTGGGTTCTACTAAGCCTAAATGCCGTTCTGGCAAGCTGATGTTTGGGTCACGTTTGAGGCAGGCTAGCAGAGGTAATTGGCTTGGCATGGATGTTTCTATTAGCTCGATATGGCGCTGGCTGCCGAGTGCGTTACAAATCATTCCTGCTAATGGAAAACGGTCGTTCACAGCCAGTAAGCCTTCGGCTATCACGCGTATGCTTTGCGCCATTCCTCTTGCGTGGACAACGACGGCAACAGGAATATTAAATAATTTGGCTAAGTCGGCACTGCTTGGGTCTCCATCTAGCACGCCCATTGCACCTTCAACTAAAATAATATCTGCATCTTTCGCTGCTAAATACAGTTGTTCAGCACAGTATTGGCTACCTGCCATCCATAAGTCGAGCTGTTCCACAGGATTGCCTGATGCAATGGCTAAAATTTTAGGGTCGAGATAGTCGGGGCCTGTTTTAAAAACACGGACATGCAAGCCTTGGTTTCGATGATGTCGAGCAAGGGCTGCTGTGATGGTGGTTTTACCTTGGCCAGAAGCGATGCCAGAGATGAAGAGTGCGGGGCATGAGTGCATTAATACTCGATCCCTGCCTGGGCTTTTACCCCTTGGCGAAAGGCGTGGCGCTCATCTTTAACATTGCTGATGGTGTCGGCGATGTCCTCTAAGGGCTGTACCATTGTTCGCCCTGTGATCATGACATTTTGATGGGCAGGGCGGTTTTGTAATGCGGTAATGACGGGAGCTATGTCGAGATACTTGTATTTGAACATATAGCTCAGTTCATCAAAAATGAGAAAATCATACTCAGGGTTGCTGAGGTAGCTTTCGGCAACTGCCCAGGCTTTTTTTGCCGCGGCAATGTCTTGCGCTTTGTCTTGAGTTTCCCAGGTGAAACCATGCCCCATGACATGAAAGTCAACGATAGGGTGTTGTTGAAAAAATAAAAATTCACCAGTGGAGACGCGGCCTTTAATGAACTGGATAACTGCGGCTTTCTTGCCATGCCCTAATGCACGAATTAATGTGCCAAATGCAGAGCTGGATTTACCTTTCCCTGTGCCCTTTAATAAAATGAGTACCCCTCTTTCATCGGTTGCCTTGGCAATGCGTGCGTCAACGGCCGCTTTGCGTCTTGCCATGCGGAGTTTGTGTTTGTCGTTTTCGGCAGCGGTGGTCATGATGTGAGTTCCGGAATCTGTTGTATTGAAATGTATTGAGCGCCAAGTTGTTGTGCCAGTTGCTTGCACTTACCGAGAGGGACGGGGCGAGACTCAATGTCGATGACGGTTGTCTGTTCTTGCCAAAGCAAGTCGCTGACGGTCTCTGTGCTTCGGCCATCAGTGAGCAAATAAACGTGCAGAGGTGTGCCTGGTGTTTGTTGTTTGTAACGCTTGATCCATTGTTGGGCTTTATTGAGTGCGATACGCAAAGGTGTGCCACCGCCAGCTGGTACAATGTTTAATTGCGAGCGGCAATCTTTAACAGCCCGTTGGGGCGGTAATAACCATTCACAGCGTTGATTGCCAAAAGCAAATACAGCCAGGTGCTCTCTAGCTAAATACGCTTGTTGTGAGATGCCAGCAACCAAGCCCTTGGCTTTTGCCAAGGCGTTATGGGCGATAGTGGAGGCAGATGTGTCGAGTAAAATGAGGTGTAGCATGGAACGATGTTTCTTTTGGCCTTTGTATTTCAGTGTTAAAGGCTGGTTTTGTCTTGAGGGTGATGACAGTGTTTTAAACCAGTGAACATTGGTTTTTTCACCGGGTTGCGGGCCTGAACATTGGCTAGTTTGTTGCCCTGCGTTCCGAGAGGGTGTGCTTGTTTGTGGTGCTACGAATGCGTTGTTTTCTATTGGTAGTTTTCTGAGTGGTGCGCTGGTAATGTGTTCGGTTGGCATTTCACCCCAATCACCTTGTGCTTGTGCTGTTTCAATATGAGGTTTTGGTTGAGTTGAAGGCGGCGGTGGCTGGTTATCGTTAGGCTGGGGTTGCTCTCGATGAGCCAGGACGAGTGCTCTTACAGCGTTGACATCTTGCTCTGTGACTTGGGTGTTTTTTTGCAAGGCTGCGTATGCTGTTGCTGCCCTCAGCCAGGTAATGTCCGCACGCAAGCCCTCTACATTTGCAGCTATACATTGTTGGGCAATGCTGAGCTTGATGTCCTGACTTGATGTGACTTGTGGTAAAGCCTGTTTAGCTGTTGTGACTTGCTGCTGAAGGGTGTGCTGATGTTCGGCGTACTGTGAGTAAAATAGCGCGGGGTCTTGCTCGAAAGCTAGCCGCCGGTCGACAACATTCACGCGTTCCTCGGCGTTAAGTGGGGTATTGATGTCTACAAACAAGCCAAAACGATCAAGTAGCTGCGGTCGTATAATGCCTTCATCGGGGTTCATGGTGCCGATGAGAACAAATTCAGCGTCATGTTGGTGGCTTATGCCATCGCGCTCAATGATATTACTCCCTGAGGCTGCAGCATCAAGTAATACATCGACTAAGTGATCAGGGAGAAGGTTGACTTCATCAATGTATAGAATGCCTTGATGTGCTTTATACAGTAAGCCTGGGTTGAAATTGACTTGTTGCTCGCTGAGGGCAGCTTGCAAATCCAAGCTGCCAATGAGCTGCTCTTCACTGGCACCAAGTGGCAAGGTGATTAATTGACTCTGTTCTGGTAGAAAATCAATGAGGCTACGAGCGAGGGTAGATTTGGCACAGCCCCTGGCACCGCTAATCAATACACCGCCAATGCGGGGGTCTATGGTGCTTAATAGTAGCGCTGTTTTTAAGGCTTCTTGGCCGACGACGGCGGTAAATGGAAAGCTTTGTTTGGGGCGGTTACTGTTACTCAGTTTCATTGTGCCATTGCCATTTGCTGAGGATCAATGCAGATAGTCCGCCTAAAATGACCCAAAAAATGCCGTTGGTGATACTTGTTGCCCATAAAAACTCATGATGTAACTGTGTTAAGGCAATCACAGCTTGTGGGTCTGGGTGAGTAAAGGTAGCGGTAGTAATATTTGGGGCGCCCACAAGGTGAGGGATTGCGATGATGGTTAAGCCACCTAGTTTGTTCCATGAGGGGGCAAAAGCGAGTAAAGCAATACCAATAATGGTGACAAAAACGGTGATGCTCCACCACATCTGCCTAGGCTCTAATGCGGCAGCTTCCATGCCAGGGATTTCAGGGTGTAGCCCTAAAGACGGAGCAACAAATACTGCCGCAAATCCGGCAATCCCCCAGAGCAATCCTTGGGGGATTGAATAATTTTGTGCTCTTCTCGTTCTGGCACCAGCCATAAATGAAATAAGGATCGTAGCAAAGCCAATGCCAGAGAGTATGTCGGCAACGGTGGTGTAAAAAAATCGCTCACTGCCATCTTCTGGTGCCCATGTGTTTTCGTCGTGTTCATGGGTATGTGTGTGTTGCAGCTTTTCGTGTTGAGCGGCAAAAAAAGCGGCTTTTGTCACCTCATGTTTTTCTGCTTCATGAATGATTTTTGATACTTGAAAGTGTTGACCAATGCTTAAGATTAAACCTGCGATAAGGCCAACCAGCAGAGCGCTAAAAATAATGTTTCGGAATAACATGGGTGCTCTCCATGAAAGGTGGGGCTTTTTAATGATGATGCAATAGCGGTTACTTCACGATGAACCCATTCATCGAGATAATTGCAACTAGCATGTGAGGGTTGTTAATTAATGACAAGGAAAGGCAAAAGAATGCCGAGTGTCATGTGCTGCGTTGTGTGCGGCATCCATGGATAAAAAACCAACGGCGAACAAGATTACGCCACCAAAAAGTGCTGCACCCAACAGTTGGAAAAAAGCAGATTTTGTTGAAGCTTGTGAAAGAATGAGTATGTTTTGCATAATGTAGTTCCTAGTGCGCACCGCACATGATGGTTACAAAAAATGACTAGGTCGGTCTCCCGGCTCACGAGTTGTTACTCGATTACGGTTGCGGCGGCAGCGTTGGTTTTACACCAAACTTCCCAGCTTCCCTAGTAGATAGCCGATTCTAATCTCTACGGCGTGGGAATGCAATTTTTGTCATTCTATAACCCCACGCACGTTTGGTTTTAGAAAGAATATTTGCTCATTACACTGAGTCCTTGTTCTGTGATCATTTGGACCAGACTTTTTTACTTGGACTCAATATATAATGAAATTTCAATCTGCAATAAGCACTGACAATGAATGGCAAACCGCTTGTGATGCCTGCCTTGAACAACTTGCCGATAGGGAGGGGTATAACTTAGGTTTTATTTCTGATCGTTTTCAAGCAGATTTTAGTGCCATTGTTGAAGTCTTTAAAAAGCACACCGGTATCGATACCTGGGTTGGTTCTGTTGGGCTTGGCATTATTGGCCCAAGCCAAGAGGTGTATGAGCAAGGGGCGATAAGTGTCTTGCTTGGGCAGTTTCCTGAGGATAGCTTTCGGTTAATCCCTAGTATTGATTGTGACCCGAAAGCATTTGTTGAGTCTGAACAAGATTGGATTACACGCCACAATGCCTATTTGGCAGTGGTGCATGGTGACCCAATGAATCCGAGTACTCAAGAGACCATTCAGAAACTGTCTGATGAATTGGCCACAGGGTTTCTCGTTGGGGGGTTATCATCTGCTGCAGATGAGTCCACGGCACAATTCTCGGGGGTTGAAATGGCGGATGGATTGTCTGGTGTGTTGTTTTCAAGCGAGGTTGAAGTGGGCAGTGGTCTGACGCAAGGCTGCTCTCCAATTAGTGACTACTTAACCGTGACCAAGTGCGATAAGAACATGATGTTTTCATTGGACAATCAGCCTGCGCTGGATGTTTATAAAGAGATTGTTGGTGCCCCTTATAACGAAGACTTAAATCTTGCAGTGAACAGTATTTTCTTTGGTTTGCCGATTAAGTCCCATGACAGCAGGGACTATTTAGTTCGCAATATTGTGGGCATAGCACTACCCATAAAGTGCTGGCCATTGGTGATTACTTGCAAGAAGGTCAACAGGTGATGGTGTGTAAGCGTGACCAAGACAGTGCTATTGCGGATATGAAGGGGATGTTAAAAGACCTTAAAAAACGTTTGCCAGGTACACCAAAAGGGGCTTTATATTACAGTTGCTTAGGTAGAGGGTGGTATCAGTTTGGTGAGGATAGCGAAGAAGTTAAAATGATTGAAGCTGAGTTTCCAGGGCTGCCTTTAGCGGGTTTTTATGCCAATGGTGAAATCTCGCATCAGCGCCTTTATGGCTATACAGGGATACTGTTGATTTTTTGCGAATAAAAAAATCCCCTCAACCGATTGGGAGGTCGGAGAGGGGGAGTTGGGATAACACGATTGAATAAGTGACTCGTAACGTGATTAGTGACAGCTATTATTGGCGGATTCTGATGCTAAGCGCCAAGGTCCCCAGGATTCAGAGCCAGGTTGATCTCCTATCGTCCACCACTGGTTTTGCCAGGTTTGATTGTTAAAGGTTACCGTGGTGCAAGGGCTGGCATACGTTTTTGCTGCATCCCATGTGCCGCTTTCTGGTGAAGGCTCAGGTTGTGGCTCTGGTGTTGGGGTTGGCGTATTAAGTGTTTTAACATCTAATTCATAATTAAAGCCGGTTTGCTCTGTCCAAACCTGGTTGGCAAATAGGTTTTGTGCATCAAAGTGAATGTTTCCAAACGCATCTTTCACACCAATTTGCAGGGTGTTGGCATATTGGCTGTTAATGGTTTGCGCTAACGCGTCGGCCCAAACAATGGTTTCTTGATTGGCGCTGGTGATGTCTAGCTTTTCGAAAACCACCTCTGTGCCGGTGGCATTGAATAAACGCAACCATACTTGATCATTGGCTTTAGCAATTTCATCTGCCGTGACGAAATAGTTAATGGCTTTCCAGTTGTCATCAGTGGGTGTTGGGTTGTTACTATCCGCAATCGTGACATCACTACAGTTATAAAAACCTTCACCAGCAGGGTCAGCTCCGCTGCCACCGGGTATACAGAATAGCGTCACCAGTACGCCCCTCAGGGATGCTTACTGACATTTCATAGTTGCCATTACTCAATGATACATTGGTGTGTTCTTGGATGAGCTCTAAAGCGCTCCAGGTGAGTGTGTCAGTATTCGGGTTAAAGCCTGGTTTGGTTAAATAGATTTTCCAAAAATGCGGGTTATGTGGTGCGGTTGCGTGAAAGGTTAAAGTGATGTTGCCGGCATTATCTGGTGTGATACGCGTTTTTTGCCACTCAGGAGAGACCGTATCCATGCCTGCTTTTTGAGAGGATCCTGCGGAGCATAATGAACCGTCAGGGATGTTGCTTTCGACCGCTTGTTGATTGTTATAGTCCTCTGTTAGTGTTGCAAACTCATTCAGTTGCTGAAATTGATAGCGACCGGTTTCAACAAAGGCATCGCGGCAGGCCGCATTAGGAATGGCTGAACCATCTTCTGGCCACCAATAACCGCCGTCGTTGTTGCAGATAACCTGACGCGCTTTTGGGTAGGTGACATAGCCATGACCTGCAGCAGAGAATGATACAGATGAAAGTACAGAGACGAGTAAGCCAAGGAGTAACGGTTTGTTTGGTCGTAACAACATGATTTTGATCCTTTGGTGTGAGACTATTTTTGTTTGAATAATTAGTGTTTGTGAATACTCTCAAAATCTGTTGCTCTGCACTATCCCATGAACAGGGGATGACGAAAATGGTCAGTTTCATTCAAAAATGGCAGGCTGGTGTAGCCTGCGGATAATAAACGAAATGACATAGGTTGGAGGTTCATCATGAAAGCAGTCGGTTTATTCCAGTACTTACCCATCGAAGATGAAAAGAGTCTGCAGGACCTAGAGGTTGAGATGCCAATGGCTACAGGCCGGGATGTACTGGTAAAAGTAAAGGCGATCTCAGTGAACCCTGTGGACAGTAAAATTCGCGCGCCTAAAGATAAGGTCGAGGTTCAGCCAAAAATTTTGGGCTGGGATGCCGCCGGCGAGGTGGCGGCAATAGGCTCAGAGGTTGAGCATTTTGTTGTGGGTGACTCCGTTTTTTACGCAGGTGACGTGACCCGTCCTGGGGCTAATTGTGAATATCATTTGGTTGATGAGCGAATTGTCGGTAAAAAACCGGATTCTTTGTCGTTTTCTGAGGCAGCAGCGTTGCCATTAACCAGCATCACCGCATGGGAATCATTGTTTGATCGAATGGGGATCTCTTCTCAAGGAGAGGATGAAGGCAAGTCGGTATTGATTATCGGTGGTGCAGGCGGGGTTGGATCAATCGCGATTCAGCTTGCCGCTAGATTGGCAAAGCTTAACGTTATTGCAACGGCGTCTCGTGATGAATCTAGAGATTGGTGTATTAAATTTGGGGCGAACCAAGTGATTAATCATGCTAACGCGCTAGATGATGAATTAAAGAATATTGGGGTTGCTGAAGTCGATTATATTCTTTGTTTGAATAATACCGACGCCCATTGGCAGGCAATGGTGAATGCGATTAAACCTCAAGGTGTTATTTGCTCTGTCGTTGAAACGGTAAAGGCGAACCTGGGCATGCTAAAGAGCAAAAGCGTGACGTTTGTTTGGGAGTTTATGTTTACTCGAGCCATGTATCAAACGCCAGATATGATTGAGCAGCAACATATTCTGAATGCGGTTTCTAAGTGCGTTGATAATGGTGAGTTGATGACAACCTTAAACCACGTTAAACAGCCCATTAATGCTAAAAACTTACGACGCGTGCATGCCGATATTGAGCAAGGTAATGTGGTGGGTAAAGTGGTATTAGAAAGCTGGTAGTGCTTCAACTTGAAGCACTACCCGTTTTATTTACAATTTATAGTGAGATACAGACTCTGTGAGTTCGCCTGATAGTTTGCTGAGCTGAGTTGCAGACTCAGCAATGTCATGACTTTTATCTGCTGTATTATGTATTATATCGGCAATATTATTCACATTCGCTTGAATGTTGGTCGAAACGCTCGATTGTTCTTCTGCGGCAACCGCAATGCTGCTATTGAGTTGGAAAATATTTTGTACAGCCCCGGTAATTTCTTCGAGTGATCGCATGGCTTTTTCAACTTCCAGAGCGCTATCTGTTGCGTGAGTTGTCCCTTCTTGGAGAACGGAGACGGTCGATTTTACATCACTTTGTAGTTTGCCTATGAGTGTTTGAATTTCTTCGGTTGACTGTTGTGTACGTTGAGCGAGTGTTCTTACTTCATCAGAGACAACGGCAAACCCTCTACCTTGTTCGCCAGCTCTTGCCGCTTCAATGGCAGCATTTAAAGCCAATAGATTGGTTTGTTCTGCAATCCCTCTGATGACCTCGAGTACAGTATCAATATTATTGCTGTTATTTTCTAAGTTTTTTACGCCAGCAGAGGAGGCTTGTAGATTTTCTGCCAGTGATGAAATAGAGGTATTGACAAGCTGGATGATTTTACTGCCGTCTATCACAGTATGGTTTGCAGATTCGGCAGATGCAGCAGCAGTATGTATGTTACTGGTGATGTCTTGTGATGCAGAGTTCATCTCGCTGATTGCTGAGGTAATTTGGTTGATTTCAAGCTGTTGCTCTTTGACGAGCTTCATGGTGTCAGAGGTCGCACCGGATGTTTGGTTTGCAACACTTTGAAGCTCTCTGGAGATCTCAGGCAGTTTATTTAATGTGTTTTTAATGTTGTCCATGAACTGATTGAACAGCTGAGAAATATCTGCAATTTCATCGTTACCTGTGACATCAATTTGTGATGATAAGTTGGCCTGCCCATGGGTGATGGAGGTCATTTTCGTTTTTAAATAGTCAAGACGGCTAATAATGCTTCTCAGTAATAAGTAGGTGAGTGTTGAGATGGCGAGCACTAACAGTGTCATTAAAGTAAAGAGCAGCGTTATGGCTGTTTCTTGTTGGGTTTCAATATTATTCTCTAGGGTTTCTTTAAGGGCGTTGAAAATGGTTTCTGTTTCGTGAACAGTTGAACGCATTTTACCGTGTAGCCCCGACTTGTGATCTAGGCCAAGCGCTTCATATCCTTGAATGAGTTCTTTGAAACCTGTCTGGTATAGGTTCATATTGTGACTGATTTGGTTAATTTGATCTAACCCAATCAGGCTGCGGCTTAAGTGGTTTGTGAATATTTGATGGTTTTTATCAAACTTTGTTGAATACTTGAGCTGCTTTCGTAACATAAAGTCTTTTTCATTGCGGCGGAGCATTAACATGTCGGCCATCAGTGCTGCGTTATTTAAGCTTTTGATCCTACTCTCTACATTGTGTACCGCTTTTCTAAGTGATCCTCTGAGCCCTGATTCATGGTCTACACCAATGGTTTTATGTTGATTAACGACTTGATGGAATGTGTCGGCATATAGGTCGAGTGATGAGTTTAAGGTGTCTATTTGTGCCGTTAGTTGAATGCCTGCGCGGTTTAGGTTTGTCTCTAGTTGTGAGACGGTAGCGCTCAGGGTTGATTTGTTTTTATCAAATTTTGTTAAATATTTTGGGTCAAGTCTGGCCAAAAAATCTTTTTCATTTCTGCGGAGCATTAGCATGTTAGCGTTACTGCTTTCGACTTGCACAAGAGATTGGTTGAGCAGGTCTACGTCTGAAAATGATTGGTAAGTCATGTAACCTATAGCTGCTTGAAATATGGCAATAATGCCGAGAAGAGAGAAGAGTTTTGCCTTGATGCTCATAAGTACGCCATATATCCAGTTAATATAAGTAAATATTATATTTTATAATGTAATTGTAGTTGGATATTTGCTTGATGCGTCATTGATTGGCATAAATGTCCGTTTTGGCATCAAACTAATGGCGCCGAAAACATCTTGATTATACGTGCTATTTTGTCTTGGTTGACTCAAGTCTACCGTTGGCACAGGTTTCTGGAGGCCTTCATTGTAACGGTCAATACAATTAGGTTTTGTCGCTTCTGACTAGGGGGTATTGATGATATTGGAGGGGTATAACGACAAAAGCGCAACCTTTTGCAAGGCTGCGCTTTTGTTTTAAAGCAGGTCAATCAGGCTAAAATTAGATGCCTAATTTTCCTTTAATGGCATTGATAACAGCGTCGCTAGAAGTCGCGTCTACCGTTAACAAGTTACCTTCGCCTTCATAGAAGCCAACTAAAGGGGCTGTTTTTTCGGTGTAAACGTCTAAACGGTTGCTGATGGCCGCTTCAGTTTCATCGTCACGTTGAACAACATCACCACCACACTTATCACATTTGCCTTCGGTTTTTGGTGGGTTAGATTTGGTGTTGTAAATCTCGCCGCAACCTGTGCAAGTACGACGGGTGGTTAAACGATCTAAAATCACGTCACGAGGGACTTCGATGTTAACGGTGCAATCTAGTTCGTCACCAATATCAGCCAATAACGTTTTTAGCTGCTCTGCTTGAGGAATGGTGCGAGGAAAACCGTCTAATAGGTAGCCGCTTTTGCAATCGTCTTCTTGTAAACGGGCTTTCATGATGTCCATGATGAGGTCGTCAGGTACAAGGTCACCTGCGTTCATGAAGTCTTGTGCTTTTTTGCCAAGATCTGTGCCAGCTGCAACTGCACCACGTAGAATGTCGCCAGTTGAAATTTGAACAGAACCATCTAATTTGGTTAATAATTTTGCAACGGTACCTTTACCAGCGCCTGGTGCGCCAAGAAGAATCAGTTTCATGTGTCATCCTTAAAATTAAACGAAAGTACAAGAGCGGGCAGGTGTCCGCGAGTGTGCAAATATACAGGAATTCTGCGTAAGTAAAAGTCTTTCAATGCGATTTTTATGGGTAGAGCGGCCTTAATCTCCTGGAGAATTGTATCTTTTGTTTAATATTGAGTCACTTAGGGCGCTTTAGATGCTGGTTACTAGTAGTGAGCTACCTAATATAATGAGTAGGCCAAAGGCAGATCGGCGCATGGTCAGGTCACTCATTGGTGGTGGAAACTTTTTACCTAATAGGGTGAAGACAAAAACGCAGGGTAAGCCCCATGCACACATCCAGAGTACGTCGTCTGTAAAGTGACCATCAAATGAGATGAAAATGATGCGGAATATCGTGGCCAGGACAAACACGGACAACAGGGTGCTGCGAATGGTGTCTATGCTCAGTGGTTGTTTGTAGAGGTAGTACACCATTGGGGGTGCTCCTGTACTAAACAGCCCGCCAATAATGCCTGATGCTGTTCCTGTAAAAAAAGAGACTGTTTTAGGCGCAAGTGTTTTGGTTGGGTGTGGCTTTAGCATGAGCAGAATCCCGCCAATAATAATCACACTGCCGAGAATGACTTGTAACAGGTTAGTAGAAGCTTGGCTTAAGTGGTCTAACAACCAAATGCCTAAGCCAATGCCGGGCAGTAAGCCAAAGCTGGTTATTTTTAAAATATCCCAGTTAATGTGGTGGTGGTTTTGATGTACGGCTAAGAGTGTGTTGATGAGCGCGAGTACGCTGATCACAGCGGCGGTAAAGATGACGGGTGCTAAGCCAAGGGAGGTGATGAACCCCATAATAATCAAGCCCATAGCAAAGCCTGTCACGGTTTGTATGTAACTACCCACGGCAATGGTTGCGAGGAAAATTAGGGTGGTTTCGAGCGGCATAGTGGGGTTTGGCCTTAGTGGTGTGTGCATTGCACAATTTGAGCTGAACGCTGAATCGGTCGCAGTTTAGCATATCTCTGAGGTGCTTTTCTGATAGAATGCGTCGTCATTAAATTTCAAGGAATGCGTCATGGCGTTAGTTCGGCTTAGAGATATTCAGCTTAGTTTTGGTGGGCCATTATTACTCGATAAGGCACAACTTAATATTAAAGCCGGGGAGCGTGTGTGTTTGGTTGGGCGTAACGGCACGGGAAAATCGACTCTAATGAAGTTGATTGCTCAGGAAATTAAGCCTGATAGTGGAAAAATTGAGTTTCAAACCGGGTTGAAAGTCGCGCGTTTGGTTCAAGACGTGCCAGCCAGTGGTGATGATACGGTGTTTCAAGTTGTGGCCAAAGGTTTGGGCGAAGTTGGGGAATGGCTTTCAGAGTTTGAAGCGCTGACGCACGAGATGATGACCAATACGGACGATGCGCTCATGACCAAAATGTCGCGTGTGCAGCATAAAATCGAAAGTAATGATGGTTGGTCCTTGAATACTGCTGTGACGACCATTATTGAAAAATTAAGACTGTCGCCAGACGTGTTGTTTTCTTCCCTTTCAGGTGGTGTGAAAAGGCGTGTTTTATTGGCTCAGGCCTTAGTGGTTGACCCGGATATTTTATTATTGGATGAGCCAACTAACCATTTAGATATTGAATCCATTGATTGGCTCGAGCAGTTTTTATTGAGCTACCAAGGCACAGTACTATTCGTAACGCATGATCGTACCTTCCTGCAAAAATTAGCCACTCGCATTATCGAGTTAGATCGCGGCCAGCTAACCAGCTGGGAGTGTGATTACGAAACGTATTTAGTGCGAAAAGTAGCGGCATTAGAAGCTGAAGCGACGACAAATGCCGTATTTGATAAAAAATTAGCCCAAGAAGAGGTATGGATTCGCCAAGGCATTAAAGCGCGTCGAACCCGTAATGAAGGTCGAGTCCGTGATCTTGAAAAAATGCGTGAACAGCGTCGAATACGTCGGCAAACTTTAGGCACGGCTGCCATTAAAATTGAAGATGCAGCCAAGTCTGGCAAGGTGGTGATTGCGGCTGAAAATATTCGTTTTAACTATGGCGATCGAGTGTTAGTTCGAGACTTTAGTACTGTGGTATTACGTGGTGATAAAATTGGTATTATTGGCCCAAATGGCGTGGGTAAAACGACGTTAATTCAGGTGCTACTCGGTAATTTAAAACCGACTGAAGGTAAAGTGGAGTTAGGTACACAGCTTGAGGTTGCCTATTTTGACCAGCTACGAGGTCAATTAGATGAAGAGAAATCGGTCGTAGATAACCTTGCTGAAGGGCGTACCCAAATTGAGGTTAATGGCCAAAGTAAGCATGTGATTGGCTACTTACAGGATTTTTTGTTTGCACCTGAGCGAGCGCGCTCTCCTGTTAAATCATTGTCTGGTGGTGAGCGAAATCGGCTGTTATTGGCTCGATTGTTTGCCAAACCGTCTAATTTTTTAATACTCGATGAGCCAACCAATGACTTGGATGTAGAGACGTTAGAGTTATTGGAAGAACGTTTGATGCAATATACCGGTACATTAATGATTGTGAGCCATGATAGGTCTTTCTTAAATCAAGTTGTGACCAACAGCTGGGCTTTTGAAGGTGATGGTGTGGTGAATCAGTATGTTGGTGGTTATGACGATTGGTTAAGGCAAAAAGCCATTGATGATGCTAAACCTGCACCTAAAAAAGCAGTAGAGCCTAAAAAAGCGAAGGTAAAAAAATCAACGTTATCGTTTACCGAAGCGCATGAGCTTAAAAAGCTCCCTAAACAGATTGAATCATTAGAGGCTCGCCAAGCAAAACTGCATGACCAAGTGGCCGATCCTGCTTTTTATCAGCAAGATGTGAGTAAAACAGATCCTGTAACGAAAGCGTTAGCAGAGGTTGAGGCAGAGCTTGAAGGTGTTTATGAACGTTGGGACTTGTTGGAAGCTAAGGCGGGTGAGTAAGTCGTCACTAATGCCAACAACTCCGACTCACATACATCATCAATAATGCTAAGTCAGCCAGGGTAATAAATAATGAGGCGCCCATGATTTTGCAACTACTGTCTGCAGAAGGGTTGCCTAAGGTAAATAAGCCAATTAATGACACGATTGGCCAAGCCAACAGTAAATATTGAATCCACGACCATTGCTTGCAAGGGGTGGCAGCAACAAAAAGCAAACACATAATACTGGATAGGATGATTAATTGGGTTCGGTTTTTGGCTGACACTGAACAGTACCTCTTATTTGTTGCGTGGGTATTTTCTGATTAGGTTCAGTATAAGCGAGTTGCAAGGTTTATGCTGGGGCTTTTGCGATAATCACAACGCGTTTGGGCGCAGGGTAGCCTTCAATGGTTTTACTGGGGTCTTCTTCATCTAAGAAATCTTTTAGTGATTGAAAATGCATCCATTCAGTGGTTCTTTGCTCTTCTATGGTGGTGGTTGCAACATCAATGACCTTAATGTCTCGATATTTACAACGCGCCATCCAGGCTTCTAAGGTTTTGATGCTGGGTAAAAACCAGACGTTACGCATTTGGGCATAGCGGTCTTTAGGCACTAAGCAATGGTGTTCTGGGCCGTCGACGATTAACGTTTCTAACACTAATTCTCCGCCAGGGCTTAATCTTTGTCGTAGCTCCATTAAATGTTCTATGGGCGATTTACGGTGATAAAATACGCCCATAGAAAAGACCATGTCAAAACCGGTAACGGCTTCAGGTAGTTGTTCTATACCTAACGGAATCACATAGGCAGGGGCGTCTGGTGCGTAACGTTTAACAGCAGAATACTGCATGTTAAAAACGAGGGTTGGATCAATGCCGAGTGCCAACTTTGCCCCTTGGCCTGCCATGCGAAAGCAGTAGTAACCATTGCCACAGCCGACATCTAAGATGGTTTTATCTTGGCAGTGGATGTGAGGTGCGGCTCTGGCCCATTTCCAATCGGAGTGCCATTCAGTGTTGATCTCATGCCCAAATACATTGAGCGGGCCTTTACGCCAAGGGTGGAAAGCCATGAGTTGTTGCTTTAAGTCTTGCCACTGCTGTTCTGATAGGTCACTTTTTTGACCAAATGTGATGCTGTTTTGGTCTAGGTTGGTTTGGCTTGGAGCCGTGTTGGGAAGTAGCGTCAGGGCTTCGTTCCAGCGGTTTATGTCGCCATGCGTGTTAGGGTCTAGGGCATGCTTGAGAATAGGCTGTAAGGCATCACGCCATGGGGCTTGGTCAATATCTTGTAGTGTTTGGTAGAGTCTATCGAATGTCATTTTACGGCCATTAGTGAAGCAAAATTAAAGCACTGAAACCACTGCTGTACCTGTGTAAAGCCAATTGTGGTTAGCCTTTGATGGTGGCTTGCAAAGGTTTCTGGGATTAAACTATTTTCTAATGCTGCACGCTTTTGTGCAATTTCTAGGCTGCTATAGCCTTGTGATTTTTTAAAGCTATGGTGCAATGTTTCAATGCTTTGTTGCTGGTTTTCATCGGCATTGGTGAGTTTTTCGGAGAGAATTAACACCGCACCTGGCTGCATTCCATCATAAATATGCTTTAAAATATGATGACGTTGCGCTAATGGGATGAATTGTAACGTGTAGTTGAGTACCACGACAGAGGCTTGTTCAACCTTCATATCTTGTAAGTCAGTGCAGACAGCTGAAATGGTCGGTTGAATAGCTGGGTCAACTCGAGTGACTAATTGTTTGATCATAGGCTCAGAATTATCGACGGCGATGATTGTGCATTGTTCTTTTACGTGATGCTGTAGCGATAAACTGCAGGCACCTAGCGAGCAGCCCAGGTCATAAATATTGCTGTCAGGTTGTGCGTATTCCGCACCGATGATCCCAATCATACTGATTAAATTGGCATAACCAGGCACTGAGCGGTTGATCATGTCGGCAAACACATGCGTGACGGACTCATCAAACTTAAAATCTACAATGTCTTGCAGCGGTTGAGAATACAATTGGTCTGCTGGGCGCTTAGTCATATTCTGGTATCCACGCAATGGGTTCCTCATCTAATAATGAATATTGCTCTTTAAGCGATAAGATGTGTGATTCCCAATAGGATTCTGTACTAAACCAAGGGAAATTCATTGGGAATGCAGGGTCAGACCAGCGTTGTGCTAGCCAACCAGAATAATGGATCATACGTAAGGTTCTGAGCGGTTCAATTAAGGCAATTTCAGCAGGGTTGATGTCCATGAATTGACCATAACCTTTGAGTACTTTTTGTAGCTGTAAAGCTTGTTCTTGTTGGTCTCCTGACAGGAGCATCCATAAATCTTGCATGGCAATGCCCATACGGCTATCGTCAAAGTCGACAAAGTGTGGGATGTCATCTGACCACAAAATATTGCCTGCATGACAGTCTCCATGTAAGCGAATAGAGGGGGTGTCGACTTGATCGAAAGCGGATTGTAACTTAGGGATAAGTTGGTCGGTGATGGCTTCGTAAGCAGCAACAATGTAATTTGGAATAAAGTCGTGGCTTTTGATCCATTCAACGGGCTGAATAGCGTAACTTTCTATATTAATGTGTGGTCTTGTCTGAAATGGGAAGTAACGGCTAACCGTGTGCATTCGGCCAATGCTACGACCGATCCACTCTAAATGGTGTAGGTTGTCCAGCTCAGGTGCGTGGCCTGCAGTGAGGGGGTAAAGTGAAAACCGGTAATTTTCATATTCAAATAGAGTTTGTCCATCCTGTTGTATTGGTGCGATGACAGGGATTTCTTGGTCGGCTAAATCCTGGGTTAATTGATGCTCTTCCAAAATTTGTGCATCCGTCCACCGGTGAGGCCGGTAAAATTTAGCAATGACGGCTGGCTGTTCTTCGATGCCTACGCGGTACACGCGATTCTCATAGCTGTTTAAGGTGAGTGTTCTGGCGTCACACCAATACCCTAATGATTCAACAGCTTGCAGTATGGTTTCTGGGTCGAGGTTTTGATAGTCCTGGGTGGAATCGGTCATGTTGATGTGCTGTCTTTGTAAGGTCTGTGAGGCGGAGTATGTCATATCCCTGCTCATTATCGAAATAGACGACCAGGTTTCCTGAAAATTTGATGTATTTTGCTTGGTTTTTGCTGTTGAGGCTGTGGATTTTTCGGCCTTTAGAGGCAAGCGCTTGAAAGAAGTCTGCTAAGTGGTTCATTGTTATTTCCTGGGTTTTTAAAGTGGGTTTGCCTCGGCATGTGGGTACTATAAATAACAACTCAGGTTTTCCGTGGTCTAAAATAAGATGAATTGTGGCAAACTCTGTTCAGTGACGATTCAGTTCAAAAAGTTACAGTAGATGAGTCTGATAAAAATAAAGGGTCGAATGATGAAGTGGTTATTACTGTGTTCAAGTGTTTTGTTTTCAGGGTTCTCTATGGCGATGCAACCACCTCAGACGGTCAGTGAAATCGACATTCAGATTGAGTACCTTCAGCAGCAACGGCTACTGCTAAAAAAACGGTTTCAAAGTGATACGGTGTATCACCATAAATCTTTAACCAAGCCCGCTTTAAATATGGGCGCGCGTGAGCAAGAGAATCGATACCAGTCTCATCAAGGTGATCATTTGCAATGGCTGGCAGCTGAGCAGGCAAAAATCGACAGTGAGATTGTTTGGTTAAAACGACAGAAAACCATGCTTCAAGAGCAAGTAAGTCAGCCTGTTGCTGAACCTCAGGCATTAAATTCAGCGGTTGTCAGCACTCAGCAAACGAGCGCGACACCGACCGTTTCTGCTGAGCCATTTGTGGTGTCAATTATTGTGCCTCGCTCTAAAATCGCAATGCAGGGTGAGCAAGCGTATGTTCAAGTGAGCAGTAATGGCGAAATGGTGGTGAAAGAAGTGTCATTAGGCTCGTTAGTGGGTGATGATTTTGTGCAAATTTTGAGTGGTTTGCAGTTGGGTGAGACATTGCTAGATTTCCAATCTGCGAAATAGTGCTTTCAGGTCTACAATTAAGGGTAATGCTCAGTTTTAAGGTGTTTCCATGCAATTTATTCGATCTGGCGTTTTGGCCGTTATGCTGTTGGCTTCCCCGATGGCTCCGGCCGCACAATTTGATGAAGGTGTTATTGCCTATAACATGGGGGATTTCTCCCGCTCAGTAGAGATCTGGTTGCCGTTAGCGCAGCAAGGGCATATTAAGGCGCAAGACTATTTGGCTTTTATGTTTTACGTTGGTAGAGGTGTACCGCAAGACTATGAGCAGGCTGCACATTGGTACCGTAAAGTTGCTGAGCAGGGCGGTGATGTTGCTCAATACAATTTAGGTTTCTTACATTATATTGGCCAGGGCGTACCGCAAAGCTACACGGAGGCGGTTAAATGGTATCGCCTTTCTGCTGGACAAGGTAATGCGAAGGCTCAATATGATTTGGGTTATAGTGTCTCACGTGGTCATGGGGTGCAGCGAAGCTACCGGGAGGCCTTTCAGTGGTTTTCAAAAGCAGCCGAGCAAGGGTATATTCCAGCACAAAATAGTTTGGCAGAATTATATTCTGAAGGCTTGGGTGTGCCTGAAAACTATGTGCTTGCCTATCAATGGTATTCTTTGGCTGCAGCTGAAGGGGATACAGAGGCTCAGCATCAGATGAGGCGGTTATCTCACCGGATGACCAATGAGCAAATTGCTAAAGCTCAGCAGTTAGCCAGTATTTGGTGGAATAAAAATAACTAGTGCTTAGTTGCTAGCGCTAGCAACGATTTCGTCTAGTGTGCTCATGACTTTTACGCTGGCATCTTCCATTTGTTTTAAGGCATTAACAGCCGTTGAACAATCATTTTTTGTTCTAGCTTCAAGCGCTGCAACACCTGAATCGTGAACTGTTTTGTGGGGCGCTTCGAGTGATGTAAAGCCTGCGTATTGGCTGAATTTAGTACTGCCGTCCCCTTCGTAATACCATTTGCCAAGCCGGCACTCAGTGTGGCTCTTGAAATCATAGGCTGTTTTATTTGAAAGCCCCATAAATACACGATAAATTTCAAACTTGTAAATCAAATGGTCAACTTTCACGGCTTCAGTAAAGCTCTGTATGGCATTTTTGAAGATGGCACTGTTCATATTGTTCGCGAGTGAATTGAGGCTGGAAATTTTACTCGTAGCGTCCTGGCCCATTGAGCTGAAAGTGCTAGATTGTTCAGCCAAGTCACTAATTTGAGTGCGAGATTTTTGCGTTTCAGCTTGAATGCGCTCAACTAAATGAGATATTTCAGCAGTGGCATCGTTGGTTCTTTGTGCCAATGTTCTGACTTCGTCGGCAACGACTGCGAACCCTCGGCCAGACTCACCAGCGCGTGCAGCTTCAATGGCGGCGTTGAGTGCTAGTAGGTTGGTTTGGTCAGATATATTTTTAATTAAGCTGATAATTCCGCCAATTTTATCGGCTTGAGTGCTGAGTTCAGTGACGCTGTCAGAGGTGTCTGAAGCGCTTGTTGCCATGGCACCTAAATTATTGGCAATGGTTTTAGTGGCGGTTTGTGCTTCAGTGGAAAGGCCTGCGGCTTCAGCTGCGTTATCTTTTTCATGATCCATGCTCGATGCGAGTGTCGAGAGTGTGCCTTGGAGTTGTGAAAATGAGTTGGCAAATTGCTCCATATTGGCAAATACGCCTTGGTTCATTTCTGACTGATTGGCGTTGTCTGTAATTTGTTGCTGGAGCGTGTTTTGTTGTGCTAAAGATTGGGATAGTTCCGATTTCAGTTGTTCTATTTCTTGGGAGAGAGAGTCCCGTTCTTGAGAGACGGTTTGGAGTTTGTTTTTGAGTTTGGACGCGAACATACAGACAACCTTTATCCAGAAACGGACTGATATATCATTACAATATAGCAGGGATTAAAGGTCGTGTTTGAGACTAAAAAAAGATGGTACCGAAGGTCGGACTTGAACCGACACGCCCGAAGGCAACGGATTTTGAATCCGTCGTGTATACCAATTTCACCACTCCGGCACAACTTAGGCGGGAGTCTATCTTACTTTGTGCTCAAGTTCCAGTGTTTGCGCGGATTGTGTGAAATGTAGGCGTCGTAAGAAACTCATCCCGAGTAAAACGGAGTCTGAGTCGGTCATAGGGAGGATTGCACCTTGGACTTGCTCGATAATAATGTTGCCGACTTGAACCGATTCTAATGTGACTCGGGTAACTTGTTGTGGGCCTGCCGCCGTCATCATTTGTTCTGTTTGAGAGCCATTCAAGCCGATTTGTGCTGCAATATGAGCCGGGATGGAAACCAAGCTCGCACCAGTATCAACCAACATTTTTACCGGGCCGCCATTGATTTTACCTTGTACGTGGTAATGGCCGTTCACGTCCGCCTGTAAAGTGATTTTTCGGGTGCGAATAGGTCTGTCATGGACATCAATATATTCGCCAATGTCATTGGGTAAATAAGGCCTAACCCGTTTTAAAGCAGGCAGGGTATAGCTAATGACACGAGATTCAGACCACCATTGTTGTTCAACAACATCCGTGGAGCCACCAAGGATGACAACAACGACAATGACCAGTAGGCCCCTTAATGTGCCAAAGATTAAGCCGAGAAGGTGGTCGTGGCTATCCGGGCCATCTCTGAGGAAAAATTTAATAATCAGTCTATTAATAATTGATAGGACAATCAGTAGCGGTAAGAATATAATCGCCGTTGCGGTAGCGAGGCGGTAATCTTCTTGTAAAATATAGGGAAGTAAGGTTGTATCTAGTGCCTTATTAAAACTTAGGGTAATACTGACTGTAATTATCCAGATGGCAAGTGACAGTGATTCTCGGATAAAACCACGAGAAAATCCGAGCACAGCCGATAAGGCAATGAGGAGTAAGAATATGAAATCAGTTAAATTTATCATGGGGATCAAGCGTATCAGTCTTCCCAACTGTCTACAATAGAACTATGAGAGTATTTATTTTCAAAATATTTATGGGCTTTTTTGCCAAATTACCACTGTCTTGGGTGCACCGTTGTGGTTCAGGTTTAGCCTGGTTGATGATGAAGCAAAAAGGGCGTCTATTTAAGGTCACTCAGCGTAATGTGCTGACGTGTTTCCCTGAACTGTCTGAACAAGAGCAGCAGCAATTCATTGCTGACAGTATGCGAGAAACGGCCAAAACGATCACCGAAATGGGGCCAATGTGGTGGTGGTCAACTGACCGTTTGTGCAAAACCATAGTGAAAGTGACAGGGAGGGATGTTTTGCAGCGGGCGTATGATCAAGGTCGCGGTGTCATTATTGCGGCACCTCACCTTGGGGCTTGGGAGTTGGTTGGTCTGTATTGCGCGCGCTTTTTTCCCATGACGTCTTTATATAAACCACCACGGCATGCTGAGATCAATGAGATTGTCCTTCATGCGCGTGAGCGAACCGGCTCATCTTTGGTGCCTACGGATAACAATGGGGTGAAAGCACTGTTAAAAGCACTTAAAAAGGGAGAGATGATTGGTATTTTACCTGATCAAGAACCTAAAAATGGTACGGGTATTTTTGCGCCTTTTATGACTCAGCCCGCTTACACCATGACATTGCTATCGCGGTTTGTGAAAAAAACCCAGGCAAAAGTGATTTTTAGTTTTGCACAAAGGCTTGAAAATGGTGCGGGCTTTCATCTGCATTTTATCGAAGCCGGTGATGATATTGCCAGTAGTGACCTTGATACTTCGGTGGCAACAATGAATAAAGGGGTTGAGCGGTGTATTTCACATTGTCCAACTCAGTATCAATGGAGTTATAAACGCTTTCGTCTTCAACCACAGGATTCAGAACAGGATTCTGCTTAACTGCTATAACTATAAGAGGCTGTTGTCTTTTTTGTTATGGTGGAACTATGCGTTTTCTTTCTAAGACCCAACAAGTGTTATGTGGTTGCTTGCTCATACTCAGTATTTCAGTGGGTGCTGCAGAGCCGATTACTGATCTTCGAGTGCTCGTTGATGTATCTGGGAGTATGAAGCAAAACGATCCAGCCTATTTAAGGCAGCCTGCATTACGTTTGCTGACCAATTTATTACCTAAAAAATCCCAAGCAGGCGTCTGGTTATTCGGTGAAACGGTTGATGTTTTAGTGCCTCACGGTGAAGTGGATGATGCTTGGCGAAAAAATGCTGAAGCAGCCACTTCTAAAGTACATTCAAAAGGCCAGTTTACGGATATTGAAGCAGGGCTTGAGACTGTTTTAAAAGGCTGGTCAGGTTCTGCCGATAATGTAAACAGACACGTCATATTATTAACAGATGGTGTTGTGGATGTTTCAAAAACCACGTCCTTAAGTGATGCCTCTCGCCAGCGAATTATCAATCAGCTTATTCCTAAATTAAAAAAATTAGGGGCAAAAGTACACACGATTGCACTTTCAAGTAATGCTGATCATGACTTAATGAGGTTGCTGTCCATTGAAAGTAATGGTGCAAATGAGCAGGTTGCAAATGCAGATCGATTAAATCGAATTTTTTTACATCTATTTGAAAAGGCGACGAAGCAAGATACGTTGCCAATAGTTGGTAATCAGTTTGAAGTGGATAGCAGTATTAAAGAATTGACCTTGTTGGTTTTTAAGGCAAGTAATAGCGTTCCGACCCAGTTAACATCACCCTCTGGCAATAATTTTAATAAAGACAGTCGTCCGGCGAATGTCGAATGGCACACGGAAACATCTTATGACTTGCTGACCATTAAGAAGCCCGCCGAAGGTGTTTGGAAAATAGTCGCGGATGTTGATCCTGATAACCGGGTTTTGGTTGTTACTGATTTAAAAATGCAAGTGTCTGACCTTCCTGCTCATGTCATCGTGAATGATTTAGTGAATGTTGATGTTAAGTTGTTGCAAGATGGTAGGCACATCACGAAGCGCGCATTTTTAGATTTTATTAGTGTTGAAAGTGAGCGTGTTTTTGATGGCAGTAAGAATCCGTTAAATATTAATGATAAGGGTGTAGAGGGCGATATTCGCCGTGGGGACGGTATTTTTTCAACGGAGATAACCGGGTTAAATAAGTCGGGGCGTTATGAGGTGGCTGTCACAATAGATGGTACAACTTTTAAGCGCCAAAATAGGCAAACCATTACGGTTCATGAGCCTGTCACACGTGAGCTTTATCAGGATGAAAAAGGGTTTCAAGTTGAGGTAAAAGGTAATCCTCAGCTGATTGATATTAGTAAGTTCTTAGTGAAAGGGATACTAAAACGGCCTAATGGTCAGCAGTCTGCTTTAAAATTTGAGAAATTAGATGAGCATATTTACGTCAGCGCTTTAGGTGAGTTTACAGAGCCAGGGACGTACACCATAGACCTGCAGTCTCGTATTAAAGATCGTAAGAAAAAAGTACATACCATTACATTGCCGCCGCTGGTAAAGGTCATTGCACCTTTGCCTGGGCAAACTGTGGCTGTTCCTGATGAACCCAAGGTGCAACCAGAGCCAGATGATGAGGACGTAGAAGAAGGGGATGAAGATTTTGAAGATGACGAGCCACTAGAAGAGGTTGAGGAGAAAAAACCTGAGCCTGAAAAAGTTGAGGAGCCTGTTGTCGATGAGGTGCCTGAAGAAGTCGAAGAGGAAGTGGTTGAAGAGGAAGAAGAAAAATCCAGTTGGGTCATGTTCACCTTAATGGTGGTTGGCGCTAATGTATTGCTCGGTGGTGTTGGTTTCTTTGTTTGGCGAATGATTAAAAATAAAAAATCAGGTCAAGATGAGGATTCAGGGGTTGTCGATGGGTTTGATTTAGGTGGCTTAGATGACCTAGATGATGACGATGACGATGACGATGATGATGACGACGACGACTTGGATGAAATAGATTTAGACGATGACGACGATGACGACGACGATGACGATGACGAC
>JABHGC010000006.1 GCA_018672285.1 Methylococcales bacterium
ATACCAATGAATAAAGATAGGGTAGTCTTCCCGCACGAGTTACCCTTCTTCTTTTGGCTGGCTGACTGGCTGACTGGCTGACTGGCTGACTGGCTGACTGGCTGACTGGCTGACTGGCTGACTGCAATTTTTGTGTTCTGTGACTCGTTGTCAACATTTAATGACCCAACAATTTTAATCAACTCATTCCCATGCTGTTCAATTTTCTTTTTACCAAATCCATTAATCTCTTTCAGTGCTTGCAGTGTTGTGGGTGCTTTTTTAACGAGGTCGACCAATTGCCTGTTGGTACTGATGATAAAAACAGGCACTTTAGTTTCTGCCGCTTTATTTCTTCGCCACTCTTTTAAGTGCCCCAATAGCGATTCTTGTTTTTCGGTTAAATTATCAACGTTAATCGCATCTTCAACCACATCAAACTGGACGTCATATTCAACCAAGACCGTCCAATATGCTTGATGACCTTGCTGAAAAAATTGAGGTTCGACACGGATAATGGACTTATTCAAAAGAAATGACTGAAGCGTATCATCTTCAAATAACTCAGTTTTTCGGTTGAATGGGATGGTTAAAATACGAATCATTACCGTGCTTCCAGTTTAAAACTGATGGAGCATATATGACAATAACATATTAGTCAAAACTTATAGACCACCTAGTTTGAAAATTTTATTCCTCAGGTATGTCTCGCCCGCCCGCTTTTCTTGCCTGTGCTAATCGTTCGCAAGCTCACGGCACGACAAGGCGGGCTCCTCACGCTAACGCTAGAATGGTTTGCAACCTCACCTTTATTAAAAAAGTGGAGTGGCTGCGCCACAACTGATTTAAAAAAAGGTAAAAACGCTAAAAAGAAAAAGCTAAGGTGTCCTCGCAAGGCGCAAGCCAAGGTAGTTGAAACTGCCGCCCGGGGCGTCGTCGCCACGAAAAGCGCAACGACTGCGGGAAGCTGTGTTGTCGAAGCTGCCGCCCCGACGCACGCGGTACCGGCCGCCTGCATCATATATAGGGTTGTTACGTGCATGAAAACCATAGGCGCTTTTACTATATTTATCCTGCACCCACTCCCAAACATTGCCGCTCATATCATACAAGCCCAAACCATTGGGTCTTTTTTTGGCTACTTGATGTGTACCGCTGTCCCACTCCTCACCATACCAAGCAACATTATCAATGCTGTTACTACCTGAATATTTTTCATTTTTTCCGCCACTGCGGCAGGCATATTCCCACTCTGCTTCAGTTGGTAACCTAAAAGTTTGTCCTGTACTGCGATTTAATTTTTGAATGAATTTCTGACTATCATCCCAAGAGACGTTCTCTACAGGGCAATCGCTTGATGTACATTTCTTTTTAAAATAGGCTGGATTATTACCCATAATTTTTTGCCACTGCCCCTGCGTCACCTCTGTTTTACCCATCCAATACCCATTTACACACACTTGATGGATTGGCTTTTCATCATCTGATTCATTGCTACCCATCTTAAAGCAGCCTTTGGGCACCCATTTAAAATCCATACCGGTCGCGCTGTCTCGCCAATTTCTGCTTTTAGGTGTGTTCGCTTTTGGCTTCGGTTGCGCTTGAACGACAGCAGGGGTGCTTTCCCAGTTCGTTTGTGGTGGCGCAGGTACTTCACTCAGTATGCCACGCACCGTTTGATTGCTGGCCAATTGAATGGTTTTCTCGAAAGGTTCATAGCCTTCCTTTTCTATTTTAATGGTGTGTTCACCAGGTTTTAGTTTTAAATCTAAACGTGACGGCCCGTAGCTTTTTCCATCAATAGTGACTTTGTCGCCATTGACGTTTGAACGTACTGTAAGCGTGTATTCTAAGACTTCTTTGTTTTTTAATTTAAATCGAAAAAGAGCTGATAATTTACCACTTGGGTATTGGTCGAGATAAACTTTCATTTGACCAAGGTCTTCTTTATCCATGTATTTTATAAATGTATCTTCTGCACCCGTACTAGTTAATACCGGCTTCGTTTGTGAAATACTGGCTACCTGTTGCTTGCCGGGTTTAAAGTAGAAATCACCAAGAATAGAGCCTTCTCTATAAGGTAACTGAGATTCTCCTGTGTCATTATAGACAGCCGATGCCGTTTTCTTGAAAATTTGATCGACCGTTAACCCTGGTTGCTTCATCGTTTTCAGTAAGTTTTCAGTGAAAACACCATTTTCACCTGCCCCATCGTCAGCCCTTTCTCCTGGCGATGCTGCGTATATAATCATGGAACCTTTAGGTGCACTTATCCTTGCTAAACCACGCTTTGCTGAGCGGAACGATCCTCCGAAAGGGTTATCTCGGCAAGCATCTAATATCACTAAGTTGAGGTTGTTCCCTGCCTTTTCCATTTGCCCAAGAATTCGGCCTGCATCAATACCTTCAAACTCAACATCCGCTTCACCATTAATTGTTGAGTTAACTGGAATAAGGAAATTACGATTATCCACTTGAATACCATGGCCTGCGTAATAAAATAAACCAACGGTATTAGGTTGCGCCAATGCTTTTCCGAATTTACTGATCTCTGTTTTCATGGTTCTTTTGTTAGCATTAAGCTTCATCGTCACTTCAAAGCCTAACTGTGTTAATGCACTCGATATACTCGACGCATCATTCACCGGATTTTTCAGTGGCGCTGTTTTGTAAGTAGCGTTACCAATCACCAATGCTATGCGTTTCTCTGCAAAAGCGGCGCTGGTTATCATTAGGAGTATTAGAGTAATCAATATTTTCATGGGCTATCTAGTCTAGATTAATCGTGTAATTCTACAATATTAGCACAAAATGATTAACAACTTGCCATTACACTTATAAATATGAGCTTTGGTTCACTATTTCAGTGACAGCTTTGGAATAGTCTTGTGTTTTATATTTGAGGCGAATTTTGAATATTTTACACAGGATTTTAGTTTGTTCTATGGCTGCTTTGGATTCAGAGCAGTCATACCGGCCATTGAGGTGAACGCCTCCTTTTGGTTTG
>JABHGC010000235.1 GCA_018672285.1 Methylococcales bacterium
AGTTGTTATAACTGCCATATTTTCCTTTATCACTTGGGCAGGTGAGTACTTGTTTTAAATTGCCATATTGGCCGTTAGCGGAGGCTTTTTGGCCAATATTTTTTGAGAAGACATACCAGTTAGGATATGCATAAACCCAGTTTCCGGCTTTTCCAGTTTGACCGCACCATGCACCACCTTTCCAATAACCATAATCTCTATACTGGCCATAAGTTGCACGGTCTGAGGGGCAATTTAAAATTTGAACCAAGTTATTGTATTTTCCATCGGCATAAACGGAGAGAGGGGTTGAGTCAGCATGGCTAATGCTTGAGAGAAAAAAGGTAATGAATAACAGAAGCAGTTTGTAAGGTGTTTGCAATGTTGTCATGGTTGTCCTTCTTTTTTGAGTGGATGTTAATAAGGTAGTGCAAAAAGCTAAGGTTGAAAATCCGTTTTTGTATAAAAAATCACAAAAGAGTCAGTGCTGCAGTGGTTTCTTCAAGCGTAGCCATGACTTTATTGTTGATTGATTGTTGTTGGCTCAGCTCAAGGCTACGTTGTTCTAGAGTCTGAGCCAGTCGCGCTTTTTCTTGATGTACTGCCTGTACTATTTTTTGCTTGCTGGCCAGGTAGTTGGAGGTTTCTGAGTGGTTGTTTTGTGCGTCTGATAACTGGTTTTGTAATGTTTGGTATTTTTTCTCTAGTAGGTGTTGCTGGCCAAGTGCGGTGTTTCGTGTGTCTCGGCTTAAAATGAGCTTTTTGTTAAGCTCGGATAAGCTTTGTTTTAATTGGATGACTTGCTCTGTCGCAGATGCTTTGGCTTGCTGGGTACTGTGTAAAGTGCCCTTGGTGGCAGCTAGTATCTGTTGCAGCTGTTGTTTTTGTTTGGTTAAAGCTCGCTCTTGTTCGCTAGGCCCGCAGCCTGTTAATAGTAAGTATGGAACTAAGCATAAAACGGCAGAGATTATTGGCTTCATTGCACAACACCTATCAGAGAAAACATGGTTCAATGGGACATTATAAGTATAGACCTTGAAGAAAAATTATCTCTAAAGGGGATGCAGAGTGCGGGTGATTGCCAGCCCATTGCTATCCTGTTGAAACTAATTGTTTTATTGGTTTTATTGTAAACCATAAAAATTTAATGGTATATAATGGTACGATGTGCAAATAGGGTGAGTCTTTTGCGCGTACCTTCTGTGCGTGACTACCTGGGCAAGGCGGCTCTAACCTTGGTGTGTAAACTAGACATTGTGATGGGTTAAATTCTTTATGTTGAAAAGCTCTCTTTCTCGCGCATTTTTATGTCTTTTTTTGATTTTATTTAACCCCCATTCTGTCACTGCCAGTGATGCGCTAGCGCTGCCCTTAGATACAGATACGTCTGCTGTTGGCAGATTTTTGGCTGTTTTAACAGAAACAGATAAACAACTTACGTTCGATGATGCCCGCACAGCCTATGAGGCGGGTTTGTTTGCTCAATCAACACAATCAGTATTAAGTTTTGGTATTGGCGTGTCTCCGAGATGGTTGGTAGCAAAGGTTGATAATCAGGCCACGCATTTGCTTGAGCGATTTTTAGTTATAGAGAATTCTTGGTTGGACAAGGCTGTTTTTTTTGTTGTGGAAAATGGCGCTTTAGTTAAAACGCGAGCCATGGGGGACACCTTACCTTTCAGTGCGAGAGAGATTAAGCATCGTTTTTTTGTTTTAGGCCATCAGTATGTACCTGGTGTTACTCATATTTATATTCGTGTAGAAACGCCAGACCCATTGGTCTTGCCAATGTATTTTGGTGATCAAAACGCGTTGTCTGACCGTAACGTCTTTAGCGCCTATAGTTATGGCTTTTTATACGGAATCGTTATTGCTTTATTGTTGTATAATTTACTCCTATTTGTTCGATTAGGACAGGTCCGTTACTTAGTCTACGTGGTGTATTTAAGCCTGTTTATTGGGATGAATTTGTCTTACACAGGTCATGGCTTTTCATATATATGGCCAGAGAGTGCCTACTGGCAAAACTGGTTAAATCCGCTGCTAATTGCGCTTTATTCCATGAGTGGAGTCATCTTTGCCTTTGTCTTTTTGGGGGCTAAAACCTGCTTTCCACGAACCTTCACGGTGAGCATGGCTGTGTGCCTGTTCTTGCTGTTTTTTCTGTGGTTTTGCTTCCTATTTAGTTTGCAAACAATTGCGGTCATGACGGCGATTGGCTTTGTGATTTTTTTCTCTTTGTTTACTTTGATCCTCGGGATTATGAGTTTAAAGCAACGTCGCCGCGAAGTGACGTATTTTTTAATGGCCACTCTAGCAACTTTAATAGGGGCTTCTATTACCGCAATGAGTGTTTGGAACGTTGTTGCGTATAATGAGTGGACTTATAGAGCGATTGAAATAGGGTTATCTATTGATGTGGTGCTGCTTTCTATTGCCCTAGCTGAGCAGTTTCGAGTGGTTCAAGATCAGAAAAATATGGCAGAAAAGCTCGCCAATGTTGATGCCTTAACAAGCTTGTATAACAGGCGTGCTTTCAATGAGTATGGGCTTGTGATGCTGCAAAATGCGAGCCGATATGATCAAGCGTTGTCAGTCCTTATTGTTGATATTGATCACTTCAAAAACATTAATGATACCTATGGGCATCAAGTTGGTGATGAGGTTATCTGTGCAACCGCTAATAATTTGCTCAGTTTTACGCGTGCAGGTGATGTCGCTGCAAGGTGGGGTGGGGAGGAATTTATATTGTTGTTGGCAGAGACTGATTTGAATGCTGCCAAACTATTAGCAGAGCGTTTACGTGAAAGTATCGCACAACTTGTTCTACAGGCAAGTTCAGAACCCGTTAATTTTACGGTAAGTATCGGTGTGGCTGAGAAAACACTGGAGATGAACTCAGTAGAAGGCTTAATAAATGCCGCGGACGCACATCTTTATGAGGCAAAAGCGGCAGGTCGAAACAAAGTTTTTTAAAAGCGGAATAAAGCTGGAGCAAGGTTGCATACCCTGCGCTTACCTTATTATGCTTGTAATTTGATGAGTTGCTCAGGACTAAAGCGATTGATGTTTAATATTTCATAACCACGCTTAGAGTCATGATAAACCGATAAGGTGCGTGTAAATTCAACCAGAGAGCCATTTTTAGCGCCATTTAACGACCAAATTGCACCCGGTAAATCAACAACATCATATGCTTTTTTGTCTTTTAATTTTAATGATTCAAACAAGTTTTTTAAGTTAACCATTTCCATGGTTTCATCCTTTATCCGCTGTACAAACTTTGAAGAATATTACCAGAAGCTACTTTAAAAAGTGTGACCGTGGTCACATTACTGTAGGAAAATGCTTACTTTAGGATGATCGGTCAATTATGGGGGGTGAATGGTCATTTTGAGATGAAAAATAGTTACTATTATAACACTGTCTTATGTAAAACAGGCTTTAGTCAGCGCACACTTGTTGCTATGATCTAACGTTGGTACATAATAAATAGAAAGCTATTCAAATAACCTTCAATTGCATCGAAACACACCCGAAAATGTGTGCTGTAGCCTGTAAAAGGAAGCCATTATCAATACAACAGATAATGCTAAGGTCCACAGAATAGATATAAAAATACGAGACCACTAAAGGTAGGCAAGGTATGGCAGGGTTATCCGATCAGGATAAGAAGGCTCGAATCGCCGCTCTATTAAAGAAAAAACAACAACAGCAAGGTTACCCGCTCAGTTTTGAGCAATCTAGGTTATGGTTTTTACACCAATTAAACCCATTAAGTCAGGCTTATCACATCGTCTCTGCCTTTCGAGTGGAAGCAGCTTTTGATCTAGAGCGGTTAGAGCGTAGCCTAAATGGTTTGGCGCATCGCCACCCCCAGCTTAACTTCCGTGTTAAACAAAGTGGCTCAATGTCCACTCAAATATTGTCACCCTTACCTGTTCCATTTACCGTGGAGGATATTAAAGAATGCGAATCCTCTGATTGGTTAAAGCGCGCTGTGCAAGCACCCATTCATTTAATGACGGGGCCTGCTTGGCGTGTCGATGTTGCACAAGTACAAGACGCACAGCATATTGTCATAAAAATTCATCATCTCGCAGCGGATGGTTGGTCAATGCAGCTCATTCAAAATGAGTTGCAGACTATTTATCAAAATTTTGCTGAAGGGGTAAACTCAACATTACCGGAGATTAAATTTCAATATACCGATTATATTTTATGGCAGCAGCAACAGGCCATAGAAAAAGATACGATATCCTTAAAATATTGGACTGAACAACTGAGTAATATTCAGCCTTTAGAATTACCTTATGACTTTGTCAGGCCTGCTAAGCCGACAATGCAAGGGGCTGTTGTTAAACAGGTGCTTGAGGCTAGCACCCTGTCTAAGCTTGATGGATTAAAGCAATCAGTGCCTGGTTGTACCGAATTTATGCTTTTTGTCATGGCGTTGCAGTTGTTATTTTATCGCTATAGCAAGCAAAGTGAATTTGTCATTGCAACACCTGTGGCAGGCCGGAATGAAGTGCAGCTGCGACAGATTGTAGGCTACTTTGTTGATACTGTTTTACTCAAAGCGACAGTGACTAGCACAGACACTGTTAAAAATAGGTTGGTTGACACCTGTGAGCAAGTGCTTTCAGCCTTTGAGCATAGCCATATCCCATTTCAAAAATTAGTCGACAAATTACTGCCAGAGCGTGATTTAAGCTCAAGCCCAATATTTGAAGTGATGTTTGCTTGGCAAAATATTGATTTTTCTGAGTCTGAAAATCAGGTAGAGGAACTGACACAACACAATAATACCGCAAAATTTGATCTAACGGTGATTTCCATTCCTCAGAAAGAGGGGGGCGTTGAGTTAATTTGGGAATACAGCACGGATGTCTTTACAGAAGAAACAGTGCAAGAAATGGGCTTTGTACTCAATCGAGTCTTAAACTTGATGGCGTCAGATTCGGCCACAACAGTGAACGAGTTACCTTTTTTATCGCCTGAAGAAATTGACAGGATGGCTTCACCTGTTCACACTTTTGATTTACCAGACTATACCATCCTTGATTACCTCGAAAAATGGGCTTCTTTAAAACCGAATGATCAGTCTATACAATTTCAAACAGAGCAATATCGCTATGGTGATTTAAATGAACGTGTTCAGAGGTATGCAGCAGCACTCACAAGCTATGGTGTTATAAAAGGGCAGTGTGTTGCTGTCGCTTTAGATAAATCAATCGATTTAGTGCCTGTATTATTGGCCGTGATGTATGTTGGTGGTATTTACGTTCCGATTGACTCAGCAATTCCAGAGTTTAGACAAATTGATATGCTAGATGATTGTGGCGCCAATGTGTTTGTAACCGCACAAAATACGCAATACTCTGTTGCCCATCAATGCACCCTAGATGACTTGGTGCAGCCACATAAAGCTGAAGTGAGCACGTCTTTGGCTTGTGCTGATGATGTTGCGTACATGATTTATACCTCAGGCTCCACAGGGAAGCCTAAAGGGGTGCCCATCACGCACCACGCTATGATGAATATGTTGCAAGCGTTTGATGGCTTGGTCGAGCCTCATCATTCGCAACATTTTTCTTTATGGGGAAGTGTCAGCTTTGACATTAGCGTTTTTGAAATGTTCAGCAGTCTTAAAGCCGGTGGTGTCCTACACATCATGCCTGAAGATGTTCGGCAAGAGACTGCAGCGTATACTGATTGGCTAATTGATCATAATATTCACAGCGCATACCTACCTGGATTTGCTTTGCAGCCGTTGTTATCGGTTGCAAAAGAAAAACCCAATGCATTACAGCTGAAACAGGTGTTGGTTGGGGTTGAACCGATACAAGCGGTGTTATTACAGCAGTTACAAAAGTGCATTCCTGGTCTACAAATTGTCCATGGTTATGGGCCAACTGAAGCAACCGTATTCACCACTTTGCACAAAGTGTTAACGCATGCTGAGTATCATGACGATATCATCCCGTTAGGCCAGGCCATTATCAATACAGCGCTGATCTTATTAGATGATGATTTGAAACTAGTACCTAAAGGTGTTGTTGGGCAGTTGTATGTCGCAGGTGTCCATTTGTCACCAGGATACTGGCATGATGAGGTAAAAACACAGCACGCTTTTAAGACGATTAACGGGATTGAGGGGCGCTGGTATGCAACAGGAGATATGGCTCGAGTCAACTGCAAAGGTGACTTAATTTTTGTGGGGAGAAAAGACTTTCAAATAAAACGCCGTGGCTATCGAATTGAGTTAGGCGATGTGGAAGCGGCGTGCTTGAAATTGCAGGGTGTCGATGAAGCTTGTGTCAGGCTACGACGAAATGAGGATGCTATCGAGCTGTTGGTCGCTTATATTCGTACATCAGCACAAGACGGTGAATCGGAATTATTGATTCAGTTGAAACAGGTTTTACCCAACTATTTATTACCCGATGTCATTGTTTCTGTGCCCGAGTTTCCAAGAACACTCAATGGGAAAATAGATGTCTCAGCGTTACCCTTGCCAAAGGTTACAACGCTTGAAGCCACAGTTGTGGCAGATGACAGCATTATCGCTATGGTGCAAGCAGCTTGGCAGCAAGTTTTGGATGTCGAGACCATTGGCGTACATGATCACTTTTTTAGCGTGGGTGGGGACTCGATAAAAAGTATTCAAGTCGTGGCGATTTTAAGGGCGCAAAACTGGGATGTAACCATTCAAGACTTGTTTCAATTTCCAACCATTACCCAGCTTAGCAACCAATTACAGCCGATTAAAGCCCGAATTGAGGTGGGTGGCCTGTCTCAATTGAATGGATTATCTCCGGTTCAATCTTGGTTTTTCACGCTGCCACTAGAACAGCGCTCACATTGGAATCAAATCACACTATTACAGCTAAAGCAGCCTATCTCAGGCTCTGTGTTATCGGCTGTTTGTACGGCACTTGTGCAACGTCATTCAGAGCTTTGTTTGCAGTTTTTAGAAAAAGATAATGTCTGGTCACAACAGACCCAAGCATTAACGCATAATGTTGCTTTTATGCATGATGATGTTGGCGAAAATGCAAGCAAAGAAGCCATTGTGACTTGTATAAATCATCTGCAAGCGGACATTAACATCACCTCAGGTGAGGTGTTTCGTGCGGATTATTTTAAACGTGAGCATGAGGAAGACGTGCTGTGTTTAACGGCACATCACCTCGTTGTTGATCGAGTGTCTTGGCAAATCATTATTGATGACCTCTTTAAACTGGTACAGTTACATGAGGCAGGTTCTGAATTAGCCTTGCCAGAAAAATCAATCCCATTTGTGTATTGGGCGAATACCCACTTGTCTTTAACGGCAATGCCTGTAAAAACGGTTGCAGCAGGTCTGCAATGGCAACCAAAATCCGGTGTGAATGTTGAGCAAGACAGTCATTATAGCGCAGCACAACTCCCAAAAGGGTTAACTCAGCAGTTAGCGCAAGCGAATGAAAGTTATCATACCAAAACTCAGGAGCTACTCACGGTAGCGTTGGTCATGGCATGCTTGGCAGAGGAGCAAGCTCAGTCTTTAGCATTAACGATAGAGCACCACGGTAGGGAAGATGCGACTGGGCTAGATTTAAATTCCACGGTTGGCTGGTTCACAGCGCTATCAACAACCACATTCAGCTTACCTGACAGTACAGATTTAGGTGATGTGATTAAATCACTTAAAGAGCAGTGTCGACAATCAATACCTTCACAGCAATCCACACTTAATCATGTTGGTGTGCCGTTATTGGCACAAATGAGCCTCAATTACTTCGGCAGTAGCAGCACATCTCAAGCACCTTACGACACAATTAGTGATTGGCCAATCATTGAGCGCGGGCTTAAAAATGCCAGGCCTTTTTTGATTGATTGGGTGGCCAGTATCCATCAAGGCCAATTAACCTTGGTGAGTGCCTTTTCAACGCAGCAGTTTGAGACCCGTTGGATAGAGTCATTGCTAGACCGTGTCATCCAG
This sequence comes from Methylococcales bacterium, assembly GCA_018672285.1. Taxonomy (GTDB): domain Bacteria; phylum Pseudomonadota; class Gammaproteobacteria; order JABHGC01; family JABHGC01; genus JABHGC01. The sequence continues at coordinate 7,967 of JABHGC010000235.1, forward strand.
AACTTGTCAACGGTGATTGAGTACTGCTTACAGAAAAATAATGCGGGTTTAACACCATCAGATTTGCCTTGGCTTGATATTCATCAATCGGATTTAGACCGCATTGTAACAGCCAATACGCAGTCATTAATCCCATTAACGACTTTACAATCTGGTCTTATTTTTCAACGGTTAAAAGAACCAGAAGCGGCACATTATCAACAAAAAATCTTATTTAGGTTAAAACAACCTTTCGATTTAACCAATTTTAAATATGCTTGGAAACACACGCTACAGCAGTACGATATTTTAAGAAGCCATGTCACTTTTGAGTTAGATTCTAGACCGTTGCTGAGTGTGCAAAAACAGTGTGGACTGATATGGGATGTGGAAAACGTTAACCCAAATTTATCCACTGCAGATGACATTATACAGTCGTGGATGGCAGACAATAGTACTTTGCCGTTAGATTCAGCGCCATTAATGCGGATGCGTTGGTGTGCTGTAGAAGGTGATATTCTATGGTTATGGCGGCATGATCATGTGCTCATGGATGGCTGGTCACTCCCCATCGTATTAACAATGGTATTTGAGAGTTATGCCGCGCTTCAGGGGCAAGGTGCTCTACCAGTTAGTGCCGGATATCGTTTTTCAGATTATAGCCAATGGTTGGCTCATCAGGATGTGGCAGAAGCTGAAGCATTTTGGCGTCAGACATTTTCAGCTGTTGATCAGGTTGCATTGTTGTCAGATTCAAGAGGGTCACTGCAAGGTCTGCCTGTTGAGGTACATAGCACCCTAGGGTCAGATGAATCAACAGCCCTCAGTGAGCTTGCCAAATCTTGGCAGGTGACCCCAAATATTGTGTTGCAACTGTGTTTAGGCGTTACCTTAAAGCAAGTATTACAAACCGATACCATTGTGTATGGCATCACTGACTCTGGTCGACCCGATAGCATGCCCGATGTTGGTTCACGTGTCGGACTCTTTATACAAAGTATTCCTTGGGTGCAAACCATTGATGATACAGCAAGCTGTCAAACTTGGGCGCAAGATATCCAACAGTGGATGCAGTCGGCACAGCAGCATGGCCATATTGGTTTAGCAGACATACAAAAACAAGCGCCACAGTTGGCGTCATTGTTTGATGTGCTGTTTGTCTATGAAAACTACCCGATAGGGCCTAGCCTAGAATTACCCGGTATTGAAATATCAGATGTTATCGCGGGGGAGTCAACACACTATCCACTGACGGTCACCGCGCAATTGACCCACCAGCTGCAGTTAAAATGGCGCAGCGGTGGAGAACTTACAGAAGATTTTCTACGCCGCATTGCCGCAAGGTTTGAATGGCATTTAACACAGCTACTGGCAGAGCCTGATCAGAGCGTCATGAATGAGTGTTGCCTGATGCCAGATGAAGTGGCAGCCAGGAAAGAGGTACAAACTGAATTAAGCAAAACAGCGCCACACGCTAAAACAGTGACGGAGTGTTACCGAGAACAAGTTTCAAAAACGCCAGATGCGGTTGCTGTATTGGCCCAGGGTGTTACGCTCAGTTACCAAGGGTTTGATCATAGGGTGCAGCAACTTGCCCATTTTATGCGCCAGAAAGGGGTGGTTGCGAATAGCCGCATCGGTATTTGCCTGCCGAGATCGGTTGATTACTTGGTGTCTTTATATGCCGCATTATCATCAAGTTGTAGTTATGTGCCCCTGGATTCACAACTGCCCAGTGCGCGTTTAAAATCAATGTGTGCTATTGCCAAAGTAACGCACGTCCTGACCTTGTCTGAATTTTCTGCATACTTTAGCGAGTGTGCCTGCATTTACTTAGATCAGGATGATTCGACAATACAGGCTTCACCCTCAGATGTAATGCCGTTAACGGTACAGCCTGATGATGAACTGTATGTTATTTTTACATCCGGTACGACAGGGCAACCGAAAGGAACCAGTATTACGCATCGCAGCGAGTTTCATTTGCTGCAATGGTATCAACAGTGCTTTGCGATGAATGCTGACGACCGGCATTTGGTCATCAGCTCGCCTGGGTTTGATTTGACTCAGAAAAATTTGTTGGTGCCTTTACTCAGTGGGGGTTCTGTTGTTATCCCCTCGATGCCTTATTACGATGATGTAGAAATATTGCATTGTTTATCCCGGTCAAAGGCAACACGGTTAAATTGTGCGCCCAGCATGTTCTACCCGCTGTTAGCTTCGAAAGATTATACAGCATTAAGCAGTTTAAAAACGGTCTTTTTAGGCGGGGAGCCAATTCATCTTAAGCACCTGTCTGAATGGCTGGCTTCTCAAGAGTGCCAATGTGAGGTGGTGAATACTTATGGCCCCACAGAGTGTACCGATATTGCAACCTACTATCGTTTGCAACAAGCAGATTTTACCGAGCATTCCGTCCCAATAGGCCGTGCAATTCCCTGGGTACATACATTGGTGCTTAATGACGCACACAAAATGGTGCCATTTGAAACCGAAGGGGAGCTTTATATTGGTGGCGTTGGTGTGAGCCAAGGTTATGTGGGGCAGCCTGAGCAAACCGCAGATAAATTCATTGTTATAGACGGCTATAAAGGGCGGTTTTATAAAACAGGAGATCGAGTTTCTCTTACACAAACAGGTGAGTTACGCTTTTTAGGCCGGTCAGACGATCAGGTCAAAATCCGTGGCTTAAGAATTGAATTAGCAGAAATAGAAGGGCAAATCGAACGCTGTGACAATGTGACCTCTGCTATCGTATTGTGTGAGCAAACAGAGCAAGGTGAATCCGTACTATTGGCATTTATCGTCACCACGCGTGGGCTTGCTAGTGATGATTTGCAAGCGGCGCTTTTGCAAGCCTTACCCCACTATATGGTGCCGAGTGAATTTATATTGGTCGAATCTATCCCGCTCACACTGAATGGGAAGGTCGATAAACGCCAACTACTGTCCTTCAGAGTACACCGGGATACACCGTCTACTGAGCAGAGTTCGTTGACAGTAGAGCAGCAGTTAATCGCCTCTATTTGGCAGCAAGTCTTAAATATGAGTGTTATCCGAGAGAAGGATCACTTTTTCCAACTAGGAGGGCACTCCTTAACCGCAATGCAGGTTTGTGTGAGGGTAAGCCGGCGCTTGAACGTGGATATTTCTGTCAATATTTTGTTTGAATACCCCGTGTTTGTTGATTTTTGTCAATTTTGTAAAAAACAGTCTCAGTCTGCTCAGCTGCCGTTAACTGCCGCCGTTAATCCACCAAAATATGTACCGTTAACACTGATACAAACCCGCTTATGGTTTATGCAGCAAATGTCATCAGGGTTGTCTGTTTATCACATCCCAACTGCGATTCGAATCGAAGGTGACGTCAACATTGAGGGGCTTAAAAACAGTTTTGCATTGTTATGCCAGCGCCATGCGATATTGCGAACCTCATTTGTAGAGCATCAAGGTACGCCATTACAAATCGTTGCTGAGGAAGTCGGTATGCCTTGTGACGAGGTTGATCAAGCTGAACAGCGATGGATTGAAGCTTATGTACAGCAGCCATTTGATCTATCAGCACCTGGGTTGTTTCGCTATGCATTGCAGCCTCAAGAGGGTGGCGGATATTTATTGGTCACGGTGTTTCACCATATTATCTTTGATGGCTGGTCAACAGGGGTGTTTTTTAAGGAGCTGTTCCAGGCCTATACGGCTTTCAGTCACCACCAGACTCCTGACTTAGATGCTTTGCCCATTCAATTCTATGACTATGCACTATGGCAGCAATCACAGTTTAGTCAGGCACAGTTTGCTGAGGATACCGCCTACTGGGTGTCTCATTTAGCTGGTACGCCTGAATACCTGGCACTACCAACCGATTTTCCTAGGCCAGATAGTATGACCTTCGAAGGGGATAAATACACCTTTGAGCTGCCCAGGGGGTTAACAAAACAGCTTAATGAATTGGCAAAACAAGAAAATATAACCCTCTTTAGTTTGCTGATGTCCGGGTTTTCGATATTACTGAACAGATACGCCAATCAGTCGCAGTTTTGTATCGGAACCGTTTTTGCAGGGCGCAATGCGCTTGAAACAGAGCCGTTATTAGGCTGCTTTATTCATACCTTACTGTTAAAGCAAACACATGTGGCAGGGCAGTCCTTACAAGACTTGTTGCATACAGTACAGGCAGACGTCACTGCCGCATTTCAACACCAGCAAGTACCTGCCGATACCATTGTAGAGGCATTAGGGGTTGAGAGAAGCTTGTCTTATTCGCCACTGGTGCAAGTGGGTTTTGCACTGCAAACTCAAATTCAACAAACCCTTTCTGTACCTGATTTATCGCTTTCACTCATTGATTTACATACGGGCACCTCAAAATATGATTTGACGTTAAATTTCTTTGAGTCAGAGGGGGTTTTACAGGGTGATTTAGAGTTTAGTACTGCGCTCTTTAAACGTTCGACTGCAGAAGAGATGATGAGGCAATTAACATTCTTGTATCAGCAGATTGTGTCTGAGCGCAATGTCATTGTTGAGCAGTTAAGTCTGCTGGACCAACAGCGATTGCTGAACTCACTGGTGGTGACTGATGAGCATTTTGCCAGTACACATAGGTTAAGCCCAACACAGCGCGACTTGTTTTTTGAGCAACAAAAAAATACCCAGGCGACGCACCAAAGCCTAGGGGCGATGATTGTTATTGAGCAGTTTGAATTACCAAAATGGCAATCCATTGTTTTAGATTTTTTTAATAGTCATCCACAGATGACGGCGCAAATTATTGCCAGCTCAGAAGCTGCGGCCGACCCTGCATACTGTGTTTTTAGGCAACCAGACTCAATTGAGGTTGCTGACTATATGACGGTTCACTCAATAAGTGAGCTTGAACTTGCGGTAAATCAGCTAGAGGGGTTTGTAGAAAAGCACGTTTTTGTGCCTTATGATCTCGCTCAAGACCAGCTGCTACATATTGATGTGGTGTCATTCAATCAAACAGACGTTGCGGTTGTTTTTCGCTTACATCACATGATTGGTGATGGCGTATCAGGTGGCTTAATGCTGCATAATTTACTGCAGCAATACCATGGGGTCAGTGCAAAACCGCTAACACCCTATGCCGATTATGTCGAAGCCATTCAATTTGACTCAGCACACACTCAGCGTTATTGGCAGAATGTATTGGCCAGTTGTGAGCCCCTGCAGTGGCGTAAACCGAAAACGGGTAACCAACCTGTTCGAGAGACAGTGCTGTTAGATCAGTTGCACTGGAAATTAGTTTGGCAGTTTTGTTTGCAGCACAAAGTCACGCCCGCTTTATATTTTAAAGCACTGTATGCCTATTTGATTGATCTATATTGCGCGCCTACAGGCGATTTTAGTTTTAATGAGATACTTAATGGTCGGCGACCTGAAGATAGCAATAGTGTTGGCTGCTTTTATGTGCAAAACCCCGTTAAAATTGAAAAAGCTTGGCTGACACCTGATCAAGCATTTATGACCTGCTTACAGGCCGTGAAACAGCAAGCACTCGATGGCAAAGGGCATCATGATTGGTCGATTTTTGCACAACAAAAAGTCGTACCAGCATCAGCGCTGCATTTTTATTTTAATTATTATCACTATCCCGATGCGCTAGACATCGGCGGCCATGAATACCAGATTACGCAATTTACGCCAAACCCAGACCCTAGCCAGGTTCACTTGATCGTGAATGGCGGCGCCAAGCGGCCCAGCATAACGATGTATTTTCATGAGTCATCATTTGATGCACCCAAAATACTATCTCGGCTAATTCATGTCTCAAAACAAATATTATCCGGGAAAACCACATTATCAGAATTAAACCCACTGTTTCCAGCAGAGCAATCACAGATCGAGACAGAAACACCCGTCTATGAAACCGCATCCTTGTGCCAGCGGTTTAGTGAGAGTGTGGTAGCGTTTCCAGATAATGTTGCCGTGCGGGTGAATGGCAAGGCACTCACCTATGCCGAGCTTAATAGCCAGTCGGATGCCTTAGCGCAAAGGTTGGTTAGTCTTGGTGTTATGCCAGGGGATTTGGTTGCCATTTGTTTAGGGCGAAGTGCCAATGTCCCCTTAGCCATTTTAGCGGTTCTAAAATCAGGCGCTGCGTATGTGCCGGTAGATCCAAATTCACCAGAGGCTAGATTGTCATATATCTTGGCTGATGCTCAAGCCAATATTGTCGTGACCACTGAAAAACACCAGGCATTATTAGAAGATTATGCTGGCCAGAAAGTGGTGCTTGACCAAGCTGATACCGCTAAAACACCCAGTGATGCAGTAGACCTTCCTTTGGTTGAATCGAACTCATTGGCGTATGTGATTTATACTTCTGGCTCAACCGGCAACCCAAAAGGGGTGCCGGTGAGTCATGCTCAAGTGGATCGGTTATTCACCAGTACAGCATCACAATTTTTATTTTCAGAGCGAGATGTTTGGACCCTATTTCACTCTTATGCGTTTGATTTCTCAGTTTGGGAGCTATGGGGCGCGCTTCGTTATGGCGGCTGTTGTGTTATTGTTCCTTATGAAGTTAGCCGGTCACCACAATTGTTTTATGACCTCGTGGTTGATGAAAATGTCACGGTGTTGAATCAAACGCCTTCTGCATTTTATCAGTTTGCTGCGATTGATGAAAAGCAGTCTCACTCATTATCGCTATCGCATGTTATTTTTGGTGGTGAAGGCTTAAATGTGAGCCAATTAACTTCGTGGTTTGAACGTCATGGTGATGACGCACCTGCGCTGGTTAATATGTATGGCATTACTGAGACGACGGTCCATGTGGCATACCACCGCCTGAGACAACACGATTTATTACAACAACAAGACTGTATTGGCTTACCAATCTCTGATTTGTCTGTCGTACTATTAAACCAATATGGCCTACCTGCACCTTTTGATGCTCCAGGTGAAATTGCAGTGATGGGCGCAGGTGTGTGCACGGGGTATTTAAATCAGCCTGCATTAACCCAGCAAAAATTCAAGACACTTGCGAATAATCAAAGAGGCTATCAATCAGGGGATTTAGGCTATTACCGAGAAGATGGGTTGCTTGCCTATATTGGTCGTATTGATCAGCAAATCCAATTACGTGGATTTAGAATTGAGCTGGGTGAAATTCAGCATCATTGTGCTCAGTTTGAAGGGGTTCAACAGTGTGTTGTACAGGTGAAATCAGTTAATAATGATGAGCGGATAATTGCGTATGTCATCGCCGATCGTGAAATTAAGCATAAATCTATCCGGCGTTGGTTAAAGGACTATTTACCTGAGTACATGCTGCCCAGTTATGTTATTCAATTAGCCGTATTTCCGATGACATTAAATGGCAAGGTGAATGTGGATGCCTTACCACTACCTAAGCAAAAATCAGTCTCACCCCAGTTTTTAACAGACACTGAAAAACTGATGCAGCAACAGTGGCAGCAGTTGTTAGGCTCAGAGGAGGTGCGTGCAGACGATAATTTCTTTGAGTTAGGTGGCCACTCACTGATTGCGACCCAAGCGTTATCACGTGTCAGGGATTATTGGGGCGTGCAGATTGCTTTGTCTGACTTTTTCAACTCGCCTACTATCCGTGCTTTAGCCGCCATTGTGGATTCACAAAAAGGCACCAAGCAACAGCAAAAACTGTCCATTGCAAATGATCGAAAACCCTATTTGGCCAGCTTTGCCCAGCAGCGTTTATGGTTTTTGCAGCAAATGGTGCCAGAGTTAACCGCTTATAATGTGCCGATTGCTTTCACTTGCACCTTAGATGTGTCTCTAGCGCAGTTCGCACACTTAATGACTGAGCTGGTCGAGCGTCAGGCTGCGTTAAGAACAACGTTAAGCTTACAAGGTGATGAGGTTGTTCAATGTGTTCACGATAAAGCGTTCGTCCCCGTTATCTGTGACGATTGGCAAGCTAAAACATCTCAACAACAACAGCAGGCCATGCATGGCCTGCTGAATACCGCTTTCAATACAGTATTTGATTTAGAGCAGGGGCCGCTGTGTTATATTACTGTTGCACGAACTGCCGATTCACAATTTGCTGTTTTGCTCAATGGCCACCACAGCGTTTTGGATGGTTGGTCCATTGCGGTTATTTTAACTGATTTAGAGCGGCTTCATACTTGCTTAAAGCACCCAGAAACAGGTATTGCAACGCAAGAGTACCGCTATGTAGACTATGCTGCATGGCAACAGTGCGAGCCACAACAAGCCACTTGGCAAATCGAACTGGCCTATTGGCAGTCACAGTTAAACCAAGTAGCCGTATTGCAGTTACCACTGGATGTGACACGCCCTGCAACCAGAAGTTATGCCGGGAGTATGGTGCAGTGTGCGTTATCCGCTGACCTTGTAAAAGGGATTAATGCGCTCGCAAACACCTATCATTGTACTCACTTTGTGGTCTTGTTAACGGCTTTTCAGCAGTGCTTGTCGCAGTTAACCCAGCAAGTCGATTTCGCCATTGGTGTGCCGGTTGCAGGCCGTGAGCATTCAGAATTAGAGTCGCTTGTTGGTTTGTTTGTCAACACACTGGCTGTACGGGTCGATAGTTCTGCCGCATCCACTTATGGTGAATTAATTAAGCGTGTAGCGAGCGAGTGGTTGCAAGCACTAAATCACCAGCAGGTCCCTTTTGAAGCTGTTGTTGATCACCTTCAACCAGAAAGACAGCTCAATCAGAACCCCATTTTTCAAGTGCTGTGCAGTTATGAAGTCACATCTGGGCAAAATACCGCATTACACGTTCAACCGATTCCTTTGCCTATTTCGACAGCGAAGTTTGATTTAACCCTAGATATCAGTGTTAACGACGATAACATCGCCTTAACGATGGGGTACTCAAGCGATGTTTTTCACGAAGCACGTGTCAAACAGTGGCTGGATGCTTTGGTTCAGCAACTGACAGTGATGGTTGATAATGTCAATCAAACGCTGGTTAAAGTGGTGCCAAGTGACATACCGACTCAAGACAACGTGGTGCATGTTTATGAGTCTCCTGAAAGTGAGGTGGAAAAACAGTTAGCGGCATTCTGGTCACACTTAATTGGGGTTGACCGTGTGGGTTTGCAGGATGATTTTTTCCGATTAGGCGGTCATTCATTGCAAGCGGTTAAAGTCGCGCATTGGGTGCGAGAGACTTGGCAGTGTGCTTTTCAAGTAGCCTGGTTGTTTGAGCATCCCACGCTGCAAGCCTGCGCCAAAAAAATCAGTGAACAAAGTCATGAGCCTCAGGTCTCAGAATTGACTCGGGTGGCGCGCACAGACACTCTGCCTTTATCGCAAGGGCAATTAAGGCTCTGGTTTTTATATCAATATGCACCTGAAGCGGTTGCATACCACATGCCTGTGTTGTTACGAGCAAAGCAGATCGATTTTTTCCGTTTGCAAGCAGCTCTTGGCAAGTTAGTCGAACGGCATGAAATATTGCGGACGACATACCCTGAAGTGATGGGTAAAGCCACGGTTTCAATTGCCGAGTCTGTACCGATTGAAGTGCAGGTGAGTGACTATCGTAAAATCAGTGGTGAAGCACTACAAACCAATATTAAAGGGTTGATTGAAACGCCGTTTGATTTGGCGCATGGCCCAGTATTTCGAGTCAATTTAGTTCAAACAGTTGATGACTTTATATTATTGTTTAATATTCATCATATTGCTTGCGACGGTGAATCCAGCAGAATCCTCATGCATGAGTTAGCACTGGCATATGAGGATGATCTTGATGACTACTTTAATACCCCACTGGCCATTCAGTATGTTGATTATGCGCTCTGGCAAACACTGCCTGAGCAGCAGCAATTAAGTGATCTGGCTTTTCAATACTGGCAACAACAATTAGGTGATACGCGTTATATCCGTTTAGGGCAAAGCTTGCCTAGAACGCTAGATGTTGGTGACAGCGCCTCTGTGGTGAGTCACTCTTTAACGCCTCAGCAACAAAGCAACATCAAGCAGTTAGCCGTACTGTCTGGTTGTACGCACTATGTAGTGCATCTGGCATTGTGGCAACAATGGTTAATGTATTGTGCTCAGGTAGACCATATTCGGATTGGTACGGTAGTATCCGGCCGGCATGACGCACAGCTTGAAAAAATCGTTGGGTTCTTTGTCAATAGCTTGGTTCTACAGAGTCAGGCCGGTCATGAGACAATGGGGGAATTGTTAGCTGATGTGAAATTGCAAATGATGAATGCAATGAGATATCAGTCACACCCATTTGAAACGCTTGTTGAGCGCTTAAAGGTGGCCCGTCATCGCTCAATCTCACCATTATTTCAAGTGATGTTCAGTTATTTTCAAGATGACAATACCGTGGATGCACTGGGTTTTGAATTGGCTGAATTCACCAAGCAGCCTAAATTTGACCTCACTATCAGTGTTTTAGACCAGCCCAATCAGACCGTTGTTGAGCTTGAATATCGGGATAATTTGTATTCTAAACAACAAATAAACACACTGATAACCGGTTTTTCGGCGTTGCTCGATAACCTGTCCGTTGAGTTGAGTGACCCTGTCTCACAGTTATATCGCCCTGTTTCTAACACAAGCCCATTGCCCGAACTCAATCTCGTTACGGTATTAGAATCGGCTTGTCAGTGGCACGCTGGTAGCATTTTATGTGTTGATGAAGGGCAGTTACCCTACATTGACAGCGTGGTTGAGAGTGCAAAACGGGCAGGGGCAGACATAGTCCACACCATATCAGAGGGAGTGACACATTGGCTAACAGATGTGCCGACCGCGATGAGCCTTGCTACATTGCCAAGTACCTTAACGTCATTTTTATCTATCAAAGGCTTAACTGCCTCCAACCGGTTGGCGCATTATCAGACAATAGAGTTGTTGTTAAAGGATGATGAGTTGGTAGGGGTCGTCAGCAATGGTGTCTGTACATCCCCCATTGTTGATCAGTACGGCAGTGTGAGTTGTGCTGAAGTGTATGGATATGTGCAGGGTTCATCGGTGTTGGCGTTTAATACGGAGCCTGCCCTTATTTTCTGTGCAGAACGTAATGACCATATTGATTGGCTAACATTCCATTCCTTGTTGCAAACGCACTTTGGCTTAAGTGGCATCAATACCCTGCATTATTTTGAAGGTCAGTTATTGGTTTGGTTGGATGACGGGGTTGATCCCAATCTAACGGATGACATTGGCAAAATACTGAAGTCGCATGCCATCAAGATAACGATAAGCCTTAAATCACGTCATGCTCAAGCAGTAGCACAGTCGGCACTCGCGGGTGCTACATTAGAAGTGATAGAACAGACCATTATTGATGTTTGGCAAACAATTTTAATACTGGATGAGATTGATCGGGATGATGATTTTTTCGAACTAGGCGGGCATTCGTTACTGGCGGTTCAATGTGCCGCGCAGCTTCAGGAGCGTCTAGCAACAACTGTTTCGGTTAAAGCGTTATTTGACTTTACAACCGTGTCGGAGCTGGCCACGTATTTAGCGAACGAGGGTGATGAAAGCGAGGTAAAACAGTCTGAGCTGGTGCAAGTCAGCGGCCAGAGCCAACTTACACCTGCTCAATCTCGATTGTGGTTTTTACAACAGCTAGAGCCAGAGTCAGCAGCTTACAATGTGCCTTCAGCCATTATCCTAAAAGGGCAGATTGATTTAGAAAAACTGACTGCAGCCTTAGCGTTGGTGGTGAGCCGGCATGCTATTTTCAACACGACTTTCACACAAACAGACAATGGTATTTTTCAAACTCAGTCTGAGTCTCATCTAGTCGACATCCAATGGTTGAAAGGGTCAGGGGATAGCGTCAATTTAGGGATAATGGATGCTGAAAAAGCCTTGCTTGAAGCCGCTAAGCAGCCTTTTGACTTGTCTGAATCTGTCGCCAGAGTTTATGGCGTTGAGATAACTGCAGAAGAGGTGGTTATTGGTTTGGTCTTGCACCATATCGTGACAGATGCTTGGTCAATGCAGATTATTCTTCGCGAGTTATACCAAGCGTATGTGGATAAAGCGCAATTACTACCTGCACCTCAATATGCTGAGTACGTGCAATGGCAACAAACACAATTGGGCTCAGCTGAGCATCAAGATGCTTTGCACTATTGGGTCACACAACTGAGCAATGTGCCCGCTTTACAATTACCCAAGTCAGCTGGCCAGCAAATCGTTGATGGGCATAAAGGGGCTATTGTCAGTGTGGACATTCAGGTGCCACAGCAGACATTGAAGCCATTTCTTCAAGCCCAAAAAATGACCGCTTTTCAGCTCTATTCTGCTGTGTTTGCTTTATTGTTGCATAAAATATCTGGCCAAAATGATCTCACGATTGGCACACCCGTGACAGGGCGCTCACAATTGTCCTTTCAATCCATGGTTGGGCTTTTTGTGAATACGGTTGTGCTACGCAGTCAGTTGACTAACAGCGACAGTATCTCAGCGTATTTACAAGCCATGAAACACACTTGCGTCTCAGCCATGGATCATCAAACTGTGCCGTTTGAGCAGCTGGTAGAGCAGTTGGTCGATGAGCGTGAAATGACACAATCACCCTTATTTCAAGTGTTATTCACCTACCAACCAGAGCAAGCAGTTGCAGAACAGGTGACAGGTCTAAGTGTTGAACCGCTTTCATTGTTTAATGAAACCAGCAAATATGCGTTATTTTTATCGTTACAACCACATGGTGATCAGCTAAATTGTCATGTTGAATATAACCCGACTCAGCATACTGAAACCCAGGTCAATACATGGCTGTCGGCATTTGAAATACTGCTCAATCAAGTTTTAAATAAACCAAACCAAGCCATCGAGTCAGTAACCGTCATCGATGCTAATGCCACCTGTTCGCTTAAACAGGGCTGGGCTTTTGAGGCGGCGGCAACCCCTTTCAAAGCGTGCTGTGATTATGTGATACCCACTGATGGGATTGCCATAAACACAGCGGAAATGCAGCTGACCTATCAAGCGTTGGATGAGTTAACAACTGACTTTGCAAAAGCTTGGTTGCCTAGCTTAAAAACTAAGCAAGCAGTTGCATTGTATTTAGAGCGATCTGCTTGGTGGCCGATTGCGATGTTAGCGGTGATGAAAACAGGGCGTGCTTATTGCCCGTTAAATCAATCGGACCCACTACAAAGGCACATCGATATTATTGCCGATGCCAGTATTCAAGCCATTGTTTGTTTAGAGCAAGATGTGTCTTTTGCCCACAGCGTGAACCTTCCCGTGTTATCGCTTGTAGGCCAGCTGCCGCAAGATATTGCGTTACCTGTTATCCAGCAAGATGATATTGCCTATATCTTGTTTACCTCAGGCTCCACAGGGCGCCCTAAAGGGGTGAAAATGCCCCATAGTGTGCTGTCCAATTTATTAGCATGGCAGTTATCAACGGTTCCAGCAGTGGATACCTTGGGTTTCGCCCCGTATTATTTTGACGTGGCTTTCCAAGAAATGTTCACGACCTTCGGCCAGGGTAAAACGTGGTCGTCATTGGAAGATACACATTTAAGAGATTTTATCGCTTACGCAGACGCATTGCTTAATACCCGTCACCAGCGGATTTTTCTCCCCTTTGTGGCCTTGCAGCAACTCGCATTGGTTTTCTCGGTTAAAGACGTATACCCAAGTGAATTACTGACCGTTATTACCGCAGGGGAAGCCTTGCAAATGACGCCTGAAATTCGCCAGTGGCTAAAAGCTGTGCCGAAGTTGCAGTTGATTAACCAGTATGGCCCAACTGAAAGTCATGTGGTTACCGCTTTTACGGTGGAGCATGAAAAGGCAGAAAGCCTACCCCCGATTGGTCAGCCAATATGGAATACACGGCTGTATATTTTAGATGAATCTTTGCAGTGGGTCTTGCCTGGCTCTGAAGGGCAGCTTTATATAGGGGGTGATGCGTTAGCGCTTGGTTACACTGATGAGGTTCAAACACAGCAGAAATTTATTGAAAATCCTTATTTATCCGGTGAAAGAATATATGCGACAGGAGATTGGGTGAAACGGGATGAGGCCGAGCAGTTACATTATGTTGGGCGCCAAGACAGCCAATTAAAAGTACGTGGTTATCGGGTCGAATGTGGTGAAATCGAACAAAAATTGCTCCAGCTTGATGGCGTTGAGCAGGTTGTTGCGGTTGTAGAACAACAGCAGATCATTGTTTTTTGGCAAGGTGCAGCCCGCAAAGGGGCGCTTGAAGCCGAATCGAAAAAATCTTTCCCTAGTTATATGCAGCCGGATGAATGGCACAGCGTCAGTGATATGAAATTAACGGCTTCTGGTAAGATCAACCGGCAAGCACTATTAGCATCAAGACAAACAGCGGTAGCGGATACAAGCCTGGAGCCATTATCAGCGTTAGCTGAAAAAATACGCATCATTTGGCAGACGCTCACCCAGCAGCCTATTAGAGGCAATGTGAGTTTCTTCAGTGTGGGTGGGCATTCCTTATTAGCCACCCAAATGGTACTGCAAATCCAAGCGCAACTTGGCATTGAAGTGCCCGTTAGGGTGATTTTTGAAAGCCCACACTTAAGTGATTTTGCTGAGCAATGTGAGCGTCTGAGCCAAGGTGGGCATGAGATACCTTTGGCAGAAGCCCCTTTTATTGCCTCCTACGCCCAGCAAAGGCTTTGGTTTATTGAACAGTGGGTAGAGCAAGGGCAAAGTTACCATCTCAGTAGTTGCTTTAAAATAGAAGGCGAGGTTGATATCACGCTGTTACAGCGTGCACTTGTCGCCGTGATTCAGCGGCACGAGCCTTTACGCACACATTTTTACCGAGAAGGTGATCAGGTTTTTCAGCGTTGTCATGATGTATTAGAGCAGCAAGTTCAAAACTTTGATGGGACGGCTGAGGCGTGGCAGCAATTCCTCGAATCACAGCAAGCGTTTCAGTTTAACCTCAATGACGGCCCAGTGTTTATTGCGACCATTGCCGCTCTACAACCAGGTTATGAGCTACTGCTGCAGTGTCACCATATTGCGATGGATGGCTGGTCCATTGGCCTCTTAACAAAAGATATCGGCCAATTTTATCAGCACTATAAGGCGCAATCTGAAGCACCTGCTGGGTTGAGCATACAATATAAAGATTATTCTGCGTGGCAGCGCATAGCGCAAGACACACTTTATCAACAGCAGCTAGCGTATTGGGTAAAACAGCTGGATGGTGTGGAGGCGGTGCATTTCCCTGCGTGGCATGAGCAAGCAGGGCAGGCAGACCGGGGTGCTCATTATTCTGAATCTATCACAGGCCAATTTAGGCAACAGCTTAAAGCCGCATCAGATGAGCTTGGTGTCTCTGAGTTAAGCTGGTTAATGGCATGCTTTAAAATGGTGGTGTTTCACTATACTCAGCAAACACATATTGCCATTGGTGTGCCTGTTGCAGGTAGAGGGCACAGCAGTACCGCGAATCTAGTTGGCTTGTTTGTTAATATGCAGGCTATTGTTGCTGATTTTACGGCACAAAATACGGTGCAGTCATTGGTCAAAAATGTTCATGATAGCTTACAGGCGGCACAGCAACACCAAGATGTTCCGTTTGATCAGGTTGTAGAAGCAGTGGTGACTGAACGCTTTACAGGGCAGTCACCCATTTTTCAAATCGTGGCGACTTATTTGCCTTATGAACCACTGTCTCTAGATATACCGGGGTTATCGTTAGAGGCCAAATCCTTGCCGAATCATGCTTCTAAATTTCCTATGAGCATGAATTGGATAGCCTCAGATGATCGGCTAGATTGCCAAATAGAGTATCAACAAGATTTATTTGATGATGTTTTTATTCAGCAGTTTATGACACATTTTATAGACACACTGCAACAAGCGCTTACCAATATGAGTGAGCCAGTTGTCGAGGTGGTGCGCCCGACTGTCGTATGGCCACATTGTCAGGCCGCTAACCCAACCGGGCTACTGGAAGGTTTTGATTGGCAGGTTGAGCTAAACCCAGATGCCTTAGCGCTTGATTATGGTGAGGAGAAACTCAGCTACGACTTACTTGCAGAACGCAGCATGCAAATAGGGCATTGGTTGCAAGCACGCAATGTGACACAAGGCGATCGCGTTGTTTTGATGATGGATAATCATCAAGAATGGTTTGCTTGTATGTTAGCGGTACTACGGGTAGGGGCCGCGTATGTGCCGATTGCGGTTGATTTGCCTGAGGTAAGGTTGCAAGTACTGCTGGAAGACTGTCAGCCAACTATGGTGTTGCATGATCACCGTGTCAGCAAAGCGCACTTGGCTGGGTATCAGGCCACTGCTTGGTCGCCGGCCTTGGTGTCTGGCCAGCCAACAACAGAACTCTCTGTCCACAGAGCGGCAGATCAATTGGCTTATATCATGTATACCTCCGGTTCTACCGGTAAACCCAAAGGCGTTGCAATACCAGATGCCGCCATTGTTCGCTTAGTGAGTGAGCCTAATTTCATTAAGCCGGGTGGTTTACGCTATGCCCAGTACGCACCACTGTCTTTTGATGCCTCTACGTTTGAATGCTGGATGGCATTGTTTAATGGGGCAACGCTTTGTCCTATGGTTAACGCACCTTTAAGTCTGCCCGATTTAGCCGCTGAAATAACGGCGCGCCAAATAGACGTTATGTGGCTGACAGCGCCATTATTTCATTTAATGGTTGATTATCATGCGAGTGCGTTGGCCACATTACAATATTGTTTGGCAGGTGGGGATGCTTTGTCTTTGCCACATGTTAAAAAAGCGCTGGCTCAATGCCCAGACACGCTATTCATTAACGGTTATGGGCCAACTGAAAATACCACGTTTACATGTTGCTCTGAATTAAACGCCGCTTCTCTCCATCATGCCGTGCCAATCGGCAAGGCAATTTCGGGTACGATCACGGTTGTGGTGGATGAGTACGGGCAGCCAGTGGCTAAAGGGGCGCTGGGTGAATTGTGGGCCGGCGGGGCAGGCCTTGCTCAAGGGTATTGGCGTAACCCAGCGCTGACTGAGCAGGCTTTTGTTAACCATGAGTCAGGGCGTTACTACCGAACAGGTGACTGGGCGTATGAAAATACGCTGGGTGATCTTGTGTTTGTGGGTCGTCAAGATCAACAGGTGAAATTACGTGGGTTTAGAATTGAGCTGTCTGAGATTGAAGCGCAGTTAGTACAAACAGGGCTGGTATCGCAAGCGGTCATTTTGTTGGATGCTGTCAGTGAGCAACTGTTGGCTTATGTTGTGCCACTAAATGTGGAAGCCTTCTCTTTAAATACCCTACAACAACAGTTACATGAAGCATTACCAAGCTACATGCAGCCTTCTGCATGGCAAGTGATGCCAGCTTTGCCATTAACCGACAATGGTAAAATTGATAAATCACAGCTACCTGACATTGTTTTGCAACAGACAGACGCAGTGTCTGCAAGCAGCGATACTGAGGTGCAGTTGCTGGCGATCTGGCAGAATATTTTACCAACAAAGGATGAGTTCGGTGTTGCTAATGACTTTTTCTCATTAGGCGGGCATTCATTGCTCGCAGCGCAATGTGTTGCTGAAATTGAATTGGTCTGTCATAAACGGATTAGCTTGCAGGGCTTTTTTCAACATTCAACCATTCAGGCTTTGGCAGTGTATCTTGACCTGCTTGAGAGTGATCAACAAGCGCCCATTGTACCGCTAGATGCTCAAGCAGAGAGTAGTGTGTCACTGGTTCAACAACGGTTTTGGCTGTTGCAACAGGTAGATGTGCAATCACCACATTACAATGTGCCCATGCTGTTGGCATTGGAAGGTGAGTTAGATGTGTCCGCTTTACAAGCCGCCTTTTTGCAAACTGTCTCGGCGCATCACATATTGAGTGCGACATATCAGTTAGAGGAGGGCGTGGTACGCCAGGTACAAGGCAGAGTCAGTGAGCTTGCGTTTTTACAGATTGATGAGTCTGATGCACTCGATATTGCGCAACAATCATGCCAAGTGGCCATTGATTTACAGGCTGGCCCCATTCTGTCAGCTCGATTATTTCAATTAGGGGCATCTAGATATTGGCTTTCGCTGTTGGTACACCATATTGCCATTGATGCGGTGAGTTTACAGCAGTTTATGCAAGAATGGTTGCAGCGGTATCAAGGGGTTAGCGTTTCATTGCCTAAGCTGCAATACGCTGATTATGCGAAGTGGCAATCACAGCATCAACCCAGCTTAGATTCTGCTTGGGTAACACATTTGCTACAGTACCCCGCATTGTCTTTACCTTATGATTTACCGGCTAGAAAAACGTTATCGCACCAAGGTGATACCGCGTCCGTTGTTTTAGACCAAAGCACCATGGCGGTTCTAAAACCCTTTATGCAGCAACATGGGTTGACGCCCTTTATGTTGACGTTGGCATTATGGCAAATTGTGGTTGCAAGATGGGCAAGGCAAGAAACATTTTGCATGGGCACACCGGTTTCAGGGCGAACCCATCCAGACACACAGACAATGATGGGTTGCTTTGTGAATACAGCGGTTATACCGGTAGATTATGTCTCTACACGGGATTTCACGGAGCATTGTTTGCAGGTGAAACAATCCGTACTGGCGAGTTTCGAACAACAAGAAACACCTTTCGCAGCCCTAGTAGAAGCATTAGAGCCGACACGTGATAGCAGCCGGTCGCCTGTTTTTCAGGTGATGATGTCCTTATTGCCTGTGCCGGAAGAGATATCCGTGCCTGGTTTATCCCTGTCACCGGTTGCCAATGGCCAAACAACAGCTAAGCTCGAACTCAGTTTAGACTTAATCGATTTTGGTGAGCATATACAAGGGGTGGTCGAATACAACAGTGCCTGCTTTACAGCTGATACGATGCAAGGTCTTGCTGAGCAATTGCAATTTTTAGCGCGTCATTGTTTAGATCATACTCAACCATTGCAGAATACACCGTTATTTTCAGTCAGTGAAATGCGTAAGATTGACTACCCACAGAAATCATTAATGGTGGGGTTTGATGCGATGGTAAACCTCCATGCTGAGCGAACAGCGGTTGACTGGGGGGATGATGCTTTAACCTACCAAGGGTTGAAAGATTGGGTTCAGCGTATTGCAATGGCACTTGCCCAGTTAGAGGGGGATATTATCGGGGTGCACTTAGGTCATGGAGTCGAAACGATTGCGGTATACCTGGCTGCTGTGAGCTGCGGTAAAACCTTTTTGCCGCTAGACCTAAAATTACCGCTGCACCGATTAAATCTTATTTTGGCACAAACAGAACCTGCTGTGATGGTGGTATTAAAACAGCGTTCTGATGTGAGCCAAACACCACAAATTGTTTTTTCAGACTTGTTTGAGGCCAGTCAACAAGACACAACAACACAGTCAGCATCGACAACACATACTTTTGATACGCCTGCATATATTATGTACACCTCTGGTTCTACAGGGGAGCCAAAAGGGGTGCAAATCACTCGAAATAATTTGGCTTACTTTATTGATGAAGCCATCAGCCTATATCAACTCTCGTTACATGACAGAGTATTACAATTTTCATCTACCAGTTTTGATGCCTGTATAGAGGAGATTTTCCCTGCGCTGTGGTGCGGCGCCAGTGTTGTTATTAGAACTGATGATATGCACAGTAGTCCTGCCCAATTTTGGCAGTCACTCAATGGGCTTACTATTTCTGTGATGAGCTTGCCAACCGCATTCTGGAAAACAGTGTGCCAGGCATTACCAGAAGTTCAATTAAATGCCTGTTTAAGGCAATGTATTATTGGTGGGGAAGCGGCTGATAGAGACACCGTACAGTTATGGCAACAGCATGCGCCTACTGTGCGCCTTGTGAATACTTATGGGCCAACAGAAGCCACAGTGATTGCAACCGCAGAAGTCATTAATCCTGACACCCTTATTGGTGATGTGCCGATTGGCGCTCCGCTGTCTTACGTGAGTGCTCAGGTTTTAGATCAGCATGGTTTTCCTGTTGCCCCACACATGATTGGTGAGCTATATCTCAAAGGGCCTAATGTCTCTTCTGGTTATTGGCAAGATACAGCGCTGAGTACGCAATGCTTTACCGAATTAGGTTATAAAACCGGTGACTTGGTGAAAGAAAATGAACAGGGGGTACTTTATTATCAAGGGCGAACAGACAATCAGATAAAACGTCGTGGTTACCGGATTTCTCTTGCTGAAATAGAAAGCTGTTTAGTGCAATTATCGGGCATGACTGAGGTTGTGGTTTGTCTAAAAGAGATTCAGCAGCACACGGTGTTAGTTGCTTATTGGGTAAGCACTGTCGAATATGAAGTGCCTCAGTTACGTGAGCATGTGTTAGCAACCTTGCCGCATTATATGTTGCCAGACCGGTGGCAGGCGGTAGCAGATATTCCACTCAGCGCCTCCGGTAAAGTGAATTTGGCCCAGTTGCCAATACCCCATGATCATCCAGTAGATCATGCATGGTCACCTGCTGATGCATTAGAAGCCGAGCTATTATTGGCTTGGCAAGCCGTTTTAAAGCTGCCAAACATCGACCGTCAGGATAATTTTTTCTACCTTGGTGGACACTCGTTATTGGCAATGCAACTCGTGGCGCAATTACAAAAACGTCTTAACGCGAGCATTCAGCTTAAAACGATTTTTGAGCAACCGACGTTTGAAGCGCAAGTGCTGTGGTTACGTAAACAAGAGCAAATGTTGCCTGTTCTAGCGTTAGAGAGCATTGACAGTGGCCAAGCACAAACTTACCTTGCAACCTTTGCTCAGCAGCGGATGTGGTTTTTACAACACCTAGCCGTTAGTAGTACCGCTTATCACATGCCGATGGCGATTCAGTTGCCGATGTTATTAGAGCAATCACTGGTCTTCGCAGTGTTGAATGCGCTAGTACAGAAGCATGATGTATTGCGAACAACATTTGAGTTTTCAGGAAATGAATTAATTGCCAAGGTTGCCCCAAATAGCGGTGATATCGCCATTGATATGCAGTGGCAATACGCTGAGTCTATAACGAGCCAAGCGGTTAAAAGTAGCATTGATGAATTTATACAAAAACCCTTTTTACTCTCAGAGCAAGTGGGGCATCGATATTGTGCGTATCATTCCGACAATGAAACGGTATTTGTAGCGGTATTTCATCATATATTGGTTGATGGATGGTCGTTAGACCAGCTAATGAAAGAGTTTACAGCAGACTACCAAGCGCTGATAGAAGGTAAGCCAATTGCGGAGGCTCAAGTTATCCCTTACCAATCGTATGCTGAATGGCAACAACGAGAAATGTCTGCAGGTGCACTTGATGCACACAAAGCCTATTGGCAGGCACAACTTGCTGAGGTGCCGAGTGTGCGTTTGTCGGCGGATCATGGTGTAGCGGAAAAGCACCCAGCGAGTATGTACAACTGGTCTATGCCGCTTAAAATTACACAGGTTGTAGACCGCATTTCAACTGAGCATGGTGTCTCTCGCTTTACGTGTTTTATGGCCGCTTTTTCATTATTGGTTAATAAATTCACCCAAGAAACCCTATTGCCGATCGCAACCCCGATTGCAGGTAGAGAGTACGCCGAATGGCAACAAACGGTGGGATTGTTCGTGAATACATTGGTTATTCGATGTGATTTGACACAAAACCCGACTTTAGCCGACCTGCTCAAGCTGCATAACCGCACGATTTTATCTGCTTTTGAGCATCAAGCATTGCCATTTGAACAAGTTGTTCAAGCATGTGGCCAGCAACAGAATATACAACGTAATCCCTTGTTTGACTTATTGCTATCGTATCAAGCAAGCAATGGGGAGAAAACACAAAATGATGCTGAAATACTGTCTAACCGTGATGCTAAGTGTGAATTCAGTGTCTTTGTCACTGAAACGTTATCAGGGATAGACTGTATTTTTGAGTACGAAACTGCAAAATTCAATGATGCGTTTATAACCGCATTTGCCGGCTATTTTGAAGCGGTGTTATGCCAGTTTGAGCAAGCTGAACAACGTCTCAGTGATGTTCAATTATTGTCTTTAGAATCGCAATTACAGCTTGTTGAGCAAACCAATGGCGAACTTATTCCTGAGCCTAAGCCAATCCTTTGGCACTTCAATCAGCAAGTGAATAATGCGCCCAGTGCGATAGCCAT
>JABHGC010000041.1 GCA_018672285.1 Methylococcales bacterium
AAAGGAGCCATAAATGATGAAGGAATACGATTCAAGCTGCATAAAAATCTTAGAATACGCGCCAGATCCATGGTCTCAAGCGATAGCTCTGGATGAGCAATACAATTATGGAGTGAAATTGATTGAAAAAGGACTAATTGCCTGTGCTGTTGCTGGCGTTAATTCTGATTACTTTATTGATCGATATTTGAAAAAGCTGCCAGTTGAGATTAACCAAGCGGTTAATGATATTTATGCGCAAGGACTTAAAGACGACCGGCACTAAATAGCATTAATCCACCGATAAAAACCTGATTCATCGACGAGTCAGGAGTACCGGTGAATACTCCCGATAATTTATAGCAGCATGGCCATTTAAGCCCTCTTAGGGCGCGCTCACGGGCTGTTAAGCAGTTACCCTAAGCGACGATATCAATTTAAAGGCTTCTAAGCGTCTTTATCGTCAGGTAATGACTTTTTCAACGCATCCTTTATCCACTCGCTCATGGATATTTTTTTAGCATCAGCAGCGCGCTTAACTTCTATCTTTAACATGTTACCTGCGTGAGCTAATGGTGGCGCTAGTAGTGGTGCCAGTAATGTTAGAGATATGAGTGGTATGAGCAATGCTTTGATGGTGCCTGACGTTGAGTTAAACATATTATTTTTCTCCCGGCATAGCGATTATGTTAAATTTTTATTTCTAGAACGTTGTTGATAAGAGTTGATTAGAACAGTGACAAGTTTGTACTGGTGATTAAAAAAACGCCAACACAAAACGGACCTATGCTCGCACAAACCGGACATTTATAGGTATGCCATTGTTTTAATTGGTTTTATTTTGGGTCTTTTTCGTGCTTTTTTGATCAGAATGTTTTTGGCCATCGTGGTCATATGCTAGTAGGATACGCGCTTACGAATAAGTGCAGGAGAGGTTGTGAGTCAATCGGTTTTTGGTGACATAGGTTTGTACATAGTGGTGGTTTATTTAGCCTCTTTATTGGTTGTTGGCTGGCTGGCCAATCGCTCGCGCCGTGATAATAGTGTCAAAGACTTTTATTTGGCTGGCAGCTCTTTGGGTTTTGTGTCGTTATTTTTTACCATGTACGCCACCCAATATAGCGGCAATACTTTGCTGGCCTTACCGGGTAAAGCCTATCGCACCGGGTTAACCAGCCTTGGGGTAATGTTTGCGGTGATGGGTGTGGCACTGGTGTATTCTGTGTTTGCGCCACGGTTAAATCAGTTGGCCAAAAGCCATCAATTTATTACCATGGGCGACTTTATTCAATGGCGCTATCAAAGTAAATTGTTACGATCGTTAGTCAATGTGGTATTGGTGATCACCTTGGTCAATTATGCCCTTGGTAACTTTAAAGCGGTGGGATTGCTGCTAGAGAGTGCATCTGGCGGAGTGGTGAGCTTTTCAACTGCGATTTTGTGTTTGGCGGTGGTGATGGCCATTTACGAAAGTTTGGGCGGCATGCGCGCCGTGGTATGGACCGACATTATTCAAGGGTTATTGTTAATGGTCGGTTGTTTGGTGATTTTTGTTTGTGTTTCATCGATTAGTGAAACCAGCAGTGTCACCCGTCTTGATGGGTTTATGCAATCGTTGCATGACTTTGCCACCAACCAATGGCAATTTAGTCAGTTTTTTAGCCTGATTGTACTGATTGGGGTGGGGGCAGCTGTGTATCCGCAAGCCATTCAACGTATTTACGCGGCCAAAAACGCGGTGACGATGCGCCGCTCGTATCGATTGATGTTTTTTATGCCGTTGTTAACCACTTTGCCGATGATTTTAGTGGGCATTAGTGTCAGCGAATGGCTACCTTCATTAGACAAGCAACAAAGTGAACAAGCCACCATTTTTGCCATTCAACGGGTGATTGAGTTTTATCCTGCCATGAGTTGGTTATTGATTTTATGTATTGCAGCGGCACTGGCGGCGATTATGTCGACCATCGATTCGGCATTATTGAGCCTTGGTTCAACGGTCACCACCGACTTTTTAGCGCCTTATCTTAATACGTTATCGCAAGACAAAGTGCGTCAAGTGACGCGGGTTGTGTCGTGGTTATTGATGGCGATGGTGGCATTATTGGCCATTTATTTACCGCAGACCATTTGGGCGTTAATGGTGTTTAAATTTGAATTATTAATTCAGTTAGTGCCGGCCATTATTTTGGGCGTACGTTTCACCAAGTTTGGTGCTAATGCGATGATCAATGGTTTACTTGCTGGAGTATTGGTTGCGGTAGTCATCAAAATAACAGCGGGCAGTTTGCTCGGGGTTCATGCTGGTGTGTGGGGGTTGTTGTGTAACTTAGCGGTGATATTGTTGAGCCATCGATTGGTTGATAAGCGTTCTGTTAATGAAGTGGTTGAGGGTAAATAGGGCAAAAGCGTAGTAGCTAAAGAAAAAAAGGCAAAGTCTGAATTGTCTGACAGGATTAACTCAACTTAGCCTGGCTAACAACCCCTGGCGTTGCTGATAATACGCATAAAATGAGACACTCATCATATTAGTTAGAGTTTTGCATGCATCATTTTTAGAAAGGGTATAAACTCATTAATCTTGAAACTGTAAAAATTGGAGAAGCAAATGAAAAGAATAATATTAATGTTAGCATTATCCATTTGTGCATCAATCGCATTAGCTGATGGTAACCCCTCCACATATGATGGCGCGTCAGGGGTCTTAGTTATTCCTGAAGTTAGTGTTGATGGGGTCAAAGGTACCTATAGTGTTACGTTACAAAAAAGAGCACATTCGTTAGGAGATTATGTATTCGATTTGAATAAGGACACTGTTACCCTAAATAACGCTGGTGGTTTTGGAGATTCTCAAGGTGCTGTGCAAGGGCGGCAATATAAGCCACCATATTATGTTTTTAGCCCTGATATTCCTCATGATGTTGTTTCGCATGATTCTGGAGCGATTGGGTTGCAACCGTTTGTTAATAATCTCGCGTGGGAAACGTTCATTGCAATTAATTGGCCTGTTCCAGATGTATTGTTAGAAAGAGGTGTTCCAGACCGTATGAAAGTGATCGGAGGCACTCTAGGCAAGAGTTCAGAAGGGGGGCAAGGTTGCACCAATACCCGCAGGCCCTGTTGTTTGGGAGACATATAAGGATAGTGAAGATATTTATTTGCCGAACGCGGCAAAACCAACCGGTTTTGATCAGGCCGAAAGTATTCCCAAGGCTTGTCAGGACTTGGCATTGCAGCACCCTCAGGCAGCGATGAGAACCCTGACTCAGCCTGCAAAAATCAGTGATGTGTTGGCATCTGATGTTCAGGCATTCACGAATGAGCGTTTAGTGGATCAAAACGGTCAAAATACGTGGTATGACGTGAAATTAAACAGGGTGTATTTTGATTACGTTTTTAGTAATCAGTTTTTTAACATAAATAACCAACCTAAGTCTATTAGCTTTCCGGCTTCTTCAAATACGACCCGTGAACATGGCACATTGAAAGTAAAAGCTGCGTGGAAGGTAATGGGTGGCCAAAATAGCAATCAACCAGATGATGTGGAAAAGTTTTATACAACGGATGCTTTGATTTTTAACAAGACCCAAAATACGTGTGCAAAACAAACGATGGGCTTGGTTGGTTTGCATGTTGTTATGAAGACTGAACAACTCCCTCAATGGATGTGGGCTACATTTGAACATGTTAAGAATGCACCAACACAAGGAGAGACTCCAACAGGTAAATACAATTTTTTTAATGTGAATTGCAAAAACTGTACACAGAACTCTCCACCATCTACTACGACGGATAATACGCCGACTCAAGTTCTTCGAGTTGTTCCAATCAATAGCAATGCTGATTCAGCAAATTCTACGTTTCAAGCGGCTCTGAAAACTCTTAGGGTTG
>JABHGC010000149.1 GCA_018672285.1 Methylococcales bacterium
AAGGGGAATCGATGAGAAAAACTAAATTTGCATTGACTGAAGATGAACACCTGGGTTAAAAAATACAAACCGATGCTTAAGGACTGAGAAGGTGTTCACCTTCCGCCGGAATCGGTGTTCATCTTCACCGGAATACGCAATTGAGATAGTGATTAGTGATCTTGAAAAGTTTATTAGTAATTTTATTCAATTAAAGGGCGTTTATATTAGAAACAGTGATTATTGAATATTGTTAAAGATCTGAATGAATACAGGAAAATGATGGATGCTATAACTGAGCTAAAAAAATGCATGGACAAGCAAGAGGCGCTTTTGAAAAAGTTATATGACTATTCAGAAGATGATTACCGAGACTATGGTTCTCCAGGATATGGGTTCCCTGAAATTATGCAGCTGATTGAAATAACGGGTGTGGTTAAGTGGTTCTTAGCTGATTTAGAAGAACAGTAAAACACACGGCTAATAGGCATCATTTGACTACAACGGATGCCTACGGGGATACTATTAGCTTTAAGCAACTGGTCGAAATTCATGTTTCAGAGAGTAGCTGATCAGCGTAAGGGGGGTCGAATTATCTAACACCTCATTCGACTGCTTTGTTGCAAAACCAGCCGAAGAAGAACGCTTGTTAACGAGACAATTCCCCCTGAAATTTTTGATCACCAAAACGGCAGGTTTTGAGACTAAGGGGACCAATACCTCACCCCTTAAGCGGCAGCAATGGTTCAGAGGAGGCATTCAGCAGACAGTAGTTGAACGACCGCTTTTCCCTATTTTTAGACGCTTTTGGTATACAACTTTATTGCCCGCCCACAACAACTGCAGTACAAAAGTATGCAGAGTTTTCGTACTTCAAAAACCAGTGAGCGAGTTAAGTGCTCGCCGACAATTTCGAATTGGTTTTATCTGTTTATTCGGAGTGTTATCGTACAAGATGAACTGTGCTATTAACCTGGCCCAATACCTTCGTTCAGTTATAAGGCCTTACGCAAGATCATCAACATATTAATGCAAGGACACCTTGTCATATGGGTCGATACCGCGCCCCCGTAAAACCTGGCTCGCCTTTTATCACCGAAGAAGGCTACCAAGACTTAACCGATGAATATAATCACCTTTGGCGGGTAAAGCGCCCAGAGGTTGTAAAGGCGCTATCTGAAGCGGCTGCCGAAGGTGACCGGAGTGAGAATGCTGAATACATATACCGAAAGCGTCAGCTTGCTAGTATTGATTACCGTGTGCGTTATTTACAAAAACGGATGCCCGACCTTAAAGTAGTTAAAGAAAACCCATCTGATTTGAACCGTGTTTTTTTTGGAGCTTGGATAACCCTCCTTGAAGAGAACGATACTGAAATCACCTATAGAATTGTTGGCCCAGATGAAATTCACACACAAGAAGGTAATATTTCATTAGATGCACCATTAGCTCGAGGGCTATTAGGCAAAGGTATTGATGACATAATCGAAATTAAATTACCTCAAGGTCTTCGAGAATTTGAGATCATTGAAATCCGTTATGCATAAATTTTGTTAGCTACCTTGGAGAAAAATAATTGCTAAACAGCCTGCATTATTGTTAGAGTGGTTTTGTTAGCTGGATACAGACAGCTAAAGCGCTATATTTAAAAGGGAAATATAAAACACCCCCAATATACCCTAACAAAAGCCTAATTTTCTGTGTCGCATAAAATCCCAATGGGCGGCGCACTTTTGGTGGGTGGTTTTTTACAATGGGTCTCCACCCCTTACCGAGCAGTTGGCATTGTCCATGTGATTGAGCGTCTTGATTATCACCAAGCCAGCTTACCCATTCGTAATGTCATCACCCAATTCATCGGCGCATTTCTAAGCCTTGCCTCTGGCCATTCTGTTGGCAGAGAGGGTCCAAGTATCCACCTAGGTGCGGGTGTTGCCAGTTATTTTGGCCGCAAACTGACGCTACCTAACCCCACCATCCGCATTTTAGTTGGCTGCGGCTCTGCTGCGGCTATTGCTGCATCATTTAATACACCACTTGCCGGCGTTATTTTCGCAATGGAAGTCATTATGATGGAATACACCATCAGTGGTTTCACCCCAGTCATTTTAGCGTCTGTTGCGGCAACCACGTTAAGCCGCAGTGTTTTTGGTGTCGAACCTGTTTTTGACATACCCACGCTCACGCTCGATTCGCTCGGCGAAATTCCTTACATGATCATTATCGGCATCATTATCGGAACAATCGCAGGTCTATTTATTCGCAGCTTATTATTTTTTACTCAGTGGAAGCAGCATTACCCCGTGTGGGTCAGAGTCAGCATTGCAGGGTTTATTGTCGCAAGCTTAGGCTTATTCATACCCGAAGTCCTTGGCATGGGTTATGACACCGTTAATGCGGCTATGTTAGGCGAGTTATCTCTAAGCCTCATGCTCGGCCTTTTACTGGTCAAACTCATTGCGACAACTGCCTGTTTAGGCCTAGGCATTCCAGGGGGACTGATTGGTCCTGTCTTTGTCATTGGCGCTACAGCCGGCGGATCATTAGGACTTATCGCTCAAACCATCGTTGGTGATAGCATTGCGTCACATGGTTTCTATGCCTTAATCGGGATGGCAGCAATGATGGGCGCCACCCTTCAAGCGCCTCTTGCCGCCCTGGTCTCAATATTAGAGCTGACGGCGAACCCGCACATTATCTTGCCCGGCATGTTAGCCATTGTCTCTGCAACCTTAATGAGTAGTGAAATCCTGCAGCACAAGTCTATTTTCCGCCATTTAATGTTAGCGAGAAATATCGACTACCAAAATGATGCATTAACGCAATCGCTACGCCGTATCTCAGTTGCTGGCGTCATGGATAAACATTTTTGTAAACTCCCTGTTAATGAGGGCGTAAAAGAGTTAACCGAGGCATTACAAAGCACGCCCAAATGGATCATCTACGAGCTAGATGATCGCCACACGCTGATGCAAGCCTCAGATTTAGTTCATTATTTACAAAATGCAAACCACACTGGTGAACGCGTCAACTTAGATGCGATACCGGCTAAACGCAAAACACTCGGCATGATTTATTGGCAAGCGACGCTACACGAGGCCAAGGATTTAATTAATGATAATGATACAGAGGCACTACTTGTTTACAGGCTACCCGCTGCAGGGCTTAAACGCTTTGACGGTGTGATCACCAAGGAACATATTGAGGCAGGGTACAAACTTTGATAAGTGGGCTTACTCTACCCATTTATTCAATGGGTAAAGCAACCTAAATTAGCCACTTTACTTTAAGATCACCCGAGCATTAACCGCTTGAATCGGTCTATTATTCGCATGATGCAGCGTGTGCGAGAGCGCATCTATTTGCGCTGCGGATGCGGTCATAGGTTTCTTCATGACAAACCAACGAACACCTTCAGAGCATGGCGGCGTTGTTAACGAACCATTAAAGCGATAATAGGCTTTCATATTTGGCAAGATTCCATTCACATCTAAAACAGCGGGTAAAACATTTTTCTCTCCAGCCTGTTTCGGCATGCTAGCCCAGGCTTGTTTTAGTGCCACATTCTCTTTACCTGCTCCAAACATCACCGCAACAATAGCCAAATTCCCGTTTTTATCCGCATGAACCAAGTGCGCTTCTAATGGAAAGGATTGACCATCGATGTGGTTTTCGCTCGGCGCGTGAAAATGAAACTGCTTTAAATCAAACGTCACTGCATCTACGATTAACTGGCTACCCGCAGCATAATTGACTTGAACAGTATGCCCGTTATTTAAAACTTCAGTGCCACCCGCTTTGTATAACATGGCCAAAGGCACAAGCGCAGACTCAACAAACCCCGTTAAATTCACGGGTGATTGATTACGGCCATTACACGCAGCGTTATCAGCACTCAACTTAGCCCAATTATCTGGCCCATTTTCACCTGAATACCCCCAATGTCCTCCACTTGCTGCAAACACAGAAGAAGAAAACAACAATCCCGCGACTAAGGGCAAAGATAATTTCATAGACCGATCCTTTAAAAAATAACGTAACAACAATTGCCATGAAATATAGTAGATGAACAAGCCACACTCAAGTTCATCCTAAAAGCCCGGACTTAAAGCCTAACGACAGATTATTTTAGTGAGAAGAGCGTCCACTATTTCCAACCCAATAGTGAATGATTTAACGGTGACGACACCAATCAACCTAAAAACAGAACACCAAGCACAGATTGCCACGCCAACCTTCGACAAAAAAAACAAAGAGAACACTATAAAGCCCACAACCTAGAATCTATCTAAGCGTTGTATTGGCAAAGGGGTTGGTTATTGTATAAAAATTAATGAATTTTAAAAACGTGGATAGACTGCTCTTTCTTCTTGCAGCGCTTTTTTTGTTTGCCTTTTTTAGCATCGCTTACCGCAACAAAGTGTTGTTCGTCAAGCCAAGCAACACCCTCAATATTACAATAACGGATTTTACCTTTTTTGCTTAACGGGAACGGGAGAGTTTGCCCTTCACCTTCAACAATCCAGGTACCTGGTAGTAGCTTCCCTACCCAAACTGCAGCTGATGCCTGCGACACAACAATCAGCTGCCCATCGGCTCTAATATCAATACCAGAATAATCAATAAAGGCTAACGACTTAGGTAGTTTGATTGTCGCAACAAGAGACCACGCTTCACTTTTCTCAAAAACATGAATACGTCCTCCCCCAACTTTTTTCCCTTTTTTACCAGAGGCGCATAAGTTACCTTCGCACAACGCTAAGACGTATTGCTTTTGCTGAAATTCAAACGTAGTGAGGCCTTCAATGCCTTTATTACCCGATGTCAACTCAACCGGTAACCAGGTACGGTGTTGTTCTATAAATTGAGGGGATTGCTGCGAAAGCCTTGCTTGATACGACCCATTTGAAGGTAAGGACTCTTCAACAACAAGAAAAGATTGGCCTAAAACAGTAATGCCTTCAAAACCCACATCACCAAGACTGTCACCTAAAAGCACGGCTGTTTTTAGGTTTGGCGCAACCTCAACAACTTTTGCATCATTATCTAGTGCGACATAATACAGCCCATTGAAGACGGTAACGCCACTTGCCTCATACCGACCAGGGCCAAGCAGGTCAGCAAGTGACACTTCATTTTTTAAGCTTATAGAAGCCATATCATCACGCGACTGACAATTACTCACCATCAGCAAAGTAACCAACAGCCAGCCTGCTTTTAACACAACTTAGTCTTTTTTCAACGTGATTTTTGTATCCCGCTGCGCTTCTTTATTACCTCTACGCTTACCTTTATTTTTACGATCTGCTTCACGTACTTTTTTACGAGCCTTAGGCTTTTTGTCTTTATCCTTATCTGCCCACTTGGGTTTTCGAGCAGGTGCAGAATCATCAGAGGTACGCTCACCTCTTGGGGCATCGGCAGATGCAGACTCCCCTTTAAACGGTTGAATATTTAACTTAGAGCCACACACATATGCTTTCTTCAGTTGCTCCATCACTTCTCGCGGCATACCGCCAGGTAGGTCAACCGTTGTATAGTTGTCACAGATTTCGATATGACCGATATAGCAGCTTTCAATATCTGCTTCATTGGCAATCGCCCCCACAATATTCCCAGGTTTTACTTCATCATTATGACCTACGGCCACTTTATAACGTTGCATCGGGATATCAGGGAACTCTTTTAACGCTTGCGCTTTAGTCGAGGGCACAGGTTTTTGACTGTCATGAGGACGGCGTTCACCCCATGCTTTTTTCGGCGCTCTCTCAGAGCTATCTGCACCTCGGTCAGGGCGCTCACTACGACGCCCTCTATCGTTGCGCTCACCACGGTCATTCCTGTCGTTTCTGTCATTTCTTCGACCGGCATCAGGTGTGCGCTTACCGCGTTTTGGCTCTTCTAATAATAGGGGTACTTGCCCTTGCCCCATCAAAGCAAGCGCAGCTGCGATTTTTAACGGCTCAACCTCTTGTTTTTCTTGATATTCGGCAATTAACTGGTAATAAAAATCACAATTTTTTGATTCTATTGTTTCGGTGATTTGCTGCTTAAATTTCTCCATTCTCTGCTCATTAATCGCATCAATCGAAGGCATTTGCATGTGCTCGATTGTTTGATTAGTGGCACGCTCAATCGCAGACAATAATCGACGCTCACGAGGTGCTACAAATAAGATTGCCTCACCACTACGGCCAGCACGTCCGGTACGGCCAATACGATGAACATAAGACTCTGTATCATAAGGAATGTCATAATTTAAAACATGACTAATTCGCGGCACATCTAAACCACGAGCAGCGACATCCGTTGCAATCACAATATCGATGCTACCGCTTTTTAAACGCTCAACTGTTTTCTCTCGCATGTTCTGAGGAATATCGCCATTAAGCGCCGCAGCTGAATAACCCCGTGCCGACAATTTCTCAGACAACTCGAGCGTTGCTGTTTTCGTTCGCACAAAAATCAGCATTGCTTCAAATTCTTCTATTTCTAAAATACGGGTTAATGCATCTAACTTATGCAAACCACTGACTTGCCAATAACGCTGGCGAATGGTTTTAGCCGTCGTTGTTTTAGCGGCAATTTTAATGGTTTTTGGCTGGCGCAAATGACGCTCAGCTACTTTCCGAATTTGCGATGGCATGGTCGCTGAAAAGAGAGCAATCTGCTTTTCTTCTGGTGTGTGGCCGAGTATCCAGTCCACATCATCAATGAAACCCATCCGTAGCATTTCATCCGCTTCATCCAAAACTAAGGCGTTTAATTGATCAAGCTGCAAGGTTTTACGGCGAATATGATCCATCACTCGCCCAGGTGTACCAACCACAACTTGAACACCACGTTTTAAAAATTTCAGCTGATGGTCGTAACCTTGACCACCATAGACTGGCAATACGTGAAAATTTTCTAAATATCGAGCATAGCGTTGAAACGCTTCTGCAACTTGAATTGCCAACTCACGAGTTGGTGTTAACACCAACAATTGAGGTTTTTTTTGTGTCACATCCATGCGAGACAATAATGGCAAAGCAAAGGCAGCAGTTTTACCTGTACCCGTTTGCGCTTGGCCAATCATGTCATGGCCTTCTAGTAGTAATGGGATGCTTTCTGCCTGAATTGGGGAAGGCACTTCATAACCCGCATCATCTAAGGCTTTCATTAAAGGCGCGGCTAGCCCAAGAGCACTAAAGGTTGGTTGTTCTGACATAGTTGAGACACTCACAAAAGAACGGAAAATACACTGCTAAAACGGAATGTGATTATACTCGAATTTAATAAAAAATACCCGTAAAAGGAGGTTTTTTCAATAATCAAGTATCGGTATGCTATAACCCTGACCACAAGAGCCACACGCAAATGCAAACCAACTTAAGTACAGAATTTAAAGCCACGGAAGAGGGAAAAACGGTTGACCGAATATTACGCAGCTGTGTCCACTGCGGCTTCTGCACGGCAACTTGTCCAACTTACCAGGTACTCGGTAATGAGCTTGATAGCCCTAGGGGGCGCATCTACCTTATTAAGCAAATGTTCGAAAAAAACGAGGTTAGCCAAGCCACACTACAGCACCTAGATCGCTGCCTCACTTGCCGATCTTGCGAGACAACCTGCCCTTCTGGCGTCGAATACCACACCTTACTTGATATTGGTAAGCAACATGCCATTCGCACTGTAAAGCGCCCACTTGCAGGAAAATTATTCCGAAAAGCCATTGTCTCAACATTGGAAAACCCAAAACGATTCAAAATCTTGTACCAAATCGGGCAGCAATTCAGGCTCCTGCTCCCCCCTTCAATCAAGAAAAATATTCGCCCGAAAAGCATGCCCAAAATTTGGCCAGACCAAAACCATTCACGTAAAGTGATCCTTTTTGAAGGGTGTGTACAGCCAACACTGACACCTGAAGTCAACGACACAATAGCCAACCTATTGAACAAGCTAGAAATTCAGGTCATTCGCTTACCTGAAATGGGCTGCTGTGGTGCCATGCACCACCACACTGATGCACCCGATTTAGCTCTACAAAGAATCAAAGCCAATATCGATGCTTGGTGGCCACACATCAACCGAGTTGAAGCCATCATTACCTCTGCAAGTGGCTGCGGTGTTTTCATCAAAGATTATGAACAATTACTCAGTGGTGAGCCAGAATATTTAGATAAAGCCAAGCTTCTAGAAGAAAAACAAAAAGACATCGCCGAGCTATTAGCGGACGAAGACCTCAGCACAATCAACAGCCCTTACCAGGGTAAAACGATCCGTTTTCATCCACCCTGTACTCTCCAGCATGGCCAGAAAATTAATGGTGTGGTCGAAAAAATACTTGGCAAGTTAAACCTCACTGTGACACTACCAGAAGACAGCCACTTGTGCTGTGGCTCAGCAGGTACTTACTCAATACTACAAAAGACGTTATCCACCGCGCTAAAAGAACGCAAAACCAATGCGTTAATGAGTAACGACCCAGACCTCATCGTCACCGCCAATATTGGCTGCCAATTGCAGCTGCAATCAAGTTGCACGATTCCTGTTAAACATTGGGTAGAACTACTAAGTGACTAGGGGGCCATAAATCATTGCCTTAGTCATCCTTAAATTTTTCTTGAATCGCAAATTTCACCGCAAAAATGATCCCTACAAATAATAATAAGGTGATGATTTTTGAAAAGAGCCCAAGGCTCACAAGGCTAAAGAAAAAACGGTTTATAATTGTGGTTACAGCAACCAATATCGGAAACAACACCCCACCCATTAGGCCATGAATAATCGCCATGATCATAGCCGGCCACATAGCAAACACCCCAACCACAGGAACAAAAATAGCCAAAACACTTAACGCCCAAGCGCTCGCTCCTAGCCCCATCTTTCCAGACAATTTAAAACCGGCCTTACCAACAGATGCTATTTTAGATTTTTTTTGCCCTTCAGGCATGGGTGCACTCCTATTAATCAATCGAATATAAGATTTTTCTTAATCACCAATCAGTTTATCCCAATACTCAACCACACTAAAGAAATTTACTACATGCACACGAAAGGGACTGGCATCGATAACGAAGGCCACCGACTCTACCCACAAAACGGGGCACCTGAACTGGCCTGTAAAATTGCAGGTATGCATAAACCTTTAAAGCTCATACGGACTTAAAAAACACCATTCACAAAAAACTGCAAATCACGCCTATTCCGCATACTATTTCAGCTTTTGCTCTACAACCAAATCGAGCGTTAATCAAAAACCAAAGTATTTAACACGCGGTCTAAATGAGTCGCTTGATCATCATCATTAAATGACAATACTGCCACCAAAACGTATTCTTTTATTTTAATCGCATAATATTTCTGAAACACCTTAACTTGCCCAACCTTCATGACCGTATGCATGGAGTCGAACATTTGCCCCGAGATAATCTCTGTGACCATATTATCCGCAATGGTCACATCCATTTTACCTTGCTGTAAAATGGCTTTTGTCTGTATTAAGTAGTCTTGGCCATTGCGAATACCCGGAATCGCCCCCACATTTTCAGCAACCATAGAAATGCTGGGATTAAACAGGCCCGGCGTTCCTAGAGGGTATTGGAATACCGCAAATAAATTCACCGCTTGCTGTTCAGACGCTTTTAAAACCGCCGTTAAATTTGCATCATCACCTGCAAGCAATTTACTGCCAAATTTCATGATTTTTCGCTGTGCAGCTTGGTCTTGCAGCACCCAATCCTTAGGCAAAGTCACACTGAAACCTAAATAGGTATTGTGAAAAACACCATCAACAGTTTCACCATAATCCATTTCATTGGCCTGTCCGACACTGCTCAACATTGCCCATAAATATAAGACCACCAACCATTGAAACTGCTTCATATTGATTTACCCTTTAATAATGACCCATTAACATGCGAAAAAAATATTGCGTCACAGCCAACAACACACACACCACTACTAGGTTAATCGCAGACGACTGCCGACAAACAACCTGGTAATAACGGCTTGCCAGCCATGCTGACAGAGCCAATACCAAAATAGCCTCGCCTGCGAATACAGCCCAACTTAAGTGCCCCCGCTCAGCTACCGCCAAAGTGTCAGCTGACATCTGCCACGTAAAAACGACAAAAAACACCATGAGCGTTAAGTTAAGACCCAATAAAAGTGCATTAGCCAAAGCGAGATAAAGTCGAAATTGAGAGGCAGTCTTCATGGCTTATACCTTATCATAAAATGGGACTTGAACATTGCCCTATTTCCGCCCACACTTTGGCCTTGAGGACCTCTAATAAGGACAATAAAATGCATCCCTCTGGCACCCCTAGACACCCTGTTGTGCTCATTATTCTTGATGGTTTTGGCTGTAACCCAAGCAAAGTTAACAATGCCGTCATCGAAGCGAACACCCCTAATTTTGACACACTATTCTCACACCACCCTCACACCACGATCAACGCGTCTGGTTTAGCGGTGGGCCTTCCTGATGGCCAAATGGGCAACTCAGAAGTGGGCCACATGACATTAGGGTGCGGCAGCATCGTCAAACAAGACCTGGTCAAACTCGATAATGCAATCCACGACCAGTCTTTTTTCGAAAATAAGACACTGATTTCAGCCCTGCTAAAAGCCAAACAAAAAAAGCGCCCCATTCACTTAATGGGTTTACTGTCAGATGGCGGTATTCACAGCCACATAAGGCATGTTCAAGCTTTAATTCAATTATGCATTCGCCATCAAGTACCACCTGCCCTGCACATCATTACCGATGGCCGCGACACCATGCCAAAAGCAGCACTCACTTACCTTAAGCAGATCAGCCCCATTTTGGAAAAATCTGGCGGCCATATCGCCACCATTTCAGGCCGTTATTACGCCATGGATAGAGATAACCGCTGGGACAGAACAGAAAAAGCGTGGCAAGCTTTTCGCTGCGGCTCAGGAGAGCAAGCTGAAACGGCAGAACAAGCCATTCAACAAGCTTACTCAGCAGATATAACCGATGAGTTTATTTTACCCACCATTATTCATGGTGCTGAGCTGCTAGACGATCAAGATGAACTCATTTTCTTTAATTTTCGCAAAGACCGCCCAAGACAAATGCTCGCCTCCCTATTCAAACCAGACTTTTCTGAGTTCAACAGAGACTCTGCCAACGGCTACCCGAATGTTACTTGCTTAATGGAGTACGACCAATGGTTCAAACGCCCATATGCCTTTGAGCATGACAAACCAGTGACCACCTTATCGAATATTATTAGCCGCTCTGGGCTGAAACAGTTTCACTGTGCTGAAACTGAAAAATACGCCCACGTCACGTATTTTTTTAATGGTGGCAGAGGGGATACATTACCAGGAGAATACCACCACGTTATTCCGTCTCCAAAAGTCGCCACTTATGATTTGCAACCAGAGATGAGTGCTAATGAAGTCGCCAATACCGTCATTGCAGCCATAAACAGCCAAGAGCACGCCTTTATTGTGGTTAATTTTGCCAATGGAGACATGGTTGGACATACTGCGATTAAATCAGCGGTTATTCAAGCCGTTGAAACATTAGACGCCGAAGCCAGCAGAGTCATTGACGCCGCAATAAAGCAACAATACTCCGTTATCCTCACCTCCGACCACGGCAATTGCGATGAGTTAATTGCCCCTAGCAGCCAAACACCACACACCCAACACAGTACATACCCTGT
This sequence comes from Methylococcales bacterium, assembly GCA_018672285.1. Lineage (GTDB taxonomy): Bacteria > Pseudomonadota > Gammaproteobacteria > JABHGC01 > JABHGC01 > JABHGC01. The sequence goes on from JABHGC010000149.1 coordinate 11,664, forward strand.
ACCTTGCCTGCTCATCGACAAAGCGAAGTGGACATTATCGACTCAAGGTGGGCTAGCCAATATTGCGCCAACGGTATTACATTTAATGGGTTTAGGGATTCCCAACACAATGAGCGCCTGCTCGTTATTATTAAAAACATAAAGCACACCCACTGGTATCGTTGAAAACCTGCACGCCAAAAACCTTAGTAATAGCAATGATTTGTATTCATTCCTCCAAGAGGCCTCATGGAACTCCCTGAATTTGTACATAAAAATCACCTAAAGTGATATTTTCAACTATATTGTAAACAAAAGTAACTTGCTCCGGAGACGTTTATGCCATCAACAATTTCAGTCAAGAGTATCATTATTGGTTTGCTTAGTTTTTTAGGCATGATGGCAATACTCCTTTCAGTCTTATCCTCTCAGCAATACACCCACCAGGCTATTCAACAACAACATACAACGGTAGAACAGTTTGTTTCAGTCCTGAGCAGGCAATCCTTAGAAGGCCTAACTCAAACCGTGAACACACTAGGTTCTGAGCTCAAGAAAAACAAAGCACTTAGAAAGCTAGGCAAGCAAGGGCGCATTCCCAAAAAGTAGGCAAGACATATTGTAAAGTAGCCACCTAAGTCATTAAAATATCGCATATTTTTGTTAGCGCAAAAGACAGGCGATATGAAAGACTTAGATGGCAAAGCAATTGTCTCAAATCTTGAGGC
>JABHGC010000005.1 GCA_018672285.1 Methylococcales bacterium
AAGGGGAATCGATGAGAAAAACTAAATTTGCATTGACTGAAGATGAACACCTGGGTTAAAAAATACAAACCGATGCTTAAGGACTGAGAAGGTGTTCACCTTCCGCCGGAATCGGTGTTCATCTTCACCGGAATACGCAATACCAGCTAATGCCGTGCCTCAAGGGTCGCTTGAAGATCACACCAAACACCCCTTAAAATTAATAAACACAGAATACACTTAGCCAGTTAGTTGAAATAAAACCTTACAGGGAAACAATGATAAAAGGATCACGAAAGCATCACGGAACATAAAAAATACGGTCAAATTCGCGAAAAACATGAGCGCTAAAAGCAGCAATATCATTAAAATAATATATGAACAATTCATCAATAAGGTGAGTTCTAGCATGCAGGTTTGACACTTGGCAGATACATTGGGTAAAAAAAAAGTCACACGGGTTTTCACAGTTGAGACTGCCATCACAGTCTGTAATGCGCCAAACCACTATTCTTTATTTATATCAAACGAACCGCTGAGTAATGACGTCATGCAACACAAAAATGTTTTGCAATTTGCACCAACCACCACCTCTACCGAAGATGAACTCGAAGATTTACAGATTCAGTCAGAATTGAGTGTAAAGGCGAGCTTCTTACCCGATGTTGCACCGACAACAGCCACTTCAACAACAGATGCAGCCGATAATAATAAAGCCATTGATGCCGTCACCTTACTATTTGATATTTTGACAGATAATCAATCACTTGCAGAACCTATGCGGATGTTGATTCAACAACTACAAATGCCCATATTAAAAATTTGCTTAGCAGATAAAACTTTCTATGGCCAAAAGGACCACCCAGCCAGACGTTTATTAAGCAGCGTGACACAGGCAGGTATGAACTGGAAAATTGAAGATGGCTTTAGTGAAAACACCCTGTACGGTAAAATTTCACTCGCAGTACAACACATTACCAACCACTCTAGCGCTACCACAGACACCTTTAAACAGACTTTAACGTCATTTAAATTAGCCATTCAAGACACGGATAACAAGATTGAGCAACTTAAAAAACAAGCAGAGAAGATAACCTCTAGGAAAGAACAGCTTGAATCAGCAAAAAATAATGCCAAATTTGAAATAGAGTCTCGATTAGACCAATACCTTATTCCTGAGAGCATTAAAAACATGCTTAAAAATGGCTGGTATGATGTATTAATGATGGCTAATTTTGTTCAAGAAGATGATGCCGACGCATGGAAAAAAGCCATCAACGTGATGGATGAATTAATTTGGAGCCTACAACCAAAAGAGTCCGACAAAGAAAGACAAGCACTACTTGAGCGCACACCACAATTAATGCACGACATTAGACAAGGCTTAGCAGACGTGTCCTATGACACCGACAACACAGAAATTGCATTAAGGGACCTTAAAAACCACCATGTTAAGGTTATTAGAGGCAATATCAGCGTACCTACTTTAAGCGCAACACAAATTATCACTAAAGGGTGCACTCCTTCTGAACCGACACAACAAACCACAGAACTTACTCAAGAAGAGCAACAGTTAGAGGATGCCAAAAACCTAGAAATCGGTACCTGGATCGAGTTTGTTGATGGGCAAGGAGACACAGCAAGTTGTAAACTATCTTGGAAAAGTCGAGGCAATGACAAGTTTCTTTTTGTAAACCGTAAAGGCCAAAAAATCGCAGAGATGACCTTAAATGGCCTAGCAATACTGCTCAAACGTGAAAGCACTCACAAGATTGAAAACCCTTCACTGGTAAAATCTGTGTTGGCAGTACTAAAAGAACATCACTAGAAAGCCATTATATTTTAACCCATAGTGCCCCACCAATAATGAAGGGCACTAATACTCAGCGTTATTGTTGCCTAGGGTTTACAGGGTTTTGATACAAGCTATCCTTTTGAGAAACAGCAACTTCATTAACATTCGGCAAACTGGTTAAGTAATGCTGATTGATCGCATTGATAAACTCATTAGCAAAAACAGCTTGTCCAGTCGTTGAAATATGCATGCCATCTAAGCTAAATAGGCCTCCTAAATATTCAGTGGTGATCACATCATTGTTACTAAATCCATTTTCGCCGCGTAAAAGATGCCCACGTTTTACAACGTTAAGATAGAATTGGTGAAAATCAACAAATGCCCAACCATTATCTGCTGCTGCCTTTTTTAAAAGTGCATTGATAGCCTGCAATCGCTCTTTTATTAATGCTAACTCAGAAGGGTCCAACACTTGATGAGGGCCTTTAATGTTCGCATCCGACTTATAATAAACCCGCTTACTACCTGCTGGGTACTCAGGAAGGTTAACCGTCTCAAGGTAAGGCAGTTGAGTAATATCAACTAGGTTTGCTAGCACAACACCTTGAACCGATGGTGTGTCTTTAATTTTTTTAATCAAGATAACAAGACTTTTTTCAAAATCTGCTAGCGGCGTTAAATTTGTCGTATCTGTTCTGGCAACCGCAGCCAGTACATCATTATGTCCAATCCAAACACTGACAAACGTTGGGTTCTGTTTCATCGCTTGGTCAATCGCAGATTCCCCATTCGCGCCTAATACTAACTTCTGCATACCTTCAAATTTAGCTTTAGACTCGATGATGTGCTCAATTTTTGCACCAGATATACCAAAATTATTCAATGTGTCTTGGTTTTTGTAACCGTCTTTACGGTGTCCTCCAATAATGGGGTAATAGAACTGCCACCACTTAATATTGCCTTTAATGTAATCCTCATCATTAATACTATTACCAGGAAACGTGAGTGGTGCCTGGGTGTAGTTTGTTGACATAATTTTCGCTAATAAAGCAGGATAAGCGCTGGGTTGACGTGTTTCTTCAGCACTTGTTCCTTGTACACCTTGAGTTAAACTATCGCCAAGAGCAACATATTGCTTAAATAATGGTGACTCTGCTGCAGATGCATTACCCAGCATTGCTGCCAAGGTTATACCTAACGCTACTTTGATCATGTTCATAATATGTACTCCTTAATAACCTAGCTGTGCCATAACACCGCTAATTTTTGTTTCTAATTGGTCACGTTCAACTTCACCAGCTGCAATGGCATCTTCAGGAATCAGCTGTACACCCGTCGCTTGCCTAATATCATCCATACGTTGGTGGTAATACTGGATCATATCGACTCTGTCTTGCATAGATGTGAGGTTCATTTCTAAAAAGCTTGTAATCTCAGCTTCTGTGGCACTCTTGTTATCCACTAAAATTTGTAGACGGTCTAACTCACTGTGAAAATACCTATTGTCTGTTCTAGCAACATCAGAGCCGCCAGGTAACCACACATTGCCGAGTAACTGGTCATGCATTCTTTCTATTTCGTATGCTTCACTCGCAATTTCATGTACTTCATCAGTCATTCGGTAATCTTCAGCACCACTGTGAAGATCTAAATCTGTTCTTGCTCTCGTTGCCCGTACTGTAGCAACCACTGTATCTTGCTCCTCCTCCGTCTTTTCACTTTCATGTCCGGCAAAAATAAATGAGAACAAAGTAATGATGATCATTGCTTCTAATATTTTCATAGTAACCTCTAGTGCCGCGATTATATGAACACATAATATAACTAAATATTAATATTAGAAATAAGACATAAGCCACACCCTTGTAAGCCCATACCTACAACTTACCAACTAATGCTGTATAAAAAAAATTATGTCACCCATCAAAATAAACGTATACCATTGAATTTAAAGAATAATATTGATTATCTTGAGGGGGGATTTACAAGAATAGACCTCTACGAGATCTTTATCGCCTACTTGACCTAGGTCAATTTGAAAAGTGGTTTTTTGATCGACAAGAAGGGATATGTACACTGTCACTGGCAAAACTTGCTATTTATACACCATAATAATGTGAAAAAACTCAAGCGACCATCACCAAATAGGTAAGCATTAACCAAGAAGGGCGTAGCAGAGCATAAACAACCACTCTTGGTTCGTTCTGATTAAACCCGAATACGAAGAGCGCTAACTTTTAGTATTAATACAAATGGATTTTGAGCTCGCTTGACAGGTAAAGCTAGCACCTTTAATTGCGCCACACGGCGCTTTTTTGATCGACTTACAAATGTTTTTAGCTCTTTTCTTTGGTTAAATGTGCCGCAGCGTACTTTAGCGCTGCTCGAATTATCGTTTCATTCAAAGCAGGATAATCTGAAATGATGTCATCATGACTCATGACTCATGCCACAAGCCAACATTTCTAAAATGGCTTCAACGGTAATGCGTATGCCTTTAACACAAGGCTTTCCAACCATTACCTCTTTTTTAGATTCGATGTATTGTTGATATTCAACCGACATTGACCACCCTCACATTTATATCGTCACCCATGGCATTCCCTAGCAGTACTAGTCTTGAGCAAGCTTGTATCACTTCAACCCACATTGCCATAAAGCAGGTGCAGGCCACGCGCTGTTGTTCCAACTGCCACCCCGTTGCACGCGGTTCTGGCCGCCGCCGAATTTTGCAATGACTACACCGCCAATTAACAGAGCGTGTCCGAATATAATTCGGCCAAATTCGCATGCCTAAAAAACTCAAACCATGCGTCTGGCTCTTCATCCAAGTTCTTTGTCATACAGAGATATTCAAATCGCCAAATTGAATGCACAAAAAAGGACATGGCAAAATTGGATTCCAGGGCACCTTTTACCAAAAAATATAGCCAAACTACAGATGCTATTGTGAAAGAGATAGAGCGCACCGTTAAAACACGTAAACGCTATGAGGCAATATTCGCCATTTATCTACAAACCATCAAACGAGGAGAATATGACTCTATTCATTATGTATGCCCTGATTTAGCATTCGCCAACCGATTAGAGCAGCTTTTTAATCTGATTAATGAGCCCCTATTGCAGGGCAACGTGTGAACATCGGTGGTAAACACCGAGCTAAATTTCCTGTTTTTTCACTAAACCAGTGGCCAAAACCAATTAAAACGTTCGAGAGGCAGATGGAAAACGGCGTATTCCACCTCAGTCCTCCAAATGAACCAGCCAAACAGACTGCTATTCGCATTCTGAAAAAAGCTACGCCGAAGCGAGCAAGAAGAAAGAAACTTCAAAAAACCTGCAAGACAATAATTCTGGGGTATAACTACTCAATATCTTTGAAGGAATTCAATCAGCCTCTGAAACCACGTTGTTAGATTGTTCAATAATTCGATCAAACTGTTGCATTTTTTCAAGTGCAAACTTCTCAATGCTTTCTATGTGCTCAGCTGTAAGCCATTTGGTAAAAAGTTTCTGTTTACTTTTACTTATTGTATGGTTACTCAAAAGGAGTCGAACTAGCAAATCCAACTTCTGATTTGGCAAATCATACTGTTGATTAATAATCTGTTTAATACCATCAAATTTTAAAATAAATACAATTTCTTCCAGTAAATCCTCTGTAATGGCGCACTCCATCATATCGTACAAAAATTCAACGTGTTCCGTTAAGTCTGGATATCGATATAAATAAATTAAATCATTATTGATCACAATGCTGTGGTCATCTTCATCAAGATCATAATCAATCATCGCCATAATAGATGTAGAAAAAGACTCAAGAACCTGGTCGTATTCATTTTGGCGTTGTAATATGGCAGCAGAAACAGGGATTATAAAATTTTGCTTTTTTTCCCCCCTAGACTTCAGTATGTCATGAATTAAATACCGATGGGTCCTGCCATTACCATCTGAAAAAGGGTGAATATAAACTAAACCGAATGAAATGATTGCTGCATGCAGCATGACGGGTAATGTATTTTCGATCATTAACATTTCATGTAAAGCCAGTAACCCATCCATCAAGCTTTGCATATATATAGCCTTAGGGCCGATGTAGTGAATATCTTCGCCAATTCCCCCTATATGACGTGTTGTCCCAACATAGATTTCTTTTGCTCGATAATCCGTATCCTTTAATTCGTTTTGGACGATTTGGTTTTGCACAAAAAGCAATCGATTTTTATCTAAAGGCTGTGTCCCACTACTTTTCAGTACGCGAAAAAATTTCTTTGTTTTCTCCTCTCTTGTATCTTCTTTTTCAATTTCTGTTGAAGACTTTGTTTCTTTTGTATACAAGTACGACACTGATCGCCCTAATGTCTCAGTATCAAGGAATGGGCTCAATGCAGACAAGTGGTGTTGGGCCATTGCCATCACATCCCGCTTAGCTAGCGACTTCATTTTAGTTGTTTTTCTAACCATTGGACAAAATTGCTTGTTTCCCAATAGGTTATTAATCACTCTAGTTCGTGAATGCCTTCTACTATTTGCAGAAGTAAAATAATATTGATCATCTAGCAGATTTGTATAGGCTGCTGTACTCTCCTCAATCGCTAATGCTTCTTCTGTCAACCACTCATATAGATACCAAATACAACGGCGAATATCAGATTTTGGCTTTTCTTTGATATATTCGGTCAATTCAGAAACATCAATCACATCAAATATTGGGGATAGGTAAGACAGACGGATGCCTTGATATTTAATCGCAACCTCAAGATGCTCAGGAACCGTTTCGCCGACTCGTTTAGTTTTAGCTAAAATTTTTAGCTTATTTTGGCCATAATCAATCGTTTTGTCTTTGTATTCCTCTCCTATGGCTAAATCCACTCCCAATGGTGGTACTAAAAGATTCAACTCAGTTCGTAGAAATGTATATCCCAGCTTTCTATGCATGATAACCAATCAAAATTGACAATGACGATTTATAAAAACTATACTCAAGTTATTCACAGGATATTTTCTAAATACCCACAACCTGCTTACCTCGCATACTACCTATTTTCAGAAATAAAGTGAACTTTTCAGAATATTTTGAATATATATGAAATATTTGAACTATTCAAAATTAAAGTTTCTTAATCTTTTAGCAATCGATGATTCTTGGGCAAACTTGCATCGCTTTGACCTACTCAAACATAGGTGCAGGAATTCATGCTGGGACAAAAGCAAAGACTGTTTTAACCACCGTACTGACCAAAATGCTGCACGGCTTTTGTAATCAAGAGGCGCAGGCCAGTGTCGACGGGACGTATGCCAGGGAAGAGGTCGAGGCGACGGGCACAGCGTGTGTAGCCTGCACTGCCGGCCCAACTACCACCCCGTAGCACGCGGCGCTGGCCGCCTGCATCATATATATGGTTGTTACGTGCATGCGAACTGTAGGCACTGCCTTTATACCAATCTTGTGTCCATTCCCATACATTGCCACTCATATCATAAAGCCCTAAAGCGTTTGCTTTTTTAGTGGCCACTCGATGCGTTTTCTCACCTGAATTGCCGTCATACCACGCCACTGAATCAGGTGAGTATGCACCTGCATATTTTTTAGTATCACCTCCAGCTCTACACGCATACTCCCACTCAGCTTCTGTTGGTAAACGGAAATTTTTGCCTGTGCGATCCTTTAACTTATCGATAAAGTCTTGTGAATCACTCCATGACACCTGCTCTACAGGGCACAATGCCGAAGTACATTCTCCATTTTCTTTAAAATACGCAGGATTACTACCCATCATTTTCTGCCACTGTCCTTGGGTTACTTCTGTTTGCCCCATCCAATACCCATCCACACACACCTCATGCACTGGCTTTTCATCACTCTCACCTGAACTACTGCCCATGTTAAAGCACCCTTTAGGCACCCAAACAAACTTCATGCCGGTGGTGGGTTCTGTCCAAGTTTGGCCTTTTTGCACAATTGACTTTGGCTTAGGTTTTACTGCCAGAGGTGTGCTTTCCCAATTGGTTTGAGGCGGTTCAGACACTTCAGTTAATATGCCTCTCACCGTTTGATTGCTGGCTAACTGAATGGTTTTCTCGAATGGTTTGTAACCTTTTTTTTCAATTTTAATGGTGTGTTCACCAGGTTTTAGTTTTAAGTCCAGCCCTGTAGAACCGTAATTTTTTCCATCTATTGTGACTTTGTCATCGTTTACATTTGAACGGACAGTAAGCGTGTATTCTAAGATTTCTTTACTCTTTAATTTAAACAACGCTGATAACTTACCCGCTGGATATTGCTGTAAATACAATCTCATTTGACTAGGGTCATCCTGGTCCATATATTGGATAAAGGTGTCTTCTGCGTTGCTACTGATCAATACGGGCTGTTTTTTTGCAGTATCAATGTAAACAGCCGATGCTGTTTGCTTAAAAACCTGATCCACCGTAAGCCCGGGTTGTTTGAGTTTATTCAATAAATTTTTGGTAAAAATACTATTTTTACCGGTGCCGTCTGCTGCTCGCTCTCCTGGTGATGCTGCATATAAAATCATTGAACCCTTCGGCACATTAACTCTTGCCAACCCACGCTTGGCAGAACGAAACGACCCACCAAAAGGATTATCTCGACAAGCATCCAGAATGACTAAATTCAGGTTGTTACCCGCATTGTCCATTTGCCCCAAAATACGACCGGCATCAATCCCTTCAAACTCTACATCTGCTTCTCCATCAATCACAGCATGAATGGGGATGAGATAATTTCGGTTTTTCACTTGAATACCGTGACCTGCAAAATAAAACAACCCAACGGTATTTGGCTGAGCCAATGCTTTGCCAAATTGACTGATCGCTGTTTTCATGGTTCTTTTATTGGCATTGAGCTTGGTGGTTACTTTAAACCCTAGTTGGCTTAACGCACGAGCAATACTAGAAGCATCATTCACTGGGTTTTTCAGTGGTGCTGTTTTGTAGGTAGCATTGCCAATCACTAACGCAATACGTTTCTCAGCAATTGCTGTGGTGTACATCATTAGGAGTGCTAATACAATCAATGTTTTCATGATATTTATCTATATATTGGGTCGAGTCATCCTACAGTGTTAACACAACTTGATAAATCACTAGACATTACATCTTGGTATTAGCTGTTGTGGCTCTTTAACCACACCATAAATGGTGCCAATAATTTTTTATTAACCACTATGTGTTAGAAAGTCACTTTATTTCTAGAACGGCAGTAGAGATTCTTCTAAGGGAGAGTTTTAGTGAACATGATTATCGAGAATTTTTAACAGAACGAAATAAATCGTTGCTACAGGGGGTCCAAAAAGTACTCATTTCAGAAGAGTTAGAGATGGGGCCAGCTCATCATGAACTCGATATTGCTATTGAAGAAGTCGAACTTGGAATTAGAAAAATTATCATTGATACACTAGGTGAAGACCCGTCTTAATTACCTTCGAACCTTACGGCTAAAGCTAAAGGTCGTATCGCGGGTATAGTCAAACGTGATGCAACCAAACAACTTTCTGATTATCAAACAATGAACACTATGTTCTGGTCAACTCATACCGGACACTTTTCTTAAGGAATTTTCGTACTCAATTGGTGTTTGATCACCATTAGCTGTATGCAGCCGAATTTGATTGTAATATTTAATATAGCTCTCTACATCCTGTTTCATGCCATCCCG
>JABHGC010000173.1 GCA_018672285.1 Methylococcales bacterium
GCTTGCGCATTGCGGCTGATCGACTGCCCTTGCTACAGCTTCACGTTATTTGTTACCTCCTAACATGTGTAGCGCGGTTACAGGCTGTTGGTTAGACTTTTCCTGTGCTGTATTGGCCAGCTTGATTGCCTTAGCTTTGCTTGGCACACTCATATTACTTCCCCGGCTGATCGCCCCATAAAATTTTATGCAATTGCAATTGAAAACGCACTGGCAAGCGATCTTCAATAATCCACTCTGCCAACGCCGTTGCATCTACCTGACCTTGGCTAGGAGAGAACAACAACTGACACACTTTGGCTAAATGGTGTTCTACAATAATCGACTTTGCCCAGTCATAGTCTTCACGACTACAGATCACAAACTTCACTTCATCATTGGGTTTCAGGAGGGCAATATTGTCATAATCATTTTTAGAAACCTCTGCAGACCCTGGTGTTTTTAAATCCATCACCACCGTAACGCGCTCATCAATATCGGCAATACTCATCGCACCACAGGTTTCCAGAGACACTGACAAACCTTCATTGCACAATGCAGCCATCAAGTTTCGACAAGGCTTTTGTGCAAGTGGCTCCCCGCCTGTCACCGTGACATGCTGTACACCATAGCCAATGGTTTGCTTAACAATGGCGTCTAAATTATGCCACTCGCCCCCTTTAAAGGCATACTCGGTATCACAGTACTGACAACGCAATGGGCAGCCTGTTAAACGTATAAACACCGTCGGCAGGCCAACTGTTTGGCTTTCCCCTTGCAGAGACATGAATATTTCAGTGAGCTTGAGTCTTTCCACGACAATAACCTTAGTAGCACATGCTTAATAACAACACGCGATATTACCTGATCGTTAGACAGAATCAAAGCTAGGGAGAGATGAGGGGAATTAAAGCAGGACTAACTTCGAGGCAAATGAGTCAAAAACGGTCGGGCAAATACCATTTCACCCGCCGATTGTTTAAGACTGTTGACAGTAGAACAGTTACCGAGACAGGTCAGACAGCTTTTTCTTTGCTAATCTCGCCATTGTTGAACCTGGGTGTTGCTTCAGTAGCTGGTTAAGCACTGTTTTAGCCTTCCCAACTTCTCCACTGGCAGCATAGATATACCCCATCTTCAACTGCGCGCCAGCCACTTTAGGGCTATTTGGGAAACGCGCCAACAATGTTTTAAAAGAAGCTAACGCCTCTTCTCTATTGTTTTGCACATATCGAGTTTCACCCAACCAGTATTGGGCATTGTCCGCAAAACGACCGTTGGGGAAATCTAACATAAAACCATCAAATGCTTTTTCAGCAGCACCATACTGCTTTTTTTTCAGTAAAGAAAAGGCCATATCATACGCTTTTTGCTCTAATGCTGGATCCCCTGCCCCGTCAACCACAGGAGCCACTGGGTCAACTAAGGCACCACTAGGTGTAACAGGCGTCATTGTGCCATTAGAAACCGCATTGGACGAACCAGATGAGAGCGCAGTAATGCGGCTATCTAAATCTAAATAACGGTCTTTTTGATTTTGCTTAATGCGTTGGATTTCAAAGGTTAGTAATTCGACCATGCCTCGCAACTCTTGTACCTCAGACTGAAGGCGATTGACCTTGCCAAGCAAAACCCCCATACCGCCTGTCGATCCAGGCTGATGAGTTTTTACGGCAGATGCCGATTGTGCGACCGGCACATAAACGGTATTACTCTCCCCCGCTGACGAAGAGGGCGGCACAACTCGTCGCTCCACAACAGCAGTATCTGCCAATGCAACACTAGCAAATAAACCGCTCGATAATACCGTTAAAGCCAATCGCGTCATCATACTTATCGTCCTGAGTAAGCAAGCTTAACACGGCGGTTTTGTGCCCATGCAGCTTCATTATGACCTTCTGCAACCGGGTTTTCCTCACCATAACTCACCATCTCAATCTGGTTTGCGGAAACACCCAACACTTGCAAATAATCTCTTACTGCAATAGCTCTTTTCTCACCGAGTGCTAAGTTATATTCCGGTGTGCCACGCTCATCGGCATACCCTTCCAAAACCACTTGCAAGTCTGCATGCTCCATTAAAAATGCCGCATGAGCATCTAATGTTGGCGCGTATTCGCCAGAAACATCGTGTTGATCAAAACCAAAGTAGACCGTGGTATTAGACAGCGGACTGGTAGGATCATCTAGTATCTCAAGAAAAGACAGGTCATCACTTCCACCATCAATCGCATTGCCGTCATCCACATCATCCGGTATGGCTGTAATGGCTTCATCTTCTACCGTTTCAACTTCTGGTAACGGTGTATTTTGATCCACAGGTTTTTCTTCAGTACCACTACATGCGGCTAAAGTACCCGCTAAAAGGATCATCGTAAGCGATTTTATTTTCATTATTTTTTACCTTTATCGTCGACTAAAAGGAGACCAAGCTGGCTCCCGTACACTACCTCGTTGAACAGCTAGGCGCTGGTGAACCAAGCCATCTATTGAAACTGCTGCCAATATATTGCGTGACCTTGTACCCGCTGTCGAGTAAATAATCATTCTCCCATTCGGAGAAAAAGACGGGGACTCGTCTAAAGCCCCACTGGTCAGCACTAACGTGGACCTTGTTTCTCTGTCTAACACTGAAATTTGAAATTTCTTACTGCCTCGATCTCGGTGCACCATTACAATTTTACGGCTATCTGGAGAGACCCTTGGGCGAGCATTATAACTCCCTTCAAAGCTCACGCGTTTAGCTCTACCACCGGTTGCTGCCACTTCATATATTTGTGGGCTACCCCCTCGATCAGAAGTAAAAACAATAGACTTCCCATCAGGCGTCCAGGTAGGCTCTGTATCAATCCCGTAGTGCCGAGTGATTCGTTTGAATTTTCGACTACGCAAATCATAAATGTAGATATCTGGGTTTTTACCATAGGATAAAACAACCGCTAATTTACGCCCATCTGGCGACCATGATGGTGCGCTATTTATCCCTTTAAACGATGGTAATCTGGTTCGCTTTCCCGTGGCAACTTCTTGAATATAAATTCTAGGCCTTCGTGTTTCAAAAGAGACATACGCTATTTTATCCCCTTTAGGTGACCATGCAGGAGATAGAATAGAGTTAGATTTGGTGATCATCGTTTTCGGATTATGACCATCTGAATCAGCAATTTTCAAACGATACAACCGACGTTTCTTGCGTTTTTCAACAGTCACATAAGCAATACGGGTATCAAACGCCCCTTTTTCGCCAGTGATTTTTTGGTAAATAATATCTGAAATACGGTGTGCTGCTTTACGAAAAACCCGTCGATGAATCGGTAATGTATAGGCTGCAACTTGCGTTTTCTTAATCACATCATACAAATAAAAACGTATCGAATATCGACTGGCCTCTTTCGGAGTAATACTCCCGATAACCAAATAATCCATGCCTTGACGCTTCCATTGTGCAAATTGCACGTCACTTGGGCTATGCGGTTTTGAAGACATTTTATTGCGCGACATACTTTTAAATTGACCACTGCGTGATAAATCACTGTCAATGACCTTAGCCATATCACCTGGCAATTGTCCTTTACCCTTCCACTGAAAAGGCACAACCGCTATCGGAATGGCATCCTCAACATAGTCGGTCACCACAAAGGTCAAGTCGGCTTTAACAACGGCTGCATTAAAACCACACAGCACTACCAATATAAAAAATACGTTTACTCTGATCATTTCCCTGGATCCAAAATAATGGTCATATTCCTAAATTCACGATTAAACAATGCCTGATCTTTTGGCACTGGAAAGGGTGATGCTTTATGGAAGGCTTTTTTACAGGCGGCATCAAACAAGGCATTACCACTACTTCTTGCAACCGTCACATCCACAACACTGCCCGAGGGCAATAATTTCACTCTCACTGTACACACACCTTTCGGAAAAGCCGCTGGTGGGCGAAATTTTTGTCCGATTAAGCGCTGATACAAGCCTTTATATTTGCTAATTTCTTTTTGCTGCAATGATAACCTTGTCTGTGCCTCTTCCTCGGCCATCATCTCTAGCATTTCATCTTCACGCGCTTGTTGTTCTTTACGTTTTTTCGCTTCAGCTTTCTTTTTCTTTTCAGCCAACAGCCGCTTGGCTTTTTTCTCAGCCTTTTTCTTCTCGGCCAGTTTTTTTGCCTTCTTTTTCGCTTTTTTCTCTTTTTCCTGCTTTTTCTTTAGCGCAATCTCTTTTTTCTTTTTGTCTTCTTTCTTCTTTTTGGCTAATTGATCAGCTTTTTTCTTTTTCAGACGAAGTGCCTCGGCCTTTTTTTCCGCTGCCGCTTTTTTCTTTTTAGCCTCATCACGTGCTTTTTTATCTGCCCGTTTTTTCTCTTCAATTCGCTTTTTTTCAGCAGCCCGTTTTTTAGCTTTCGCCTTTTTTTTAGCCGCTACCTGTTTCTGTTTTTTCTCTTCTTGACGTTGTTTTTCTTGCTGCTTCTTTTTAACCGCTTGCTTTAATTGCTCTTGATATTGACCTGCTTGAATCGCAACCGCCTGAATACTAGGCGGCAAAGATTTTGGCTTATCAGGCGTTTGCTCCACATGAAACAAAAACAATCCTACAATCACAAGATGCAATACAACGGCTGCCACTAACGCCAATGGATATTGCAAAATCATCTTAATCATTGTGAGCGACTGTCTTCCGGTGTTTCAGTCACCAAGCCAATGCTTTTAGCACCTGCCGATTGCAACAACACCATTGCACTCACAATCTTGCCATATTCGATGCCTTGATCTCCTTCTACCAAAACCGGCGTATTCGGTTTTTTGAGCAAAATAGCTTGGGTTAATTTAACCACCGCATCATCACTCATTGCTTGCTGAGGATCAGGGTTTTGGTTAATAAATAACTGGCCAGACAAATCCACCGTGAGCACCAAGGGCGTATCACTTTCACTCTCTATGGCTTCTGCCGACACCTCTGGCAACGAAACCTTAATACCTTGAGCAAACATGGGCGCGGTAATCATGAAAATCACCAACAACACCAACATCACATCAATATAAGGAACCACATTAATTTCAGCTACCGGCTTTTTTCGTCCTCGCTGACTACCAGAAGCATTCACACAGAGCTCTCCGTATGGCTTTGGCGCTGAATTAAAGAGGTAAATTCCTCAACAAAGCCGTCATATTGGGTATATAACTTATTCACCGCATCTGCATAGCGGTTATAAAAAATAACCGCCGGTATCGCTACAAACAAACCCATTGCCGTTGCAATCAAAGCTTCAGCAATACCTGGTGCAACCACAGCGAGTGTCGCTTGCTGTTCGCCAACACCGAGAGAAATGAATGCATTCATAATACCCCACACCGTACCAAATAAACCAACATAAGGACTGGCTGATGCAATCGTTGCTAGAAATGACAAATGATTTTCAAGCGCTTCAACCTCACGGTTTAACGTCACGTTCATCACCCGGTGACTACTTTCAACCACCGCAGACGCTTCAGAACCTGCTTGCTCACTTAATTTGGCAAACTCGCTAAAACCGGTATGAAAAATACTTTCTAGACCACTGATTTGCTTTTTACCGGATAGCTGCTGATAAAGCTGCGCTAAATCTAACCCTGACCAAAACCGTTTTTCAAATGTTTTAGCCGCTTGCTGAGCGTGCTTAATAACTTTCCAGCGATTAAAAATAACTGTCCATGAATATAACGAGGTCACCATAAGCAGCAACATCACAAACTGAACAACCAGCCCTGCTTTTAGAATTAAATCAATAATACTTGCGTCACTACTCATCCTTGACCTCTTGCAGTACAACTTCGGGAATACGGGTTGGACGAAAGCTCGCCTCATCAATACAAGCAATTTTCACATCAGCTGTGCACAAAGGGGTTTCAAGGTTTGACTGTAAATAAATAACCTGATGAAAAGACATGCCTGCTTTTTTAAGCTGCACGACATCTGAAACAACAACTAAGGCATCATTAAACCGAGCAGGTCTATGATATTGAATATGCACATCAGCAACGGCAAACATTATGTTGTGTTTTGAGCGCAAGAAGTCTTGTTCAAGCCCTTTAGAACGTAACATTTCCGTTCTTGCACGCTCGAAAAATTTTAGGTAATTGGCGTAATAAACAACACCACCAGAGTCTGTATCTTCATAATACACTCTCACTGGCCATTGAAAGCTGCCCACTATAGCGTCACTCGTCCATTATTATTTTTATTAATCATTAAAATACCCACAAACTTGGCATTATACAAGTGACAAGCAATATTGCAGAAAGTTTCAATAAAACGATTACCTTATGCAATATTTTAATAAAAGTAAGGTGACGGGATGTTAGCTTTTTTTAAAGAACGCGTCATTAGGGTGTGACTTGCGCTTTGCCACTTCTGCCATATGTTGTTTCTGTGCTGTTTTTTCGGCTTTTATTTTATTTCTACATGCGTGACAACGAACTGCAGTTGTTTCCAAATCTCCCTTGGCTATTTCGTACCACCATTTTTGCTGTTTCGCAGTCCAAACTTCCGTCGTACCACAGTCCCTGCAGAGAAATTCTTTATCGACGTAAAATAACGGAATATCGAAAAACATTGAGTGATGATGTACTTCATCTTTGTTCACAGGAATAGCCCATTCGGGCATCGGGTGCTTGAAAGGGTTCACCGTATTATCTCTTTCAGATATTCTTTTTAATCGCTTAGCTTTAATTTCTGCTCTGCGTTGTTTTCCACTTTTCATATCAATTGCAAGCTACTAGATGGCTATCACGGCATCGCATACCTGAAATGACTGTCATTTTGTGGAACGTAACAAAATCTCTATGTTCATTTGAATGGGTATATTATTGATCACACTGCTATGCTTCTTTAAGTGCGATGGTTGCCATTTTCATAGCACTTTCAAATGATTCGGCACCCGCAATAAATAAACCATTATGGCAAAACATGGCATCATCAATACCTGTCACCTCTTCAAGCTCTATATCGGATAAACCTGCCCATTGTTTAGGTAACGATTTTCTATCCTCGAACGAACCAGGCTCAATAGGTACTGTTTGAATTCGCCATTGTCCTGTCTGAGATGGGTAAATCATATACAACGCTTCTTCTGATAAGGCATGAACCGTTTTTTTCCACGGGGTATATTTTTCTAATACAATCACCCTCGGATCTTCTGCACCCTCAATAGCTTTAGCCACAATGTCTTTCGCACTAATGCCACCGTTAGCCGATGCAATGAACCGTGTTAAAACGCGCGATGCAAAATCAACCGCTTCGTCAAAACATGCATCAAAGTCACCCTCTTCTTGCCAAGTTGGATTAAACATTGAAATAGTCTGGCTAAGGCTAATACCTTTAGAAACACCTTCGATATGACCACAATCGATGGCATCAATCTCTGAAACTAAACCTGCATCAACGGCATTTGCGACGTCTTGGTTACCTTGGCATATATCTAAGCCATACTTCTGCCAAATTAAACCAAACGAAGAATAGGGAATACCATTTTCACGCTCACCTGCTCCCCCACGTTGATGATGATCAAAACGGCCTGTATCAGGGTCATGTTCACCGCCAACATCAATCACAATATCAGCCTTGGCGATAAGCCCTAAATCACGTGTACGGATGAGCTTAAAAGAAGGGAGTATTTTCTTAAATGCAGCAATACTAAAAACATCATCCGCATGAAAGTTACCGTTATGAGTTGCTATCGTTTTATCATTCATTATATTTTCCCGCACTGCGACAACAATTAAAGCATTGATTATTGAGGTAGATGCAAAAGTCTGAAAGTAAGCGTCTTTATTGATAAATAACGAAAAAAAAAAGAGAATGCCTGGCCTCATTAGTTATAATGAGTGCGACAAAACAGCACAAACAAACAGCCAAGGCTACTCATTTATGAACC
>JABHGC010000004.1 GCA_018672285.1 Methylococcales bacterium
GTCACAATATAAATTGCATATTGAGAATTATTCTCATTTACCCTGGATATGGATGCTGTAATTGAAAGTGTTTAGTGATAATTATGCATACGCTTCTATTGTCAATGAATAATATTGCGGTATCCGCACCTAATGTTAGTGTGACTTGTTCTACATTAGGGTTACTCGTGGCCTGCCTGTCAATATTGGCACCTTGAGCGTCTAACTGAAGCTGTCCACGGCTGTCAGCATTAATGTTTAAGATATGATCTAAATCGGTGATGTCTAAAATATCATTTAATGACAGTGTCACGGTGTCATTATCGTTACTGATTTGTAAGGTTTCAATGTTGCTTACGCTGACATTATCAGTGCTAAAGTTAGTACTGCTATTGAGTACTAAAATATCATCATCTTCACCACCATCGATGAGCTTATCTAAGCTGTCGTAGGTTAACGTGTCATTTCCTGTGCCACCACTGAGCGTATCACTACCCCCTAGCCCTACAATGACGTCATCGCCAGCTCTAGCAAAAATGATGTCATCATTTTCGCTGCCAATGAGCGTTTGGCTTAAGCCTGCATCTTGAATTTCGATGGTGAGTGTGGTGTTAGATTCACTGCCGTCACTGTCTTTAACGGTGTACTCTATTTGGTCAAAAACGGGGTCTTGAGCTAGGTTGGCAATGCTGTCTGGTGCTGAATAGTCGTAACTTCCATCCGTGTTTAAAGTGATTTTACCGCCTAATACCGTGGTGAACTCCGTGCCGATTGTGCCACCGGTGATGCTACTGACTGTGCCGCCATCTGCAAGTAAGGCGTCGTTGGTTAGCACGTTGCCTGACGTTTGTTGCCCTTCAAGGACTTGATCGATATCTGCAATTGCTGTTGGCCCGGTGTCGGTTACCTCAATGGTTAAAGTCGCATTGGCACTGTCACCATCGGTGTCTGTTAGGGTGTAACCAATGCTGTCAAATAGTCGTCCTGCGCTGTGGTCTGCATTGGCAGGGGCAATATACGTGAAGCTGCCATCTGCATTTAATGTGATGCTGCCACCGAGCGTGGTGTTGATGGCGGTGCCAATTACACCACCGGTGATTGCCGTAATGCTTGGGCTATCAGCGCTTAAGGTGTCGTTGTCAAACACGCTCCCGGTTAGGGTGTTGGCATTACCATTGCTGTCAGTACCTTCTGCGGTGATGACGGTATCATCTATGGCAACTACGCCTGTATCATCAATGGTGATGGTTAGAGTGGCTGTGACTACATCACCATCAATATCTTCTAGGGTATAGGTAAAGCTTTCTGTTCTCTCGCCTAAACTGTGATCGAGTTGATCAGGCGCGATATATTGATAGTTGCCTAAGCTGTCGATGGCGAGTTTGCCACCTAACCCGGTGGTGAAAAACTGGCCATCCGCGGTGCCACCAGAAATACTTTTCACACTGACGCTGTCCCCTACATTATTATCATTATTAATAACGTTGCCAGTCGCAGGCGTTGCGCTCCCTTCAGTGGCGTTATCGGTATCGTCAGTGGCAACCGGTGTGCCGTCTGTGAGGTCAATGGTGAGTGTGCCTGTACTGGTATTACCATCGGCATCTGTAATGGTGTAGCTGATGCTATCTTCAATGACATCAACGCCGGTGTGGTCAACGGAACTGGGTGGCGTATAAATATAGCTGCCATCCGCTTGGAAAATAATGCTGCCGCCCTGTGTTGTGGTTAATGTTTGATTAATGAGGGCGGTGTTGCCACTGGCTTGTGCTGAGGTTAATGAGGTGGCATCGGCAACACTGACATCATTGGTCAGTACATTACCTGTAAGCTGTTGATCACTGCCATTGGCATTTTTACCTTCACTAATGCTGTCGAAGTCATCGACAACGGTCGGGCCTGTGTCGCTGATTAATACGGTTAATGTAGCGCTGCTGGTGCTGCCATCATCATCGGTAATGGTATAGCTGAAAACCTCTTCGACCGGATCCCCGTTCGGGTTATTGACGCTATCTGGGGCAACATAAGTAAAGCTACCGTCAGTGTTGACGGTTAGAGTGCCCCCAGGCGGGGTGGTGAATGGGATGCCAATTGAGCCACCTGTAATACTGATAATACTACTGCTAGGTGCGCTAATAGCGTCATTTGTGATGAGCTGACCACTCGTGGTGTTGTTGCTGCCATTGCTGTCGCTATCCCCTTCGACGACGGCGGCGATGTCTTTCACTGCTTTGACATCAGTGTCGGTAATGTTGATGGTGAGAGTGGTGGTGTTGCTGTCGCCATCTTGATCCGTAGTGGTATATTCAAAAACTTCGCTTAAAGTGCCATTTTGATGGTCAAGTAAGCCATCAACCACATATTCATAGGTGCCATCGGCATTGAGGGTTAAGGTGCCAAATTGGGTTTTAAAGGCTTGGCCAACAGTTTGTCCTGTAATACTGGTGACGGTTACGCCGTCTGCTGCTAAGCTGTCGTTGGCAAATATATCGCCGACCGCTTTATTACCGGTGCCTTCTACAACGGTATCTGTATCGGCAAGAATCACAGGCTGAGTATCTCCAACGACAAAGTTGAGGATACTTTCAGACGTACTGCCGTCAGCATCACGTAGGGTGTAAGTAATGGTGTCGGTTAAGGTGCCTGCACTGTGATCTAAGGTGGTAGGCGGTGTGTAACTGAAGCTACCATCGGCATTGACGGTGAGTTTTCCACCCAATGTTGTGGTAATTTCAGCGCCAGGTGCAGCACCGTTAATGGCCACCACCTCAGTGATATTATCAACCCCCAGTTGGTCATTATTGATCACGTTACCGGTAACGGCATTGGTGACGCCTTCAATGGTGGCTACAAAATCTGGTGTGGCTAATGGTTGGGTATCGTTTACTGTGATGATGAGGCTCTCATCACGGGTGCTACCATCTGCTGCCGTAACGGTAAAGTCAAAGGTCTCGGTGACCGGGTTGGTGTTGTCAACGCTTTCGGGGGCTTCATAGGTATAGCTACCATCTTGGTTGAAGGTAATGAAGCCGCCTAATGGGGTTGTGGTTCGTAGGCCAATGGTGAAGCCGTTGATGGCGGTAATTTGGTCGGTGTTATCAGGGGTGGTATCACCACTGGTTTGGTTGTTACCTTCCGTAACGCTATCTAGGTGTTCACCTGGGTTGCCACCGGCACCACCACCGCCATTACCATTGTTCGCGTTGGTGGTAATGGTGAGTACAGCGGTGGTGGTATCGCCATCTGCATCTTGCAGTACATAGCTAAAGCTTTCTTGTGTGCTATCACCAACAATGGCTGGGGGTGGGGTGTAGGTATAAGTGCCATCACTATTAATGAGTAATGTGCCGCCAATGGGCGTGGCAAAAGGTTGCCCGTTGACACTGCCACCCTCTATGCTGATGACATTAATACTGTCTGCAGCAATAAAATCATTGCTGGTGACATTGCCACTGGTGCTGCCGTTTAGGATGACACTGTCGGTGTCGTTAATGGCGACAGGGAAGGTGTCGCCAACCACTAGAGTGAGTATTGCATTTGAGGTGCTGCCATCGGCATCGGTTAAGGTGTATTGAATCTGATCTAGCACATCACCAAGGCTGTGATCTAATGCACCGGGTGCAGTGTAGGTGAAGCTGCCATTAGCATTTAATATTAAACTACCTTGGTTGGCTGTGGTAAAGGCTTGGCCTATGTTGCCACCTACAATATTGGTGACAGTTACGCTGTCAACCCGTTGTTGGTCATTGTCCAGCACTGAGCCTGATACTTGATTGTTTAAACCATTATTGAGTTGGCTATCACCTTCTATCACTGCAAAGAAGTCATTCTCCGCGGTGGGGGCAGTGTCTGTGATATTGATACGCAATGTCGCGGTGGATTCGCTGCCGTCACTGTCCGTAATGGTGTAGTTGAATGTATCTGTTATGGTGACGTCGGTATCTTTGACTTTACTGACATAGTTAAAGCTACCGTTGCTATTTAGGGTGAGGGTGCCGAGTGCCGTTTCAATTGGTTGGCCTATTGAGCCACCTGTTATGGCGGTTATCGTGACGCTATCGGCACCTTGTAAATCATTATTGAGAACATTGCCACTGGTACTGTTTTGGTCGCCTTCACTCAATGAGGCTGTATCATTGACCGCTTCAGGTTGGGTGTCTGCAATGACAACGTTCAGTGTGGTGGTGGACTCATTACCATCTGCATCTCGAATGGTATAGCTAATGGCATCTGTTTGTGGTCGGTTGTTAATGTTGGCGACAGAGGCATCAACCGCATAGGTAAAGTTGCCATTGAGATCGACAGTTATTTTACCGAATGGGGTGTCGAGTGTTTGCCCTGCAAAATTGGTCTGGCCATTGATGGAAATTAAGGTCACGCTATCGGCTTCTGTTACGTCATTTTGCAGTATGTTGCCGCTGACGCTATCGGGCTGACCATTGTTGTCATTGTCACCTTCAACAATGGCCGCAAAGTCGATGGCAGCCGTAGGCTTGGTATCTTTGATGGTGATAGTGAGCGCACTGCTGTCGCTGCTGCCATCACTGTCGGTGACGGTGAAGGTGAATTCATCGGTGACGGCACCACTAAGCTGGTTGGCATTATCTGGTGCGGTGTAGGTGTAATTGCTCTGTGCATCTAGCACTAAAATGCCACCTAAAGTGGTGGTGATGGTTTTGCTCACAAAAATACCACCGACGATATTGGTGCTTTCTGAGGCGGTATTGTTGCTAGTGACATTACTTATTGCGCCGCCGTCAGCAGACAGCGTTGTGCTGTCATTGAGAAGGTTGCCAGCTGTTTGGTTGTTGTTACCGTCATTATCAGCGTCACCTTCAAATACGGTGTTGCTGTGGGCGACTGTACTCACGTCTGTATCGGTGATATTCACGGTTAAGGTGGCGCTGACGCTATCGCCATCAGCATCGCTTAAGGTGTAAATAAAGCTTTCAATGACATTCCCTGCGCTGTTGTCAACTTGGCTTGGCGCCGTGTATTGGTATTGGCCATTTTTCAGTATCAGTAGGGTGCCACCCTCTGGTGTTGTAAAAGGCGTGCCGACAGGGTTGCCTGCAATGTCGGTGATGCTGACACTGTCTGCTGCTAATTGGTCATTTTCAGTGATTAAGTTACCTGTTACTTGATTGTTTGTGCCATTTTTATCGGCATCACCTTCTTCAATGGTGGCTGTATCATCGAGTGCGATTGGCTGGGTGTCGACAACGCGTAATGTTTGGCTGGCGCTGCTGATGTCGCCGTCTCCATCGGTGATGGTGTAGTTAAAGCTGTCATCAAGCTGCTCGTTGTTGCTGTGGTTGGCGTTGGCAGGTGGGGTGTAAGTAAAACTGCCATCTGCATTGACGGTTAAGCTACCACCGAGTGCGGTGGTCACCGTATCGCCGGCATTAGCGGTGGTTAGACCGTTGTTGCCTGTAAATTCAAAGGTAGACAATTGTGCGCCATCAGCACCTTGTGTATCGTTGCTGAGTACATTGCCATTAATGCTTGCCGTGCCCTCATTCACTAATAAGGCATTATCATCAACTGCAGTTGGTTGGTCGTCTGTAATGGTGATGGTGAGGGTGGTGCTGGCAATGTCGCCATCGCCATCAATGACGCTGTAGTTAATGATATCGGTATCCGCACTTGAGGCGGTGGTGAGGGTGTAACTAAAGGCGCCATTGGCTTCAACAGTGAGTGTGCCTGACGCTGTGGTGACGATGAATTGACCGGCACCGTTGGCTGTTACGCCGCCAATGGTGTTCAGCTTAAAGCCGTTGCTGTCAGCGCCGGTGTCGTCATTGTTGAGAATGTTGCCGGTAATGGTTGTAACGCCGCCAATGTCTCGGCCACTTCCTGTGGCTAAGGCGCTTTCGTTGACCTCTGCGGTATCTGCATTCGGTGTTGGGGTGTCGTCAGTGATGCGTAATGTTTCGGTGGCGGTGGATTCGTCACCATCGCCATCACGTACAGTGTAAGTAAATACATCATCAATGCTTGCATCGGCGATAGGGTGGTTTAGTGAGGCCGCTGGTGTGTATTCATACGTGCCATCCGTGTGCACGGTTAAAGTGCCTTGTTGTGTGGTGGTTAGTGGCGTGTCAAAGGTGCCGGCAACCACATTACCGTTGATATCTGTAAAGGTGAAGCTGGACATTGCTAAACCGACAGTGTCTGCTCCAAGAGTATCGTTAGCCAGAACATTGCCTGATATTTCTGTAGAACCTTCTTCAAGGGTGGTGATGTCGTCTTTTGCTACGGGGACTGAATCATCTATTGTAATGACTTCATCGGCGGTGCTAGTGTCGCCATCAGCGTCTTGTATAATGTAAGAAAAGGTTTCGCCAAAGGTATTGCCATTACTGTGATCAAGGCTGGCTGGTGCGACATAGGTGTAAGATCCATCGGCAAATACAGTCAGCTGCGCGCCCAATGGTGTGGTAATGGTTCCACCCACATTGGCTGTGAGAGTGCCGCCACTGCCGTCGGCCATCGAAAAGGTGGTTACAAGTGCGCCATCGGCACCTTGGTTGTCATTGCTGATGACGTTTCCGTTGAGTGTTTGGCCTTCGGTGGCAGTTTCATTGCCATCGTTAGCCACGGGCACATCATCCAGTATGTTGATGAGCTGGGTGGCGGTGTCTGAATCATTGTTCCGATCATCCGCTAGGGTGTAGTCAAAACTAAACGGGACAGGGTCACTGGGGTCATTGGCATTGCTATGAGTGACACTGGCAGGAGGGACGTAAGTAAATTGGCCTTGAGGATTAATGGTGAGTTTGCCCCCAAATTGGGTATCGACAGTGATGCTGGCGCCATTAAGCTGTGTGGTGACACTGGTGCCCGTGTTGTCAATGAAGGTGATTTGAGAGACGGTGGCTTGGTCAGCACCTCTGTCGTCATTATCTAGTACGTTACCATCAATGCCATTGGTGCCTTCTAGTACTTCTAAAACAGGGTCGTCGTTGGCGGTGATGTCCCTGTCGTCAGCAATTCGAATGCGGAGCCGAGCTGGGCGGTCTCTATCGCCATCGCCATCTTGCAGAACATAGCGGATATCTTGGTTGAAGATATTACGCCCACTATGGTCAACCGGGTTCTCTAGGGTGAAGATGTAATCACCTGCAGCATGGCTGTCGAACGCACGGGTGAAGACTTGTATGGTGCCTGCTTCAACTGTCGCGGTGATGACACCGTTAGCGTCTGCTGTTTGTCCGGCAACTTCTACAATAGCAGCGCTATCTGCCCCGACAAAATCATTGGTCAGTAAGTTTCCTGTATCGGTGGGGAGTAGGTTAGCTGGGGTTGGGGTGCCATTGGCGTCGACTAAATCGGCTTCATTGAGTGTGCCGCCATTATCATTAATGGCGTCTGGTCTATCATCTAGCAATCGGATACGTAATTGTGCGGTGTCGCTATCGCCATCACTGTCGGTAATGGTGTAGTTGAAACGGTCGGCAAATCGTTCATTCGCTGCTTGATTGGTGGCATCTTGCAGCGTGTATTCAAAATCACCGGCTTGGTGATTGGCATCGGTCACCGTGAAAACGGTGAGAATACCGGCTGCCGTATCAATCACGATTTGCCCGTTGACAGGGCTATTGCCATCGACATCGGTAATAGTGGCGCCGTCTGCACGGACTCGGTCGTTATCTAAGATGTTGCCTCGGCTGATGAGCTGGGCATCTAATTCGGCCAGTCGCGTTGCATCTCCTGCCGCAATGGCTTTTTCTCGGGCTGTGCCGCCTGCTAATGCGCCTTCATTGACGCTAGTGCTTACATCGTTGCGGGCATCTGGGTTGGTATCTCGGATGATGATTCTTTCTCTGGCGGTATTTTGATCTCCATCTGTATCTGAGAGGGTGTAGAATAAGTTGTCTTCCACTTGGCCTGCACTGTGATCCACTTGTGCGGGAGGTAAGTAGGTGTAGTTACCATCGGTATTGATGGTTAAAGTGCCGCCTAAAAAGGTGGTGACGGTGGTGGTGCCGGTTAGGTTTATGGTGATGTCGGTTGCTAAGCCATTGGCATCACGGCCGGTAAAGGTAAATTGGCTGATAGTGCTATTGTCGTTGCCAGTAAAATCATTTCTGGTGACGTTTTGGCTAATGGCACTTTCACCCTCGGTCACGCGGGCGGTGTCATTTCTTGCATTTGGGTTGGTATCAAGGATTGAAATGGTTTCTAAGGCGTCATCAGTATCGCCATCGCCATCGGTAATCACATAACTGAACTGCTCAGCCAGGCTATCGGTGTTGGTATGGTCAAGGCTGCTTTGTGTGCTTAAGGTATAAAACCCACTGGATTGAACAGTTAAGATAGATCCTAGCGCGGTGGTTAGAGACTCTCCGGTATTGGCTGTTAATGTTTGCCCGTTTACAACGACTGAGAAAGTCGTGACTTTAGCGCCATCAGCGCCTTGGTCATCATTGAGTAATACGCTGTTGAAAAAGTTGTCGCCTTCAGTAATGGTCGCGGTGCCATCCACAGCTATAGGAGTGTCGTCTGTGACAAGTACCGCTTGTGTGGCTGTGGCAGAGCTACCATCATTGAGCTGAAACGTGACATTGAAATCATCGTTTAAGCTGTCATTGTTGCTGTGGTCTGCAGAGCTAGGGGATATATAGGTGAAATCGCCATTGGTAGTAACTGTTAAGGTGCCACCAAGTTGAGTGGTTACAGTGCTGCCAGCGGCTGCTGTTTGGCTATTTCCATTGCTGTCAGTAAACTGAAAATTGGTGATGGTAGCACCATTATTTTGTAATAATGGGTTGGTCAGTGTATTGCCGGTAATGGTTTCTGTACCTTCAATGATGGTGACGGGGGGTGGTGCATCAATGATGGTGGTTATCACCGATGTTTTGGCGGCATCAATACTGGTTTCAATGCCTGTGGCAGAGGTATTGTTGGTTAAGCTGAGTGCAAAATCTTCATTATTTTCTGTGACGCCATCGGCAATGGCAGCAAGGTTGAAGTTGAGTTGCTGCGTCGCGCTGCCTGTAAAGGTCACGGTTTGGTTGCTAGGGTCAAAGCTGACACCAGTGGTGGCATTTGCCGCTAGCGTTAATGCATCAAGCACACTGCTATAGTCCGCATCAGTGGTGGTGATATTTTGGATGTTAAGTTGTACGGTGGCTGTTTCATTCTCGGCAAGGGTGCCGCCGCTGTAGCTGATTTGATATTGGCCAGTTTGCCCTTCTACACTGAGGTTGTCGCCAGTGAGTGCAAATACCAATGCGTTGGCATCGGTGATGGTGGCAGGCAGTGGTGTGGTGTCAGCCGTGACGGTGATACCTGTGGTTGAACCCGGGTTGCTAAGGGCGACATTCAGCGTTTCATTGCCTTCTAGAATGGCATCTGTTTGGGCTAAGACTGAAAAATTTAGGGTTGTGTTTGCATTGCCGGTAACTGTGATCGTGCCTGTTATCGGGTCAAAACTAAATCCATCTGTAGCATTGACCGCGGTCGTGATGGCTGCAATTAGGTCTGAATGATCTGCGGCTGAGGTTGTTTCATCGGTTAATGCGATTTGAATGGTGGCAGTTTCGTTATCGGCTAATGTATCACCCCCTAGTGTGAGGGTGTAAGTAATGCTTTCACCTTCATTAGCCGTGGTTTTATCTGCTGATAAAACGAAGTTAACGGCATCATTGTCGGTAATCGTGGTTGTGGCAACAGCAGTGCTGATACTTGTGTCGACACCCGTTGTTGATTGAGCGTTAGTTAAGGTGATATTAAATTGTTCATTACCTTCAGCAAAAGCGTCGTTGAGGGCATTGAGGTTAAAGGTGAATGCGGTGGTGCCAGGGGAAAAAGTCAGGGTGTTGCCCGCTAGCGTAACATTGTTATCAGCGTCAACGGCTGTTTGTATGGCGGTTAGAAGTGCCGCATGGTCAGCTGCGTTGGTTGTTTCATCATTCAATTGAATATCGACACTGGCGCTTTCGCCGCTGGCCAGTGTGCCGCCTGCTAGAGTGATGGTGTATGCAGCGGTATTGCCCTCGGCAACGGTGTTACTGCCAGTGATACTAAAGTCTAAAGTATCATTGTCGGTAATGGTGGTGGTGATGGGGGTGGTGTTTGCTGTGGTGGTAACCCCGGTGGTTGAGGTAGGGTTACTTAATACCAGTTCAAATTGTTCTGCCCCTTCAAATAAAGCATCGTTAACGGTATCAATAGTGAATGGCAAGTTGTTAACGCCTCCACCGGTAAAGGTTAGGGTGGTGCCATCTAAGCTGATGCCGCTGTCTGGCCCTAGGGCGGTGATGGTATCTTGCAAAGCTTGGGTGATGGCTTCTAAGTCATCCGCTGAGGTGGTTAGTGGGTCAAAGTTGAGGGTAATAGAGGCTTGCTCACCTTGTTGCAATTCACCCGTAAAACCTATGTTAAAGTTTGCCGATTGTCCCTCGGTAACGTTGGTGTCACCTGATAAAGTAAAGTTGAGGGTGTCATTATCTATGACGTTGGTGGTAACAGTGGTTTGGTTGCCTAATTCAGCTGTAATACCTGTACTGGAACTTGGATTTTGTAGCAAGATTTGAAAGTTTTCATTGCCCTCAAAGGTTGTGTCATCTGTACCTTGGATATCAAAAGATAAGTTACTGGCACCATTGGTAAAGGTGAGTGTGTTGCCATTGAGGCTGACACCTGCAGTATTGTCCGCCGCAGTTTGTAGCGCCGCGAGTAACGCATCATGATCTGCCGCGGTTGTGGTGAGTTCATTCAGTGCGACTTGAATAGAAACAGTGTCACCATTACCTGTTGTGCCACCCGAAAGTTGTATCTGATAGCTCGCTGTTTCCCCTTCAGTGATGCTGTCTGTACCGCTTAAGTCAAATACGATGGGGCGGTCGGTGACGGTAATGCGCTGGGTTGCCGTGACACTGTCACCATCGCCATCAGTTAGGGTGAAGTTGAAGCTGTCATCTAATATATTGTTGGCTGTGTGATCGGCATTGAGCGGAGGGGTATAAACAAATGTGCCATCTAAATTGACGGTTAAGGTGCCGCCAATGAAGGTGGTGACGGTACTATTTAATGGTGCTGTTTCTAATTGCCCGGCAGCATTGACAAATTGGAAGCTTGTGAGAGTTGCACCATCAGCACCCTCTGTTGTGGTGTCGAGTACATTACCCGTTAAAGTGCCGGCATCACCTTCTTGGATGGTCCGCGGTGCGCCATCTTCAGCAGTGGGTGTATCGTCAATCACATTGATGATTTGGGTGGCGGTTGAGGTGTCGCCATTACTATCGGTAATGGTATAGGTGAAGGTAATGGGGAGGCTGTCTTCAGCGCTGTGATCTGCATTCGCTGGCGGGATGAAGGTAAACGAACCATCATCATTGACGGTTAATTGCCCGCCTAAAGTGGTGGCAACGGTACTACCCGCTTGAGCCGTTATCAGATTGCCGCCAGGGCCTGTAAAGGTGAAGGAGGTTAATGTGGCACCATCGGCATTAATGGTGTCATTGAGCAGTAAGTTACTGCTAATGCCTGCTGTTCCTTCACGCAGTGTTAGCACTCCATCATCATTGGCAACAGGGGTTGGTTCTACTGCAGCGACGGCCAGTAAAGGGTCGTCAGCATTGAGTACGTCGATGCTCTCATCACTAAAGCCACCAAGGCCTGTTGTGGTAAAACCGCTGGTGGGGGTGGTTCTTTCGCCGGTGAGCCTTGAGCTGACAAAACTGAACCCTGAGCCTTCTGTGTCAGGTTCTACCGTTTCAGTGCCTGCACCTGCGGCTGTTGCGGCAAGAATTTCTGTGGGGTCTTCTCCGGCTAAAATGGCGGCTTGAAGTGCTTCCACAGAGGTACTTTGGTCTGGTGTGTTGGCTAAATTGGTGTTGTCATATACGTCATCATCAATGAGGGCTTGGCTGTTGCGGCCTAAGTCTAGTTTGTTGCCATTGTTAAAGAAAATGGCAATTACGCTATTGTTTGCTGTGCTGATAATGTCTGAAAAATAGATCGGGTCGCCAATCGCTAGTGTCCGTGTTATGCCATTTGTTGTTGCTGTGGCGGTGCCGGATAAACGCTCTACAAAGCCAATGGGTTGCTGATTGTCGGCCATATCATTTTACTCACAGTTAGCGGATGATAGACTGAGTATGGTTGAGCTGCCATAGTAATACTATTGTACTTTGGTACACTATATGGGCAGTTTTTTGTTGTTTCAGATTCAGTTCATTTAACACCCTTTATGCTTGAGGCAACTAAACAAACAGGAGAAAGGCATGAAACGTATTTTATTGACAGCTGTCGTGATGGCTGGCGTGTTATTGGCACCGGTGCAGGCCCAAGCAAAAAAGCAACTGGACGCGGTATTGGTTTATAGTGGAAAGGTGTTTCATGATCAGCACACGTTTAAATTAAAGCGCGCGATTAGTCAAAAATACCAGAATATTGATGTTAATCGTTATCGCGTTCATTCCGTGCGAGTGGTTGCTAAATCTGTGAACAACAATGCGACGGTTAAGCTGGTGGTCGGTGAGCGTTCAACCGATGCGTACCGTGTTTTTGGTCGCAGTTATAACTTTGATAATGGCCAAGCTTACACTTACGACGGTGTACGGATTGATAGCCCTTGGAAGCGAGCAAAAGGGCGCTGGCAGTTACGTGCGAAAGGGACGTTGAAAGTCAGTAAAATTATTGTGAGCTTGAGAAAACGAGCACGAGATCACCGCAATGATTATGATGACGGTGGTCATAACGATCATGGCGATAGTGGTGGCTGGAACAACAGTGGCGATCGTGGTAAGTGGGTCAGTATTTCTCCTTTTAAAGGCAAAAAGCATGACTTTGTGAATGCAACCATTGCTGTGAATAAAAAGCTTAACCAGATTCAGTTAAAAGGCTCTAAAAATAACGCTGTTGTCGTGCGCTTGAACGTGGAGTTTAGTGATGGCCATGTTGTAAGGTTTTCTGAATTAGAAGGTAATATTAATCAAGGTGGCTCAAAAACGGTGAAATTGAAGGGTTGGAAAAATGTTAAGAGCATCAGCATGGTTATGCGACCTGCGCGTTGGGGTAAGCGTACCTGGATGGAAATTCTAGGGCATGAGCGTAACAAACCACGAAACCACAGATACTAAGTTATTCTAAATGGTTTCAAATAAAGGCTCTTCGGAGCCTTTTTTTTTGCATGTCAGAAAGTGGCGCATTAGGATGTTGCACCGGCTTATAAAACATAAGAGTTTAAATGATGAAAATTTGGGTAGACGCAGATGCGTGTCCTGTCGCAGTTAAAGACATTCTTTTTCGGGTGGCTAATCGAGTGAAAGTGGATTTGACCTTGGTGGCCAATCAGCCGATGAAAACACCACCCTCTAAAAACATCAAAGCGATCCAGGTGTCTCAAGGGTTTGACGAGGCAGATAATCGCATTGTTGAGCTAGCAGAGCAGGGTGACTTAGTGATTACAGGGGATATCCCATTAGCCTCAGATGTGATTGATAAAGGGGCGCACGCGCTTAACCCTCGAGGGGAGTGGTATACTACTGAAAATATCAAAGAGCGCTTAAATATGCGTGATTTTATGGAGGTCATGCGAAGTAGTGGGGTTGATACTCGTGGTGGTCCGCCACCATTTGGTCAAAAAGAAAAACAAGCTTTTGCCAATGCGCTGGATCGGTTTATAGCGCAAAACCATCAATAAGACACAGGGGGAATGAAATGAAAGTCAGTTTAGCAGTTGCGGTATGGCTATTGGTCAGTTGTGGCGGAGAAACACCTGAGGTAACGGATACCATTGTCGTTGAAGAATCGCCAGTAACAGAACATGTTTTTTCTGGGCAGGAAAAGGTGCTTAACGATGCGAAAAGTATGGAACAGTTTATATCTGATCAAGATGCTGAAAGGCGGAAAAAACTAGAGGCGATGCAGTAGCGCTCACAGAGTCTTTTTAAAAGCCAAAAAAAGCCCCGAAAACGGGGCTTTTTTTGGCTAGATTTCGCTGTTAACGAATTTCTCTCCAGCTTTGGCGTTGAAGTGTTCCTCCTGCGCTGGGCTTCTTAAAGAGCGCCTCTTTCTCACCATCTACGTTAGAGGAGGTGTTAATCACCAACAAGTGAGTACCTGAATCTTTATCCGTGACTAAGGTGCTGTCTCGGGTTAAGAAGCGAGGTGAGGTTGGCAAACCTTGTATTTCAAAGCCTGAGGCAACTTCATCTTGGACTTTATCATCGGTGTTGATTAAAAGGTTGCCATCAACATCAAAGATAGGTTCTGAAGGTGAGGTACCAGAGTCAACATCGACAGCCATTAGGAAGCCTGAGCCGCCTGCTTTACAGGGAATCGGGTTGCCTTTTGCATCAGTGACTTCCTCAGGTATTGTGGTCGCGAATAAGACAAAGTCATTGTCGTTATCAAATACTAACAAAGGGGTAACCACTGAGCGCTCAAATTTAGTGGGTAGGTCAATAACCCAGCCTAAATCTGTTCCCGTAGGCGCGGTTGATGAGGCGGTGGTGATTCTGGTGTTAGGAATCTCGGGTGTTGTGCCGGTTGCAGCTGTCCCTGGAACGACGGTAATGAGCGTAGTTCTGAGGTTGTTTGCAGCGGTAACTAAGGTTGAGTCATCATCTGTGACACCAAAAAAGCTTTGTGCATCAGAGTTTTTGTTATCACCTAAGGCAAAGAATGCACCTGTGCCAAAGAAGACCTTAAAGGTATCACTGGTTTCTACCCTGAAAGCGGTTGGTGGTGCAGTAATCGGCTGCGTAGATGTGCCATCAAATACTTGGCGGACGGTGCCGTCAGATTTAAATGACCATAGCTCACCTTGTAAGTCACCTGCGTAAGCACGGTCAATCTCACTGGTTTGAACGCCATCATCGTCAATTTTAAACTGTAGAGAAATACCACCAAGACCATTGCTAGTGGCAGCATTTGTATCTAGTGCCGTAAAGTCTGTACCGCTGTTAAATTTGCCATCAGCACCAGGGCCATTGACGTTAACTGCAATCAATTTTGCAGTACCCGAGGTGCTTTCGTAGCCATTACCAAACACTAAGTGAGGGGTATCATTAAGCTCACCAATGAGCGGTATGTTTAAATTAAAGCCAAGTGAGTTGGGGATGTCGCTTTCTTTTAATTCCCATAAAACAGAGCTTGCGCCAAACTTAGCAGGGTTAGTGATGTCGAGTGCAAATAGCCCTTTACCTCCTGCACCATAACCGCCTATTAGTACCGTTTTAGAGCCAATTTGGGTAATCACTGGTGCTATATCGACATAAGGGCGGTGGATATAGTTTTTAGAGGCTAAAAAATGTAATCCATTTTGAGCTGCTGTTGATGCAATACCGCTTGGAATGTAAGCGAAAAGCTCTGCACCTGTTTGGGCGTCAAACGCGTGTAACATGCCGTCATTTGAGCCAACGTAGATGACATCATTAAAAAATATCGCCTCAGAGTTGATAATGTCGCCTAAGAAGTTCTTATCCCTGCTGCGGAATTTAGTGCCTTCATTTCTGTCATCACCCCGTAAATAGTTAACCAGTTGGTTGCGAGTGCCAGGAAGATCAACCTTTAAATCGTTTTTAAGGGCACTTGAGAAGTTGTCAAAGTTATTGTTGTTAAAACGAATACCTTTGGTGCCACTTGAGTGCAATGTGAAAATTCTACGGCTACCAAAGCCATCTTTTTTGATGCGCTTACTAAGCTCAGTGTTAGCAGACCAACACCGTTTGTCTTTGCCCACACAGGTTTCATTGACTTGGCCACTATTAGGGTTAATGGTTAATGCGGAGACATCACCATTCCATACGCCTGCCCTAAAGGTGGTTCTAAAGACTGTTGTGCCAGATGAAAGGGTGTCACTGTTGAAGGTGGCGGCTGCTGCAGATGCCGTGTCGTCAATGGCTTTTCTTGCAATGGCCTCAAAGGCTTCTTTGAGTTCGCCTGCAGTGGTTGCTGATCTGAAAATACCGCCAGAATGCGCTACTGCATCGGATAAAACGGTTAAGCCTAAAACATCGTTACCAAAACCAATCACGTGTGTGGTGACGTTATTGACCGCTTTTGTAATGTCGGGGCGTAGGTCAATATCACTTAAGGCAAGTGCGATATCGTCCATATCATCTCGTCGTAGCCCTGCCGAGCCACAAGTGCCGGTACCGTCACCAGATTGGCTTTCACAGTTCGTGTTATCGCCATCGTAATTAGCAAGACCGGAGCTTGTTGAAACGCCAATATCTTTAAAGGGTTGTCCGTCTGTTAATAATACAACATGGTTAGTTGCACAAAAACGCGCGCTAGAAATAGGGGGGGTAATTCGGTCTAAAAAGTTATTTTCACCACGTTTTAGGGCGTCATTAAAGCGAACACTAGTAGGGCGAAAAATGGTATTGATTGATTTTTTGACTGGGTTTTGGCTACCTGGTTTGAGCGTTAATTTTGCAGAAGAGCCTTGTGCGAAGTAAACGCCCATCATTTGTAACGCTGTGCCAAGCGGTGTACCACCACCGGCGCGAATATTGTTCATATTACTTTTTAGTTCATTTAAGTTTTTATCGATGTCGTCAATGTCAACATGGACTCGGACAAACGTTTGGCAAGCAGTACTACCGCAATTGAACGAGAAAAAATCGGACAAGCCGACATTGGTGTTGTCGAAGACACCGGCATCAAATAAGCCTGTATTAGATTGGGTAAAAACACTCTTCAATACACCAAGGCGAGTATTGGAGCCGCCGAAAGGGTTGCTTAAAGAGCTGCCCATGGAGCCTGTAGAGTCCATCAGTAGCATAATGTTTGGTGGTTCAGGAGCTGCAAGAAATAGGGGCTCTGGGGCTATCGCACCATCGCCTTGGGCTGCATAACTCACGTTAGTCGTCACGATCACCAAGCTGCTAAGTAGTCCTGTAATAAGACCACTTAATGTTTTTTTAATAGGGGTGTTCATAGTTTTGCTCCTGACAATTCATCTTTAGGGTTTTGCGATGGCCTGATGAATAAGGTAAATCTTTTTATCGTATTATACTGTGGAATAGGTCTCATTTTATTTCTAACCGTGACTGCAGAATGACCTCGGTGCCAATGTCGTTTGCATCCTGAGATAAGCCTCGCCCTTTTGCAGTAATGATAATTTGGTTACTGGTTGCACCTGTTAAAAATGCAATGGTGTAAAAGCTTTTTGTTGTATTTGAGCCTTTGGTGTTAGAAACTTTTGCAGTGCTTTCGATAGCATTATTTTTATCTAGTTTTTTTTGCCTAAAAATAATGTTTGATGGGTCGGTTTTATCCTCAATAAACAAACAGGCATAACCTGCGTCCCCTTGGTCACCATTTGAGCAAGCTATGTTTTTCCCTTTAGGGTCTCTAGGGTCGGCGTCAGTGATTGTATATATTCCTTGTTCCAGAATACCGCTTTTTGTGAAGCAAGCTTTAAAGCCATTTTCATCATTGAAATTACAACTCACAGGAGGGGTAGCTTCAAGGTCAAATATTCTAGTTTCTGCTTCAATGAGGACGCTTTCAGCAAGTTGGAATGCAATGTTTCTGTCTTGTACGTTGGTAGAAATTTGTATGTCTAGATTACTTGTCTGTATCGATGACAGCCCAATGGTGGTTAGGATAAGTAAAAGGATCATGCTGCTTACGAGTACTGCGCCTTTTTGGTTCGTTTTTGTTATCATGATTTTCAGCTTCTTTTTGGCAATATTACGGACGAGTATATAGTCTTCTATATATAAAACTGTGATATTAGTCTCAGTTTATGGAGTTTCTTATCTTAATGGTTGTTTGAAATGTTCTTTTTAGTCGCCTTTTAAGCTTATTATCCGATTTTGTTTCGATATTCTCACCAGCAAGCTCGTAGTCTATGACACCATTGTTCTGAGTGACAATACCTAGATCGTCTGAAGTTCTAGTTGAGATGTCAGCTTGGACTAGTAGGCTGATTTTTATTGCGGAAACACGGGATGGGTCTGCTCCATTTGTATTTGTTAAGTCGGTAAAGTAGCGTTCAGGTCTCCCGTCAAACTTGGTGTTATCAAAGGATCCTGATACAGGGTCGATCATGCCTTCATCAAGGCCATACAATATTTGCATGTTGATTACATTTTCCACGAGAGGTTGTGTGCCTCCTGCGGATGAATCGCAAAACAAGGTGGGCTTAGGGTTCCCTTGGCTGTCTAAATTATTGGGGTTTGGAGCAATGAAAAACGTATTTCTTGCGAATTTTGTTGTTGGTGCTGCACTATGGCAGTCAAAATTAGAGTCGCTGAGGTGTTCAAATACAACGCTAACTGCATCAGAAGGGGAGCCGCTGATGTTGTTTAGTAAATTTGCAGGAGGGTTCAAAACTAATAGAGAAGGTAGGCTGTAGTTTAAAGGATTGCATGTTTTTGTTGAGTCGCAGCTTTTTATCCCCTCGCTCAAAAGTTCATCGTTTTCAGTATTTCCTGTTAACTCGAACTTTGATTCGATAATTGTATGAGACATTCGCTCAATAGCAAATCGTCCTGTTTCTTGAATGCCTGATAATGCTGTTTGGCTTCGAAACATTTGTTGGCTAGAGGATAAAACTTGAATCACTCCTCCCAGTAAAACGACACCAAGAGACATGGCGATGAGTAGCTCAATGAGTGTCATGCCATGCTGGTTTTGTTTTATATATTTATGGTGATTATGGCGCATTTTAGTACAGATCCTGAGATGGCTGGGAGTGTTGCTGAGTTAGCTGGAATTGTGCATAAAGATGTTGGATTATCAGCAGAGGACAATTCCCTCCAAAAAACTGAAATAACACAGGAGCCATGGCCATTTCGACTTACGTCATCTGCAACGGCGCCTGTCGGGCACCCTTGAACGTTACCTATGGCTCCTAAGGGCATGATGTTTGGGTTGACGAGGCTTCTTTTCCAATTTGCTAAGTCCCATGCTGCAAGTTGTGAGTGGTTGCACGTGGTTGTCGGTAGTGTTTTGTTTTTTTGGTCGCCATCACAGTCTGGTGCAGGGTCATTGCACGCAGCGCCGCCAAATGTTGCAGCTGTGCATGTTGAAAATGGGTTGGCTGTTGCGCTGTATGCATTAGTTGAAGGTGTTCCCGTGGGAACCTCTGGTGGCAGATTGGCACGAATTCTTTCTGCCATGTCGCTGACTAGAATAACGGCTTGGTTACGGACATAGGTGGCATTGTTATTTTTCAAAGCCGTCAATTGCAATGCGGCAACCGAAAGCATACCCACGGTCAGGACGACGGTTGCGATCAACACTTCTAATAAAGAAAACCCTTGCTCATGTTTCATACGTTCTTCGTTTTTATTTAGCTTTGTGATGTTTACAGCATAGCAATAAATAATGATTATATTGTGACCGAGGTTTGAAAACTGTGAACGTTGCACCAGTTTTTTCGACCAGCGGTTGATAATATGGGCTAAAATGTCAATATTGATTCACTAGGTACTATGGAGAAAATCATGAAGAAAGCTCACGTGTTGGTATTTTTAATGCTGTTTGGCGGTATTGCTCAGCCGGCTTTTGCGGCCAATAAACTGAAAGCCTCAGAGGCTAAGATGCTGTGTGGTTCTGCGGTTCAGAGCTCAAATAGTGCCTATAAGAGTGCTGCGGTTAATGAGCAAACGGCACCGGTCGATTATGCAACTCGTGCGTTTGTCGGTTCAGTGCTTGAAA
Organism: Methylococcales bacterium; assembly: GCA_018672285.1. Lineage (GTDB taxonomy): Bacteria > Pseudomonadota > Gammaproteobacteria > JABHGC01 > JABHGC01 > JABHGC01. Next base: position 19,609 of record JABHGC010000004.1, read on the forward strand.
AGGATAATAGCGGCGTTACAGGGCGTGACTTAGTCAAAGTGAAAAAATATTGCCGCAGGCAGCTAAAGCAACTCGCATTTGTTCCTAAATTAGGTAAAGATGCCAATGGTTTAACTTCGGTTGATTTGTCTAAAAATGTATCGGGTAATTAACTACTTTGTCTGTTTTGTTTGATTAGGATGTACTGGTGCGGCTGAAAGCGATTTGGGTGTTATTGATGTTTGTTTGCTTGAGTGCCCAGGCACTGGCAAGCCAATTTTATCGTTGGGTGGATGAGGAGGGTGTGCTTCATTTTGATACTGAAAAACCAGAGGGTGTTGAGGTATCTATTAAGCATGTTGATCCAAAAGCCAAACAGGCGACAACCAAACACTTTGCCAGTGGTTGCAAAACGGAAAAGTGCCAAAAAAATCTAGAAAAATTATTAGGTAAACAGTTGCCTGCTACAACTAAAATCAAGCCAAAAGCCACAAAATCTGGCCCGAAGGTGACTAAATTATCTCCAAAGAGTAAGCAGGATAAAACCAATAGTACGATGCAGCGATTTTTGGCGCACAAGCAGAAAAATCCTGCTCAAAAATTGGTGCCAGCGCCTAAGCCCACTTCTGTTTCGTCACAAATCGATATTCCCAAAAACTATACGTTAATTGCCCCTGATAAAAATCGACAGCAGAAAATTCGCGCGCAATATGGCTCAAACCCGAGCAACGGAAAAAAGCAAAAAAGCCAAGCCGTTCTTGATCACTTGTTTAAAAACCGTACCATGTACTTCAGTCACTGAATTACTGCGGTTTAAGGAATCTTGCCATTGGATGGTCATGCCCACGCCCAGGCCATGTTGGAATATGACAAAGGTCTAGAGTACTACCAAAAGAAATTATACCCCCAAGCGCTTAGGCACTTTCAGCAAGCCATTGATTTTGATGGTGGTTTGATTGTGGCGTATTTCTTTTTGGCTCAAGTGAAAACGTTTGCGCCAAATGATCCACTCATTCCGCAGTATGAAAAAATGTCGCACTTAGATGATTTGAGTGAGGTATCCCGTCAGCTATTGCACTTTGCTTTGGCAAAAATTTATGTCGATGTAGGCTTGCCCGCTTTGTCCGTTGCACAAGCAAAACTTGGGCATCAGTATACCAAGACGGTGGACTGGGAAAGTCGAGTTGCGTACTGGAATCGCATCCAGAGGGTCTTTAATCAAACCTTTTTGCAGCAGTCTTATGAGGTAGGGCGCCAGGGTGTGAGCCCTATTTTTGTCGTGGCACCACCTCACTCTGGATTGGCTCAGGTGCAGTCTTGGTTCAGTCAAAATGACTCGGTTTCAGTGGTTCACTCTGGAGGAATGGATGCGGTTATCGCGCAACTAAACATGCTTGAAGAGGGCGAAGGGTTCCCTGAAAGTTGTCGATTGGTGGGGTTTGAGTGGGTTCAGCAGTGTACTGATAGTTATTTACACGTGCTTCACCAAAGCGCGGGTTCTGCAACCCAAGTTATTGATGTGCTTGAGTCTGTTGAGTACTTGGGCTTGGTGTCTCAGCTTTTTCCACAAGCTAAAATTGTCTTACTGCAAAGAGACCCTTTAGAGCAGGCTTTGGCGCAATTTTTAGATTATGAGGGGCCTTCATTTGCGTCAGACTTAACGGTCTTAGGGGTTTATCACCAAGGTTATCGCAAACTGCTTCAGCATTGGTTGATGTCTTTGCCTGTGAGTTTGCAGGTATTGCAAATACAGTATGACGAGCTGATGAATGAGTCATCGGTGGCTTTGGAGCAAGTGCTTAAATTTTGCCAAATCGACCTTGTGAGTCATCAAAGAGGGTTGCGTTTAACGGCTGTTACCGCGGTTGAGTTACCAGGTTGGTCAGATCTGTTGCATCTCCATGTGCCTGAGCTTATGCAAATTCTATATGGTTTAACTGATGAGCGCGCTGCGGCGTACTTGCAACTAGGTGTGAAAGCAATGTCCCAAGGTGATTTGAGTTTGGCAAATCGTCTGTTGCGCCGGGCATGCAAAGTGAGTGAGCCCCCTCCTGTGGCGGCATTTGCGTATTTGGTTGCATTAAATGAGCTTAAATCACTGGATGAGGTCGTGCCTGTTATCGTTAATGGTCTCAAAGAGGCGGGTGCTAGTGCTGAGCAGTCACGTCTGGCACGGGAAGCATTAGCGAATTATTACTTGTCTACGCAAGATTATGAGCAAGCATGGCAGTACTTAGAAAGTAGCCCTACAGCAAATGAGCCCATTTTTGACTCTGTGTTGTGGCCGGTTTGGCTGGAAAATATTCAATCTACTTTTACCGCAAAAAAGCTGGGTAACTCTGCAATACAGCCGAGGGGAATGTCGCCTATCTTCATTTTAGGGTTCTCTAAGCAAGGTCGAGAGTTGCTAGCACGTGGGTTACTACAGCATCAGGTGGTTGCTAAGGCATCGGGCGGTTTATCTGTTGAGCGTTTAGTTGAGTGGGCAGAGTCCATCAGTGGAGAGGTTTTTCCAAAAAATGTTGAGCGCTTTACAAGGCAACAACTTTCTGAGCTGTCGGTCGCTTACTGGAGTGAGCATTGTGCCTGTGTTAGCGGCCCTGTGATGTGTTTAGTGGATAGCGGTGATCAGCATTATCTATATGCCGGTTTTTTAGCATCACTCTTTCCACAGGCTAAATTTTTGTACTGTGAACAACCAGAAGAGCTTAATGCGGTGTCACTATTGCTCGATGGGAGGCAGAAGCCGCCTTGCTCTGGTTTGTTTGATGTGGCAAGTTGCGAGGTTTTTCTCAGCCAATGTGCGCCACTGATTCAGCATTGGCAGAAAACGATTCCCGGTTGGTTGGCCGTCTCACTCGATGATCTGTTGGCTGATCCGGTTCAAACTTGGACGCAGATTTTTCAATTTGTTCAATTGGAATATACAGAAAATTCACGTATATTGCTTGAAACACAGCAGGCGGCTTTAAAAACATTACAATTGAAAACGCTTAACGGGTGTCGCCGTTCAGTTTGATTCAGGTAATGTTCAGTCATTTCTCGGTAATCTACAGTCATTATAAATTGAAATACAGTTTTTCACGTATACTGAATAAGATGATGTGATGGGTGATTGTAGTGAACATGAATAACAAAAAAAGCTGGCAATTCTTTTGGCTAAGCGCAGTGCTGATATTTTCCCTGTTATCTACGACAAGTGCTGCTAACAAAAATTGGTTTAATAGCAGTTCTGGAACCTCTTTAGAGTCAGCCATTTCTCAGGTTAAAACACAGCATGGCGGGCGAGTGCTGTCGGCCTCAACGTATACCGTTAATGGCAAAAAACAACATCACGTTAAACTTTTAAGCACAGGTCGTGTGAAAACGTATAAGATAGATGCGCTAACTGGTAAACAGTTAAATTCAAATCAGCGGAGGCCAACGGATGCGTATCCTAATAATCGAAGATGAAGCACCCCTTTTAGAGCAGTTGAAAAACCGTTTTAATGAGGAGGGCTTTAGTGTTGATGGCGCAGCTGATGGTGAAGAAGGTCTCTACTTCGGCCTAGAGTATCCCATTGATTTGGCAGTGGTCGATTTAGGCTTACCTAAAAAATCAGGTATGGACGTCATTAGGGCGCTTAGGGCTGATGGCAAAGATTTTCCAATCTTGATATTAACGGCGCGTGATCGCTGGCAGGATAAAGTCGAAGGTTTGGAGTCTGGCGCTGATGATTATTTGGTTAAACCCTTTCAATTTGAAGAACTTCAAGCACGAGTTAATGCGTTACTACGCCGCTCTTCTGGTTGGTCGACCCCTGTTTTGGCATTTGGTCCTGTAGAGTTAGATACTGTCGGTCAAGTGGTTAAAGTGGACGGCAGCCCCATTAGCTTGACCAGTTATGAATACAAAACGCTTGAATACCTCATGATGCACGATCAAAAAGTGGTGTCTAAAATGGAGCTTACTGAACATATTTATGAGCAAGATTTTGACCGTGATAGTAATGTCATTGAAGTGTTTATTGGTCGCTTACGGAAAAAAATTGACCCAAAAAACGAGCACAAACCCATTGAAACCCTTCGTGGACGTGGTTATCGTTTTACCTTGTCGCGCAGCACTTAATACACTGTTGATATGGTGTCCATCACTAAGCGACTGACCGCTGCAGCCAGTGTTGTCTTAATCGGGTTTGTCGGTTTTACGGGGTTTGCACTAGAACAATCCTACCGAGAAAGTGCTGAAGTGGCACTGAAAGATCGCCTCCAAGGTTTTGTGTTTACGTTGCTGGCAGCCTCAGAAATTGATGCCTCAGGACTCACTGTCAAAGATTTACCCGAAGCCCGTTTTTATACTCCCAGCTCTGGGTTGTATGCCAAAATTTTTTCCCATGATGATCCTTCACATTGGGATTCGCCTTCTTCCTTAGGGGTGACGTTATTTTTTCCTGATGGCCCGATTGGCCAGTATATCTACCAGAAAAGCAGTAATACGGAAGGTGACTTCATGGCCATCAGTTTTAGCGTGGTCTGGGAAGTTGGGAATGATGCGGAGCGTCAATATACCTTTAGTGTTGCCGAGAATTTGTCTACGTATTACGAGCAAGTGAGTGGTTTCCGGCAACACTTGTGGATGTGGCTTGGTGGTTTGGCGTTGGTGTTATTGAGCATACAAGTTGCTATTTTGCGCTGGGGGCTTAGGCCATTGCACCAAGTGGCGGACGACTTAAAATCCATACAAATGGGAGACAAAAGTGCCTTAGAGGGTGAGTATCCTTCTGAACTATCGGAGTTAACGGGCGGCTTAAATGACTTGTTGATTAATGAGCGGGCGATGCAAACGCGTTATCGACACTCGTTAGGGGATTTGGCTCACAGTTTGAAAACGCCATTGGCAGTACTGCAAGGTGAAGTTGAGCAGTGTAAGGAAAGCCCGCAACTGGTTGATGCTTTAACGGATCAAGTTGAGCGTATGAACCGAATCGTAAAGTATCAATTGCAGCGTGCGGTATCCTCTAGTGGTGGCGCATTATCGGCAGCACTACCCATTGAGCCCATTACGGCAAAAATTGTGAATTCCTTACAAAAGGTGTACCGAGATAAGTCGATTGAGGCAGTAGTGTCTCTAGATGAGACGGCCATGTTTCATGGAGAGGAAGGGGATTTGTATGAAATTGTCGGAAACTTATCGGACAATGCCTTTAAATGGTGTGACCATAAAGTGAGTGTGGAGGTGGTTAGGGTAGAAGGCCGACGTGGTCGAGATGCCGCTGAAATCACCATTGAAGATGATGGCCCTGGTGTGCCAGACGCACAAAAAATGCAAATTTTGAAACGTGGTGTGAGGGCCGATGAGCAGACGCCAGGTTGGGGAATTGGCTTGTCCATTGTGATGGAAATTATTGATGGGTACGGGGGGGCTGTTGTGGTTAAAGACAGTGCGCTAGGTGGGGCGAAGTTTGAAGTTCGTTTGCCATAATGTTCGCCGTTTGTTTTTTTGAGTACTCGCTTCATGGGTCGTGTTTTTAGTGTGATGACACAGACTAATGAACATATTGTTTTTAGGCACAAATTAAGTGATGATATAACCTCATTCTTTTGGCAGTAGGGAGTAGTATTTTATGAGTGGTTCACTTCGTGATCAGCTCCTAAAAGTTGGCTTAGTAAACGAAAAGCAGGCGAAAAAAGCAGATCAAGCAGCTTATAAAAAAAGACAACCGAAAAAGAATGTTAAAAAAAGTCAGCGTAAAAAAGAAGTTAACCCTGAGCAGGTGGCCGCTGATAAAGCGCAGATGGAGAAAGCCGCCCAAGATCGCGAGCTAAACTTCAGAATTCGTGAAAAAGCAGACCGTAAAGCAGCTGCCGCTGAAATTAAGCAAATGATTGAGAAAAATCGTTTAAAGAAAGAAGAAGGGGACGCCGCGTTTAACTTTGCTGATGGCCGAAAGATTAAACGTTTGCATCTCACTAAAGAATTACACGCGCAACTAACCAAGGGCACGTTGGCGATTGTTAAACTGGGTGATCAGTATGAATTGGTGACACCTGAAATTGCTAAAAAAATCGCAGCGCGTGATGATAAGCGCGTCATCTTGCAAAATACGGTGGATGCACAAGCTGCAGAAGATGACGAATACAAAGGGTTTGAAGTCCCAGACGATTTAACGTGGTAGTGATTGCTTTTGCCAAACGAGTATTCGGTTGTTAGCAGGCATGGTGTGATCCATTATTAGTTTTAATCCAGCTTTTTCAGCTTCAGTGTTCACTGCTTCAAAGTCTCTGACGCCACTGTTGCTGTCTCTTTGTTTTAACCAAACATCAAATCTAGCATTGCTTTCACTGGTAAATTGGCCGTCGTAATTGAAAGGGCCATACAAGCAAAAATAGCCACCCGAAGAGAGTAATTTTCCCACTCCTTTGAATAAATTGATGGCACTTTTCCAACTCATGATATGAACAGTATTGGCACTAAAAACAGCGTCAGTTGCTTGAATGCCCCAGTCGTCCTGATCTACGTTTAAGTGTATTGGTGCTGCAATATTGGTTAAAGCGCTGTCGTTTAGCCAGGCGTTGATGCCCTCATGATATTGCGCTTGGTCACTCGTCTGCCAATGTAGGTGTGGCATTTTTTCTGCAAAAAAAACGGCATGCTGCCCTGTGCCGCTACCAATTTCGAGCACTGTTTTAAGATCAGAAAAATACGGCTGAATGACTTCTAAAATAGGGTCTTGATTCTGATCGCAAGACTCGGAATAAGGTTTCATGGGTTTCTCAAATGCAAGTTGAATGGGTATCCCAATGGGTATAGCGCATATGGGGCTTTTAAAAATACTCGATGCAGCCAGTGAATACAATGCTATGAAATTCAGTGTTTCTTTGGTTAAGAGGCATACATGTGTAACCCATTAACGCAGGCGAAAATGTGTCCGCTGTCACTCTCAAGTCGCGCATTGAATTGCTGGTGTGCTTTGGTGTGTTGAGTGCATTGAAGGGTGCAGGTTAGATGTTCAGGCCAGGTTTGATCTTGTTCTAGCCACAGTTCATCAATGGCTGTTGGTAATGGCTTGACTTGATGTGTTTGATGGCTCCATAGGATGGCAAGTTGTAATATTCCATCCAGGGCAATGACGGGGAATTGATCTGTTTGAGTATGGCTAAATTTGGCCGATGCCTTATCTTGATCGAATGCGACCAGTGCTTGTATCACCTGAAATACGCCTTGGTGAAACAGAACCTCTGAATAGGCTTGTTGAACGTTAATGTGCCAAGGTGTGTTTGAGTTTAGCGTGATGGGAGTCTGAGCCATTGGTGTGATTAATTGTAATGCTTGATAATGTAATTGGTCAGCTGAAAAGAGCTGCCATTGGTCCTGTTGGCATTTGAGGTTAAGTGTTGTTTGAGGGCTGGGGTTTTGGATGCCGTGTAGTAATTTGATCTGACTTAAGCCTGTAATAGCATTGAGCTGTTTTGCCAGTGTGTAAATCCAACCAGCCGCCATCGTCATAGGAACAATAGCTTCATTGTTTATTTGATGGTTTTGGATTAACTGCAACTCCTCGGTTGTTAAAGAAAACGAGTGTTGAGGGTGTGTGTCTGGCAGAGACAACAAATCGTTATGGTTGTTATCTGGGGATACAGGGGTGACGATAACTTGTGTTGCCTGGCAAGGTTTGATGAGCATTTCTCTAAATAAAATAGTGCCTTGTTTTATAGGAATTAAGCACACGTTATTCTGTTCGAAATGTTGTTTTAAAGCGGGGGTGACCATTCCTCCATCCCATGCTCCCCAGTTATAAGCCTTGATAATGGCATTTGGCTTGGCGGCTTTTAAATGTGTGCAGTAGTGGTTAAGTACTTGGTTTGCTGCGGCATAGTCACTTTGTCCTGGGTTACCACTGGCTGCAGCAATCGATGAAAATGCGATAACGGTGTTGATGGGGTCTGTTTTTGTTGCTGCGATTAAATTGGCAAAACCGGTGACCTTCGTGCGGTATACCCGCTTGAATTGTTCCATCGATTTGTCTTCAATACGTTTGTCCTCAAGTGTGCCAGCCGCATGAATTAAGCCGTAAATAGCACCAAAACGCTTTCTCACGGCTTCCAGGCAAGCATTTAATTCGACTCGGTTAGTCACATCACAGGTGTAGTAAGCGGCATGGATGTGTTGTTTTTCAAGGTAAGATAAGGTGGCTTTGATTTCTTGGCTTGCCAGGATGTTCTTGGCTTTTTGTTTTAATTCAATCGGCTTGAGGGCGCTAAACTCGGGTAAAGTGGATAAAGCTTGTGTCAGGGTGACAATATCGGTGATATTTTCACAGGTTTTTGGTGTTTTACAGGTTTTTGTGCTGCCTAGTAATACTAATTTGACCGGTAATTTGTGAATCATCCTTTTTAAGCAAGCGGCTGTTATTCCTCTTGCACCACCTGTAACAATGACCGTTGATAAAGGCAATAAAACAGGTTTTTGGCAGTGAGGTACGATTGCCGATAATGACTCGACTTCTCTCATTAAGGTCTCTAAATAACGAATGCTTAAGTGGCTACTCGTATCGCTCAATTCTGACTCAATGATGTCGGATATTTGACCCGGTGTATGATTGGCTTGTTTGATGTCAATGCAAAAAACACGGCTGTCAGGCCATTCTTTATTCGCTGTTTTACAAAACCCAGGTAGCCCTGAAAGCCAAGGGCTTAAGTCGCTGTCCTGTAGGGTGATGAATTTGAGCTGTTTGGGTTGTTGCTTTGCAAATTGTTGGGCAACTGAGAATATTTGGTATTGAATGAGTTCAGCTTGCTCAGGTGTCTGGCACTCAGCCAGTGCATGGGTACAAATGATATGCTCTTGAGTATGACTGGTTTCATCACATGAATAGGCTTTATAACCTTGTTGGGTTAAGTGCCTGGCGATATTTTGGCTTATATCTGTATTGGGTAATACGGCAATGGGAGTGCTTTTAGTGCTGGGTTCTCCAATAGAAACACAGGGCGTATTGACAAAAATGAGTTCATGCAGTTGAAGTGTTATCGATTTTGAGTCGGTATCGGGGCTTTGAGGTGCGTTTTCTATTGTGTTCGATGCTTCTGGTTTGTCTGTGTGGTTAGCAAATTGATTGAGAATACCTTCAAGTGTGTTGCATTGACTGAACGCTTGCGGGTCAAGTTCATTGGGGAGTGCATCTTGGCATGCGGAGAGTATTTCTACTCGTTTAATGGAATCAATGCCTAGGCCAGATTCTAACGGCAGGGTTAAATCAAGTAGGTCGACTGGGTAGCCAGTTTTATCTGCCACAATAGACAGCAAGATGTGTTTGATGTCTAGGGTTGGAGTGTGTTCGGTATGGGCTTGTGGTGTCTGTGTGTTGCCATAACAGGCATCAAATATTGCTTGAATGGTTTCAAGATTGGATAAAGCATTGGCATCAATATGCTCAGGTGCTAACCCTTGCTCTTGTGCTGCGGAAAGAATTTCAACACGCTTGATGGAGTCAACGCCTAAATCTTGTTCTAACGCCATGTCTGGTAAAATGCTGGTAGCAGGATACCCTGTTTTATCTGCGACTAATTGAACCCACTGTTGAAGTGTGGCAGGTGTATTGCTGCTGCTTTTAACGGGCGTGGTTGGCGTGTCAACAATGACGGTATTATTGCTCTCGCCTTGATAGCAGGCATCAAAAATAGCTTGTATGGTGTCGAGGTTTGAGAGCGTGTTGGCGTCAATGTGCTCTGGCGCAAGTCCTTGCTCTTGTGCAGAGGATAAAATTTCAACACGTTTAATTGAGTCAATGCCTAAGTCTTGTTCTAGTGCCATCTCAGGATGAATACTGGCAGCAGGGTAGCCTGTTTTATCTGCAACTAACTCAATCCACCGCTGTAAAGTCGATGTGTCACTGATGGAGATAGCTGTTTTGGTTGATTCTATTTTAAGGGTGCTTTGAGGGAGGGGTGGGGCAGTTTGGTAGCAAGCATCGTAGATGGCTTGTATGGTTTCTAAGCTGGATAATGTATTCGCATCAATATTGTCAGGGGCAAGCCCTGACTCTTGTGCAGAGGATAAAATCTCAACACGTTTGATAGAGTCAATACCTAAGTCTTGTTCTAAAGCCATATCAGGATGAATGCTTGATTTAGGATAACCGGTTTTTTCAGCAACCAATGCAATCCAGGATGACAAGGTATTGTTGTTATTGTTGTTTTTTTCGGGCAGTGATGGTGTTTCTATCGGTTTGCTTGTTGGCAGGTTTGAAGCTGGTTCTTCTTCTGGTTGTGCTGCTATCGCTGGAGTGACCTGGGGTGGCGTTGGTAATGTTTGGCTAGACGGTGCGGATGTATTTGCGACAATCTCCGTTCTGTTGAATGTTGGTTCTGGGGCGCTATTGGTGTTGCCGTGATCTGACGATAATTGCTGCAAAACAGTTTGTGCTGTGGCTAAAAAGGCTTTATGACTGTCGGCCATGGTATCTTGAAACGACTGGTGAGCGACCAACGTTTGAGATTGTAGTGTCAGCAGTTGGTTTATGGCAGGATGTGCCGCAGGTGTCGGTTCAACTGGTCTTGGTGGTGCCGCTATAGTCTCGGGATTAGGTTGTGGTATGCCTGCTTGGCCTTCTTTGGGCGGGTAGGGCTTGCCATGGTTGTGGCCGCTGATATCGACGCAGTGCTCACCATTGGCATCTAGAGATTGATCTATCCTAAAATTCTCCCATAAAACACTTGGATCAAGTGGGTAGCCTTGCACACAAAGATCACCAATCCCTTTCCAGAAAGCGGTTAAATCTTGTTGTTTGTCATTGAACGATAAAACCGTGATCGCTCGGTTATCAGCACATTGTTGGATCAATTTGCACAGCTTTTTATCGGGGCCTACTTCGACAAAAGTGGTGTACCCTTGTTGTAATAACCGCTCAACTTGAATTTGAAACTGAACCGGGCTTGCAATTTGATTGGCCAGCAGCTCTGCGATTTCACTTGGGTTGTCAGGGTAACTTTGGGCCGTTACATTGGATGAAATAGGAATAATAGGCTTTTTAAAGTCTATTGTTGAAATATTTTTTAAGAACTCATCGGCGCAAGGCTGCATTTCTTTGCTGTGGAAAGCGGCAGCTACATTGAGCTTAGTCTGTTTGATTTTATGAGATTTACAGTGTTGTATAATGATATCTATTTCTGTCAGTGGGCCAGACAGGATCACTTGAGAAGGGCTGTTCATGTTGGCTAAAATAGTGTGGCTAGTTGCACAGTCTGTGAGTAACTGTTTTGCAGTCGGGGTATCTGTTTGTAGTGCGAGCATACCTGATGGATGATCAACCGTATTCAGCATTGCCTGACCACGTAAATTGGCAAGTTGCAGCGCTTGAGTCTCAGTGATGCTGCCTGCCTGATGCAGCGCTAATATTTCACCAAAACTATGGCCGAGTGTTGCATCTGGTTGCCAACCCATTTTATCCAGTAAGCGTTTTAAGCTTAAAGACATAGCCGCAATAGCTGGCTGAGCGATATGGGTTTGGGTCAACGCCTCTGTATTTTTTACAGGGTTTGAAGGCCAGGTGGTCGCTGGGAATGTTTTTTGGCGAACCTCATCTGTTATGTTTTCATCTTGCCATACTGATTTTGATTCAGTGAAATAACACGCTAAATCTAGCCCCATATCGATGTATTGACTGCCTTGCCCTGAAAATATGGTTGCCATTTTTCCTGGTTGATCAGTACTGTTTCGATAGTTGATGCCATCAATTGAATAAGGGTGCCCTGTTGCCAATAGTTGTTTGGTGGTGTTTAGGCAATCTTCTAGTGACAGGCTAACCCAAGCCATTCGGCAAGGGTGTTTGGCATTGAATTGTTGCTGTGCTTGTTTGATGTTGTGCAAGTAGTCTTGGGTGTTTTGACATTGTTGAAATTGTAACAGTGTGGCGGTTAAATTTTCGGTGGTTTGTGCTGAAATAAGAACCAGCTCACTGGGTAAGGCTCGAAATGGTTTGGCTTTGTTGTGGCCTTCATACTCTTCTATAGTGGCATGGAAGTTACTGCCACCAAAACCAAAGGCACTCACGGATGCGCGTCGAGGGTGGTTTTTAGGGCGGAACCACGGTTTTAATTGGGTGTTTAAATAGAAGCTACTTTGTTCAGTGAGTGCACTATTTGGCTGGTCAATTTTTAATGTGGCCGGTAGCACACCTTGTTGTACCGCCATGATGATTTTAAATAAACCCGCTGAACCTGCGGCAGCTTTTGTATGGCCAATTTGTGATTTGATAGAGCCTAAAGCACAAGGGTTCTTCCGTTCAGGTTTAAATGCAGCCATTAATCCTGCTAACTCTGCTTTATCACCTGCAAGCGTACCTGTGCCATGTGCCTCGACTAAATCAACGGTATGGGTGTCGTAACCGGCATATTGGTAAGCTCGCTCGATGGCCAGAGCTTGACCTTCTGGTCGTGGCGCGTAAACACTGGTTGACTTTCCATCAGATGAAGCGCCAAGCCCCTTTAAAACGGCATAAATGGGGTTGCCATCGCGCTCTGCATCTTCTAGCCGTTTTAATGCAAACATGCCAAGGCCTTCACCAATGATGGTGCCATCCGCTGCCGCAGAAAAAGGTCTACAGTCACCTGTTTTAGAAAAAGCCGGTGTTTTACTGAAACACATATACATTAATATGTCGTTTAAGGTATCAACGCCTCCAGCAATCACCAGGTTAGAATGGCCACTATGAAGTTCGTTAACCGCAATTTGCACGGCAGACAACGTACTGGCGCAAGCGGCATCGACCACACAATTGCTACCATGTAGATCTAAGCGGTTGGCAATTCGGCCTGAAATGACGTTGCTCAGTAAGCCAGGGAATGCATTCTCACCCCAAGGGACATAACTGTCGGCAATACGCTGGCTAATTTTATCTACTTGGGACTCAGCCAGCCCTTCTTCACGCATCGCTTTTACCCAAATCGGTTTTTGCAAGCGGCTGACCAAATCGTGCAATAGCTCAGTGGCTGAGGCGACCCCTAAAACAACACTCATTTTGCTGCGGTCAATGTCATCTGAAAACTGGCCGTGATAGGCGTCGTTAAGTACTTGTTTGGCGACGATGAGCGCTAATACCTGCGAACTGTCGATATTATTTAACGTGTTTGGGGGGATGCCAAACGCCATAGGGTCAAATTTAACAGGCGGTATAAATCCGCCTTTTTGGCAATATGTTTTATCCTCGGCTTTTGGGTCTGCATCGTAATAGTCGGAGGTGAGCCAATGCTCTGCAGCGACAGGCTTAATGGCATCGTGACCTTGCAATATGTTTTGCCAAAAGCTGGCAGAGCCTTTGGCATCAGGGAATAAGGTGCTAACACCGACAATGGCAATGGGTTCAAACGCAGATTTAGGCATATCACTTAGGTCTAACTATAAAAGGCTAATATTCAATAATAGCAGACACGCAGCCGTGTGTTTTAGGATAAGTGGATGGGCCTAGGTGGAAATTCAAAGCCTTCTGCTGAGAGTTCAAAGCCTGCGTTTTTTAATTGATTTGCTCGGGTGATGACGGCGGCACCCTCCATGAGGTTTAGCCCAATTTGACCGACAGTGCGTTCATTTAAATCTTCAAGGTACTGGCCTTTGACCCAACGGTTAAAGGCACCAAGAGCAGGGCCTGTCCAGATTTGGTAGTCGGCGCTGCGATGTTGTTCACCAGTGATGGCCCAGCGACTAGAAAGGCCTAAATACCAGCGAAAAATGAGCGCCATTTTGTGCTTTTCATCTTGTTCTGCTCTAACGAGGTCTTGAGGGTTGTGCTGTTGTAAGTATGGCTGCGTCTCTTGCCAAACTGACTCAATGGGCTGCTGAAACCACGTGTTGAGTTTGTCTACGCTGTCTTGCGGAAGGTGTTGAATGCCATCGTAGCGTTTGTATAAATCATAAAGTTGGTTGGCTCGAACGGCAAATAGACTGCGTTTTTTTAAAACTTGCACCTTGACCCCAAGTTCAAACATATCGCCTGCAGCAGCCATCATAACATCGGTTTCTGTTGCTTCATGTAATGCCTGTTTGCCTGCATCTGAAAGACCAGATTCAATGCAGGGTTGATTGATAGAGGCTGTCAGAACGTAAGCGGCACCCATAGCGAATGCACCTGCCACAGCGTGTGGCGTGCCTAAGCCGCCTGCGGCACCAATCCGAATATTTTTGCAGCAGGGGTTGTCTAAGCTTAAGGATTGCCTGAGTTGTAATAAACTGGGCAGCAAAACGTGTAGTGGCCTGTTGTCAGTATGGCCGCCAGAATCAGCCTCGGCAGTTATGTCGTCACAAACAGGGATCAGTCGGCCTAACTGTGTCTCATGCTCAGTTAAGTGGCCCTCGATGATAAGCTGTTGCAGGAGTTTCTCGGGTGCCGGTAGCATGAGTTTTTCGGCCACCTCAACTCGAGACACTTTACCAAACAGGTGTTGTTTTCGCAGAATGTGTCCTTGTGAGTCTTGAGTGAGACCGTGATAGGCATATTTGACTAAGGCGGGTGTTAAGGTCATAAAAGCTGAAGCGGACGCACGCTTGACGTGGTGCTTTAAAAAGAGATCAACGGTGGCGATTTCTAGCTCAGGGTGTTGTGGGGTGTGAATTAAATTGGCCCCCCAAGCTTGCTTGGGGAGTGCTTGGTTTAAGGTGATGAGGTGTTGCTCTGTTGCAGAGAGTGGTAAACCTGCCGAGCCTAAAAAGCCGAGCATACCGTTTTTTGCAGCAGCAATGACCATGTTTGGAGTTGCTATCCCATTGGCCATTTCCCCGGTGACGTAAGCAAACCTAAGTTGATGGGTGTGCTTGAACTTGGGATCGCCAAGGTATTCTGGATAGAGTGGAGGAAGTTGCCCTAATGGCTGCCAGTCTGTTGGCTTTTCTGGGGAGGTGCTTAAGGCATTTTGAAATGCTTGGTTTTGATATAAATAGACAGTTTTACGCGGGTCTTGAATGGCTTGGCTAAATTGGCTGGGGCTTGTATAGAGATTGCTCATAGAGGGCTGCCTACTCCGTTACGGTACAATTGTTTGAATGTGCACGCATGTTGCTATTCAATTTATATTTCTTCTGAGACGATCAATCGAGAAAATTCAAACGCACTGGTGAAAGCAGGAGAGACGGCGTTTAACACATGAACCGTATTTTCTAGTCTTTTGACAATAAAATCCATCTCTAATTGGTGCGTTTTCGTGTTGACCAGTTGAGCTCTAATGCCTACCTTTTGGCTGGGTTCTAAATGCTTGGGTTGCAAGTTAGGGACGAGTGCTTGGGCGTGTTTTAAAAATTGTGACTTCAGGCTCTTTTTGAGTTCTGAGTGTGCATATTGGCGAAAGCCTTGCTGGTTGAACCAATATTGTTTGCTTAAATGGGTGCCTATCTCGATGGCTTCAGAGGCTTTAACACCTTTTATGCCATGATAATTTTCACGGCCTAGTACAGGTATGGCTGAGGGGCCAAAGTACACGGAGCCATTCATGTCTTTAACGGTATGAATGCCTAAAAAAGGCACATTTAAATCTGGCACTGGATAGATTAGCCCATTGAAGTGTAAATCTGATTTTTTAGAGAGCTGAAAATAGCTGCCTTTAAAGGGCAGTATCGTGTATTCATCGGCGAGCTTGAAACGTTTTGCAATGTGGTCAGCGTATAACCCTGTGCAGTTGTACAAGGTTGTATAGTGAATGTGTTGCCCATTCATCGTAATGCAGTCATTTTGAGGGTCTACCTGGTATTGCTGAGCATTAGTGTGGAAAGATACGGCTTTTTGACTTAAGCGTTCAACCAGGCAATTTAAAATGGCTTTTGGGTTAATGACAGCGGTTTGCGGTGAATGTAGTGCTCGGCCGGTGATGGTATAGGCCTGTGGTTCAATGTGTTTGAGCTCAGTTTTATCAATAATGTGGACGTCTGCGCCGTTGTTTTTTCCTCTGGTATGCAGCGTTTCTAGTAATGGATCATCGTCTTGTTTTAAGGGGATAATAACCTTGCCATAGGCCTTAATCGGTAAGTCGTTCTGATGGCAGAAATCAGTCATTAATTGTGCACCTTTAGCGCACACTTTGGCTTTTAAGGTGTTTTCAGGATAATAAATACCAGAGTGTAAAACACCACTGTTGCGCCCGCTGCTGTGTAAACCAATGTGGGGTTCTTTTTCGATGATGCATATTCTGCAGTTTGGGTATTGCTGGAGCAAGGTTTTGGCCACTGAAAGCCCAATGATACCGGCGCCTAAGATGACGAAATCAAATGTCTGTGTTTTAACCATGTGTTGTCTTTAGCTGCCAGTATTGTATTGGTTGCGATAACTTGGAAAGAGTTGGTCAACCATTTCTTTGATTTTCGTTTCTGCGTTAATGAATTTATCAAAACGGGCGCCGCCCCAGCGCGAATCGTATTCCGCTTCACCAATGATGGCGCCTGAGTCGTAGATCTTAATCCAAGCATAAGAAAGATACACGGCAATATCCCAAGTCCAGATTGCATCGTAGGTGGACGTGACCTTGCAGCTACTAATGGCTGATTTTTCAGGGAGTACCCGAACGGTAAAGCCTTTGGATTTTAGACGCTTTTTATAAGCTTTGAGTACATTCACGTTGACTTCAGGGTTACCGACAATGCAAATTTCTTGCCCTGTGAGTTTGCTGACGGGGTTTATCTCCTGGGTTATGGAGCAGGCACTTAATGTCAGCAAAACGAGTAGAGAAGAGAGAGATTTCATAAGCAGATCCTTGGCATCTGTCTTTTGTATCAAGTCTTGAGTATAGGGGCAATACAAATTCAGTGACTGTCTTAGTATTTTCCAATAGTGGAATGAGTCTGAAGGATGCCTATATCAGCAGCAAATAAGCGTTACCTTAATAAGTGTGTGTTTGCGCAAATATTGGTCAATATGATTAACCGGTATCACGTTCATCAATTGTTTTAAATA
>JABHGC010000038.1 GCA_018672285.1 Methylococcales bacterium
AAAACAAATATAGCCTTCCCACCCGGCTTGAGTTGTTTGAGTGATTTCTGTAATAACTGGTTAGACCACGCTTCGGTTTGCACGGGGTAGCCTTGATTAAAAGCAGGGTTAATTTTCATACCCCAAGGCGGGTGTGCCAAAACAAAATCAAACTCACTCCCAGCAGGTGAATCTTCAAAGCTCGAACCTATACTATCTCCAAGTTGCAGCTGAGCTTTACCTGCACCAGCTAAAATAAGACGCACTAAACCAATTAAATAGGTCTGAAAGTTCCGCTCTATACCCGTCAGATTCAAGTCGCAGCTAAAGCCCTTATTAATATTGCATGCGCTGGTCAAAAAATGTGCAAAGCCAAAGCAAGGATCGTAAATTTTATCTTCTGGTTCAGGATTTGCGAGCGACACGACCAATTTTGACAGTGAGATAGGTGTGGCCGCCTCTAGCCCATGATGGCTGTAGGAGGAAAGCAGTAAATCATCAAAGACACTCAGTAGCTTTCTACGATCAGTTGCTGAGTCAAAAGGCTGTTCAGATAACCATTGAATGATACCGGAAAGAGATTCCTCTGATAGTTGCAGAAAATCGTCCAGTGATTTTCCAAACATGCGTAAGTGAAATGGAATCGTACCTTCGGCAGCATCTTCTAAATTGATCAAGGCAGGCAATAACTGTGATCGCAAAAAAATAGCTAATTCAGCGCTTGGCATTTTATGCCAGCTAGACCAGTGCAAGGATGCGGGTAAAATAGGCTTGTAATGACTATCATTCCCCGGATTTTCGTCTTGTGTTTCAGCCCAGCGGAGGTATATCAAGCCCCCTAAAATAAGAGGATATTCAGTTGTGCGAAAATTACCACGAAGAGCATCAAGGGCTAACATAAGTGATTTTGAAGACTCTGTATTCATTTTCATATCCAGTGTTTATTGCAATTTTCTAATTTGGACATATCAAGCTTGGAAGAGCTGATAAATTATTTGTCTAATCTTTTTTGTAGGGTGTCGTAAACAACACTCATTTGTTCCGTCATTTCATTATTTTTGATTGCCTCAGAAAGCTCTTGCGTTAAGTGCCTCCGGTAATCTAAATAATGTTCATGGTTGTTATTTTTCAACGAATCAAGTTTATGGAGATGAGCGTAATAGCCTCTGCCATTTTCTTGAAAAGAGATGTCCTGTTCTCCATCACCAGCCCCTTTGCAGTCTTCAACAAAACTTTCTATTCGTGCTAGCAAATCAGCATCAACCTTAGAAGACTGGCTATATTGTGCCAGTTCACTTTTAAAAAAGGCATATTTCTCGTTCATATTTAATAATCCTATTTTAATTTGGTTTGCTTCCAATGCCAGTATTGAGGGTTGTAGTTTCATCCTTAGTTTGGTCTTAAGCAAACAGTGTGCCAATGGTCTTGATTGATGTTTTGGCGAGTATGATTTTACAGTTTGCACCAAAGATTGTTAGCGGTTTCACTAAAAAGAGCATCAAAGGCATTGGCCTTAAATACACATAGCTCGCGAACACCATCATAATAATACTTACACTCTAATAATTATTCTTATACAATGCCCGCCATGATCACAGATAACCAAAAAACGCTCATTTGCTGGATAGGAAGAACGGATCTTAGAGCTCAGCTTGAATCCGCTACTATCGGTATTGGTCCTATTGCCCAAGCAGTCACCAAACGCCATTTTGATCAGGTTGAATTACTTTATGACTACCCTGAAAAAGAGGTGCAATCATTTGTTGAATGGCTTGGTGAGCAAACACAAGCAAGCATCTCGCTTCATCACCACCCATTAACCAGCCCTACTGAATATGGCGAAATTTACCAAGCAGTCACTGCCGTTGTTAGTCAAATACTTAAAAAACAGCCCAGTGCCGACTTAGTTTTTCACTTGAGTCCAGGCACGCCTGCGATGGCTTCGGTGTGGATTATTTTATCGAAAACGCGATTCCCCGCAGAATTAATAGAATCAGCAAGAGGCCATGGGGTAAAAACCGTGTCTGTCCCATTTGATATCTCAGCCGAATTTCTTCCTGATTTACTTGCCAAGCCTGATGCACTATTGAAGCAGCGAGCAAAAGAACAAGCACCAGAATCAGCGCAATTTGGTGATATTATTTATCAAAGCCCAGAAATGCAGCATGTTATTCAAAGGGCAAAAAAAGCGGCAATTCGTTCCATACCCATATTAATTGAAGGTGAAAGTGGCACAGGAAAAGAACTCTTGGCGCGTGCCATTCACGAACATAGCCCGAGGCGAGAGAAGCCGATGGTGGTCGTCAATTGCGGGGCGATCTCAGTGGAGCTTGTTGAATCTG
>JABHGC010000003.1 GCA_018672285.1 Methylococcales bacterium
CGGGATGGCATGAAACAGGATGTAGAGAGCTATATTAAATATTACAATCAAATTCGGCTGCATACAGCTAATGGTGATCAAACACCAATTGAGTACGAAAATTCCTTAAGAAAAGTGTCCGGTATGAGTTGACCAGAACAATGAGGGCAATGATCAAAAATAAAAAAACAATGGAAAATACCTTGAGTACCTTTTCTATTTTTTGAGCCGCATTTGGCCAGCGAGACAGTACCCACATGCCGATTGAAACGGGTACCAGCGTGATGACCATGAGTTGGATGATGGTCTTCACAATCGGGATCTGAAACTCACTGCTGCTACCCATAAAATAATTCATGCTAAAAGCGGTAACAATAGGGATGGTGAAGGGGGTAATAAGACTGACTACAGCCGTAAGGCTAACTGATAATGAGACATCGCCTTTGGCAAGGTAAGTAAACATATTGGATGTAGCGCCGCCTGGAGCTAAAGCGATAATCATCAGCCCCACTGCAATTTCAGGGCTTAAGTTAAAGGCTGTGGCCAGCAAAAAAGCGAAGATGGGTAATAATAACAATTGTCCAATTAGGCCGACGCCTAATGCTTTAGGGAAGGCTAAAACATTTTTGAAGTCTGCAGGCTTGAGCGACAAGCTCATGCCAAACATAATTAAGAATAAAGACAGCGGGAGTATAACCTTGGTTAATAAATCAGCCTGCATGTTGGATTGCTCTTTAGGGTAGTTTTAATACTGTTGCTATCTTAAGTGTTTTTGTCTGAAATTCAACGTTTTAGCGAGTTTCGTGTGAAATTTTGGTTAATATCTAGGGGGAGTTTACGTCATTGAATGGTATAGGGAGAAAGAGAATGGTTATTGTTTTAGGAATTACCCTGATTGACAATCATTCTCATTCGCGTTTATAATTGAGGCACGATTTAATAAAAAGAGTAAAGCCAATGTATGTATGCATTTGTAGGGCAGTTACCGACCGAAAAATAAAAGAAGCTGTTTGTGGGGGCGCATGCTGCTTAAATGATCTAAAACAAGATCTTGGCGTTGCTACTTGTTGTGGTAAATGTGCGTGTAATGCAACAAATCTCATACAAGAAGTCCTGTCTAAACAGCAGAAATAATAAGACGAGTAACAGGGACTCCCCCTGTTTTCTAGTGTTGCTAATATGATCTGCCCTACAATTTTTCACAATTAATGACACGGTTTTTTGTTTGAAACAATGCTTTCAACCTTCTGTTAGCTAAGTTGATTTGGCATGGTGATTCAGGCAAGGTGGCCGTGTGCATTGTCACGCTTGCCTTTGGCACTATCGTCTGTTTTATGCCCAGTCTCTATTGTGGCTTGGGTGTTACCTAAATGAAGCTGGGCAAAAAAATTCAATATTCAGGGTTGTTGTGAATTTTTTCATGGCGATTATTTAATGATTGTAAGCAGGAGTCAAAATGAAAGGTGATGTTAAAGTAATTGGGCATTTTAACGCAGTATTAAGTCATACCTTGGCCAGTATTAACCAGTATTTTTTGCACTCTCGTATTTACCGTAATGTCGGGTTGACTGCGCTTGCTGAGTATGATTACAAAATTTCCATCAAAGAAATGAAGTATGCAGACAGCATTATAGAGCGGGTATTATTTCTTGAAGGCTTGCCTAATTTGCAGCAGATATCGACACTAAAAATTGGTGAAGATGTGCAAGAAATGGTTCAGTGCGATATGAATATGCAACTTGAAATCAAACAACTTTTAGTGGATGCCGTGGCGTATTGTGAATCTTGTGCTGATTATGTTTCTCGAGAGCTTTTTGAGGAAATACTGACAGGCGAAGAGTCTTTTATTGATTGGAGTGAAATACAGTTAAGCTTAATTGATAAAATTGGTATTGAAAATTATCAGCAGTCTCAAATATAAAAGGATGACACGATGAAAGGTGATCAAAAAGTTATCGAATTATTAAACAAGCAATTGGCTGGTGAGCTGACTTCAATTGACCAATATTTTGTTGATTCAAGAGTCTATGAAGACTGGGGGTTAACCAAGCTATACGAACAGTTTAACCATGAAATGCAAGATGAGCAGGCGCACGCGAGTGCATTGATTTCGCGCATTTTATTTTTAGAAGGAACACCAAACGTCTCAACCCGTCTTGAGATTACCAGTGCTACCAATGTGGCAGACATGTTGGCGAATGACCTAAAAAGTGAAATGGACATTGCAGCCCATTTGAAAGTGGCTATTGCATACTGTGAATCAGTGAAAGATTACGACACCAGAGAAATTCTTGAGGTGTTACTAAAAGATACAGAAGAAGACCATATTTTTTGGTTAGAAACACAATTAGGTTTAATTGAAAGGGTGGGGATTCAAAATTATTTACAGTCACAAATGTAGCGATAGTTAAATTCGAAACCTTGTATGAGCTAAGTCTATAGGTTGACTCAGGCTTGGTCTTTTTTGAGTAAAAAATACCAATAAAGCTCAGTATCAATAAAAGTGATGAATATTTCGCATGAGTTGTTGATATATTGAGAGCTGAGACCCCTGTGAATCCCAATTAGAAAAAATGAATAGAGCGGTTGCGCTTAGAGTAGTGCCGTAATCTCATACGATTTCTCTTGTCCGCCAACATTGATATGGATTTCATCATCGAGGTTTTGCCCCATTAGTGCTTGTCCAAGAGGCGCTGAGGGGGTAATGATGACAATGCTTTTCCCTGCATAGGTCAGTTTGACGCCGCCCGCCGTTGGCCCTAAAAAGACGATTTGTTCAATATCCTGCTCATCAACTATTTCGACTAGAGCACCTACTGCAATGGGCATGTTTGCTTCAAATGTTGTGATGGGGAGCTTCTGGTAAATGCGGATATTGGTCTCTAACTCAGCAGCACGTTGTGCTTGGCCTTGGGCAAGGTAACCTGCTTCTAAGCCAAGTGTGTCGTACTTGTTTTCTGCAACGTTTTCTTTTGCGGTAGCATCATTGTAGGCCTGAATAGCCGCTTCTGCAGCGGCTTGGTTGATGCTTTCAAGTTCCGCTAATATGGCCTGGTGTAAGCCTGCTTTATCTATCGCCATTTAAACTCAGACTTTGGTCGGTCGACATTGTCGTCAATGCAGCGGACTTTAAAGTTTCGGCCTTTCAGTTTGCCATTCTTTAATTTCGCGATAGCCGATTGTACAACATCACGATTCACGGCAACATACGCTGATTGATCGAAAATATTAATTTTACCAATCTGTTTTCCAGTTATTCCATTTTGACCAGTTAAAGCGCCGACGATATCACCGGGTCGTAATTTTTGTTTTTTTCCACCTTCAATTCTTAATGTGGTCATTGTCGCTTTAAATGCTTTATTGTCTAATAACGCTTTGTCGGGTAGAGGTTCTGGTGTGATTTCTTGTTTGAGGTAAGCCTCTAACCTGACGATCTTATAGGCTTCATTCTCGTGGTAAAGTGTGCAAGCGAGGCCCTGGCTGCCCGCTCTGCCTGTTCGGCCAATTCGGTGAGTGTGCACTTCAACATCATTGGCGATTTCATAGTTGATAACGGCATCTAAATCTTCAATGTCTAGCCCGCGCGCAGCAACATCGGTTGCCACCAGTACAGAGATACTATGGTTGACAAACCTGACCAGAGTTTGGTCTCGGTCTCTTTGCTCTAAATCCCCATTTAAAGCCAGGGTGTTAAAACCATGACTGGTTAATGCTTTAGCCACTTTAACGGTTTCTTTTTTAGTGTTGCAAAAAATAATGGTTGAAGTCGGTTGGTATTGTAAGAGCAGAAGCCGTAAAACGGTAATCCGGTCAAAGGTATCATCTACTTGGAATAAACGTTGTTGTATGGTGTTTTTGTCGTGCACTAAATCTGTTTGAATCATCTCAGGCTTATGCATGATGCGTTTGGAAATAGCTTGGATGGCATCAGGGAAGGTTGCACTAAACAGTAGGGTTTGGCGCTCTGACGGCATTCGGTCAAAAATGACATCTAAGGTTGCTTGAAAACCCATTTCTAGCATTCTATCCGCTTCATCGAGAACAAGGGTATTGACGTGGTCTAGTTTTAGCGTGCCTTTTTTTAGGTGGTCCTCAATTCTCCCAGGTGTGCCGACAATGATGTGAGCGCCATGTTCTAATGAGTGAGCTTGTGGGTAGAGTGGGGTGCCGCCACACAAGGTGAGTATTTTGATGTTGTGTATTGACCGGCCCAGTTGGCGGAGCCCTTTAGCGACTTGGTCTGCAAGCTCTCGGGTTGGGCAAAGTACTAAGGATTGTACTCTAAACTGTTTGACGTTGAGTTTTTGCAATAAACCTAAGCCAAATGCTGCTGTTTTACCTGACCCCGTTTTCCCTTGTGCGATGAGATCTTTTCCTGCTAAGGCGAATGGCAAGCTGTGAGCCTGAATGGGGGTCATGCTGTCGTAACCTAGAGAAGCTAGGTTATCTAGTAGCTCTGGGTGCAAATCAAGGCTTGCAAAATCTGTTTGGCTCACGGTAATGATCCTATAGCGAAAGAGGGGGTTGCTTATTATTTAAGGTCCGACCAGCTAAATTTGGCTTTGGGTTTGTCAGTCGGCTGGGTAGGTTCTTGCGTTGCATCGGTCTCTGTTTTAGCGTCTATTTTTGAATCTGGTTCTGTTTCAGCTTCAGGTTCGGACTCGCGGTATTTTAGCTGTGCACCCATTAAAAAATTACGTAAGACTTGGTCTTTACAGTCTCGGTAGTTTTTGTGGCCAGGCTTTCTAAAAAATGCGCTTAATTCGTGTTTGCTCATTTTAAAATCGGCGAGCAATAGTAGGTCTATCACATCTTCATTTTTAAGGTTAAGCGCAATTTTAAGCTTTCGGAAAATGATGTTGTTATTTAAACGCTGCTCAACCTCAGGTTGTGCGCCTTCTTTTTTGCCGCGCTTTTCATTAATCAAACCATTGAGAAAAGTGGCGAAATCTGGGTCGCTACATTTGACATAGTCTGGGTCATCGTCTTTTTTCAGCCAGTTGCTGATTTCCTCTCGGCTGACCTTCTTATCAGCGAGCGCAAAAATAGCAATCACTTTGCTGTCATCAAAGTTAAAGGTGTAACGCAGGCGGCGTAAAACGTCGTTATTTATCATTCTGTTTCCTCGGTTTTAGCCGCTTTAGCCGCTTTCCTTTCGGCTTTTTGTTTGCGATGCTCTGAGTGTTGCTGGTTGTGTTTTTGCAAGTTTTTTAAAAATGTTTGTACTTCAGTTTCAGCCCACGTCGTGGCGTCTGCTTCTGAGGCGAAACCGGTTTGTTTTTTGGAAACAGTGGTTTTTTTTGAGGTGACTTTACGAATAATGCTGGCAACCCATTCAGAATCTATTTGTTCGACTTTAAAGTCGTATTTTTTGCCCTTAGACATGTAGTACTGCTTCCTGTGTGTTAGCTAAGTTGTGTGACCGAGTATTCGTGAGGTGACTTGCCACACGTCTCCGGTATCGAAAAAAATGCCAAAAAAAGGTGCGTGTACTGACACCTTTTTTTCTGATTGATTGATCGAAATTTGTAACTTCATCGCTTTAGCGGAAAAATCGCCATAGATTTTTCCGCGAGTATAGATGCTTTCATGGTTGGCTTGCCGCTTAAAGCCTTGTTGTACAATATTGTTGATGATTTGTTCATCGCAAATTGTATAGCGAGTGGTATATTTGGGAAAAATGACAAACCTAGGTTTGATTTTTTGCCACTGCCGAAAAGGGGCAAGTTTGTATGAAACTGTCATGGCGGTGACGGCCAAAACAATAATCAAGAGTGTATCGGTTATCTCATTCATTAAACTGCCGTTAATAAAACTGGGCGATTGTTCACTTTCTGTACATTGATGAATGCTTTTCAGAGGTGAAGGGCAAAAATAGCTCAACATGTGGTCTAAACAGTGTAACATTGCCAAGGTTGGCCTGTGCTGAGCTGTAGTGATATGTGTGATTTTCTTGAGGTTGTACCAAAATGAAAATTTCTACGCTGGCGTATAATAAATGCTTTGAATTCAAATCTCAAGAAACAATCTAAGCAATGGCTTATTTAGTGGGTTAAGCCGCAGCTTAGCATTTTTGACTACGGCTAAAATGCTAAGGTAAATGGGGATTAAACAAGACTCATTGTACGGCAATAGGTAATAGGAACTTTATTAAAATCAAGGAGCTTTAGGCGTGAAATGGAATATCTATCTATCAGGTGAAATTCATACAGATTGGCGACAGCAAATTATTGCTGGGGCAAAATCTCTTGGTTTGGAGGTCACTTTTACCTCTGCAGTGACGAATCATGAGGCAAGTGATGCGGCGGGTGACTTTTTAGGGGAAGAGACGACGCCTTTTTGGCGAGATCATCAGTCTTCTAAAGTGAACGGAATACGCACCAAAACAATGATTGAAAAGTGTGATCTTGCTGTTATTCGGTTTGGCGATAAATTTAAGCAGTGGAATGCCGCATTTGATGCAGGATTTTGTGCTGCACTAAGCAAACCTTATATTACACTCCACGATGACAGTATTATCCACCCGTTAAAAGAAGTTGACGCAGCGTCAATGGGCTGGGCTAAAACACCGCAGCAAGTCGTTGAATTGCTAAAATATGTAACGTCAGCAGACTAAAAGGGGATGAGTCAATGGGGCAAATAACACTAGAGCTTGATGATGAGGTCAAAGAAGATTTTTTAGATGAAGTGGCTCAAGTAGCGGTCAATATGGAGTATGAAGGCGAGGGGCAGGCCGTGTTTTTTGCCGTTAGTCTGGCCTCAGCATTAACGACTGAGTGGAAAGCAGGCAGTAAAATTATTATTGAGAAAGAAGTCGATGGTGAAATTTATCATCATGAAGTCCACTTAGATTAATGACAACAGTGTTGAGTATGATCTAATGGAGTTAAATGACATTGTGCCTTGGGGGCGTTCGTTCCTTGAGTATAAAGAGATTTTTTCGTTAACGGATAGTGAGTTGAAGAAAAAAATACTCGGTTGTGGAGATGGCCCGGCTTGCTTTAATGCTGAGCTAACTGCATCAGGAGGAAATGTTGTTTCGGTCGATCCTGTGTACCAATTTAATGAAGCACAAATTAGGTCAAGAATTGATGCCGTTTACCCTCAGGTAATGGCTCAAGTGAGCCAAAACGCAGCGGATTTTGTTTGGCAGAGTATTGCGAGTGTCGCTGAGTTAGGCAAGGTTCGAATGCAGGCAATGTCACTGTTCTTAAACGACTACACCGAGGGGAAGGCAGCTCAGAGGTATGTTGAGGGTGCTTTACCTGAACTGCCTTTTGCAGATGCTGAATTTGACTTGGCTCTGTGTTCACACTATTTGTTTTTATATAGTGATCATGTGAGCCAAGAGAACCACCTTTTGTCACTGCTTGAGCTGTGTCGTGTGGCTAAAGAGGTGAGGATCTACCCTTTAATCACATTAAGTGGCGATGTCTCTAAGCATCTAGACCCCGTGATAAGCTTACTCAAAAAGAATAATGTGAAAGTGTCGCTGCAAACGGTTCAATATCAGTTTCAAAAAGGGGCAACCCAAATGTTGGTGGCAAGGGTGTGAAGGACTGCAATCAGTGTGGTAAGTGTTGCCTTCAATATGGTGCAACGGGTTTGTCCGTTTCTAGTGAGCAGCTGCAATATTGGCAGTCGTTTAGGCCTGATATTTACCGTTTTGTGCAAAACGGCGACATTTGGGTGGACCCTGAAACAGGGTTGAAAGTAGAACGTTGCCCATGGTTAAGCAATAAACCAAACCAACAAAAACTTACCTGTGGCATATACGAAGATCGGCCAGATGACTGCCGTTACTATCCTTCTACCGTGCAGTAAATGATGCATGATGCGTGCGAAATGCTGCAGCCACATGATATCGCGCGCCCACGCTTGGCACAAAAAGCATTGGATAAATTGATGGCGGGTAGCCGAGTGCCTTTTGAATAAATTATTTTGAGTATATTAGTGCTGGTTGTTTGTTTTTGCTGGGTGTATGGTATTTATATGCCGAGGCAACAACAACTTTGTTATTGTTGTCTATAATTGGGGTGTTACTGTACCTGATGTCGTTCTCTATACCCAGCTGGGTTTTCAATATTGATTAAGACTCCATGAAGTCATTCAAAGTCACAATCAGCAGATCATCGTGTAAGTTCCAATCGAAATAGGCATTAAGTTAATTTAAATAATGAGGTGAGTCTTTTGCAAACAGTGGTTAAAAAGTGGTTCCGTGATAAGGAATCAGGTTTTTTAGATAACGGTAGTGGTCCTGACATAATGGTACGTAAAGACGATTTGACGAACTGTCAATTTTTGAAAGTCGGTGTCACTGTTGAGTTTGAATGTCATCCTGGTAAGCGTGGTTTGCAAGCAAAAAAAGTCAAACTGGTCAACCAGAAAAAATCTCAAGGACATCATCAGAAAAACAATAACCAAGAGCCATTTCGCTTTGGTGTGATGACTTAATAGGCTTTAAAACAGGTTATGGAAGACAGAAAGTCAAAAGACCCGCTGCACGGTGTGACGCTGAAAGTGGTTGTGACCAAATTGGTCGAGCATTTCGGTTGGGATGCATTAGCGGGACACGTGAATATTAATTGTTTCAAAAAAGACCCGTCGATTAATTCGAGTTTGAAATTTTTACGCAAAACCCCTTGGGCAAGAACAGAAGTTGAACAATTATATGTATCGACATTTAGCGCATTCAACCCCTGGAATAAGTCCTCTTGAATGTGTTTTATCTCTCGCTGTTGTTGATTATTACTCTTATTGTTGTTTGGAGATATCTAAAAGCGAAACGATTAAAAAAAATAAGACAGGCGCTGTCTTCTGCAGAGCTGACTCCTGAAGACCGTGAAATACTTGAGAGAAATGTACCGATATATCATTTATTGCCTGATCATTTAAAAACAGAGCTGATTGGCAGTATTTATATTTTTGCCAATGAAAAAAACTTTGTGGGTTGTGATGGTTTAGAGATAACGCGGGAAATTATTATTACCATCGCAGCTCAAGCTTGTATCTTGCTACTCAATAAGAAAACGAATTACTACCCAAGTTTAAAAACGATTTACGTATATCCTAGTGCGTTTGTGTCGAAGCAAGCGGAAAGTAACGGTGCTGTTCAGTCGTCAAAAATCAGTGTTCGCACTGGGGAATCGTGGTTTCGTGGCCCTGTTGTCCTATCATGGGATGATTCTGCTAAAGGTGCATTTAATCATAATGATGGTAAAAATGTTGTCTTTCATGAGTTTGCACATCAGTTAGATCAAGAAGATAATCGCATGGATGGTGCGCCTGCGTTAGGCGAGAAATCACAATATAACTCGTGGGCGAATGTATTAAGCTGTGAATATGATGCGCTACAAAAAAGAATGCACCGTAGCAAAGGGCGGCGATCCTTGATTGACTATTATGGTGCTAGCTCGCCGGTAGAATTTTTTGCAGTTATCACCGAAGTCTTCTTTGAGCGCCCTAAAAAGATGAAAAAAAATCACCCTGAATTATACGAAGAGCTGGTCGGCTACTATAAAGTTGATCCTATTGTATGGTTTACTAAAAAATAAAGAGATGATCAGTCTGTAAAGGGCAGCAAGATGGCACTCACTCCAAAAAGTATTATTGAGTATTGGTACTCTGAGAGAATTAAGACGCAATGGTTTGCATCAACGCCAGAATTAGACAGTGAAATTCGTGCAAAGTATGAGCTGCTATGGCAGCAAGCAGCTGAAGGCGCATTAGATGTTTGGCTGGAGAGTGCCTCTGGTTGTTTGGCATTAATTATTGTTTTAGACCAATTCCCACTCAATATGTTTAGAGGACAGGCAAAAAGCTTTTCAACAGAGCAGCAATCTATTGAAGTTGCTAAAACGGCGATTAGGCAAAAATTAGATTTACAACTCGACAAAGATAAGTTGTCTTTTTTGTATATGCCTTTAATGCACAGTGAGCAATTAGAAGATCAATAGCTGTCCGTTAAATGTTATAAAGCCGCTGGGCTTGAGTCTAATATTCGGTTTGCAGAGCATCACCGAGACTTAATTAAAGAGTTTGGCCGCTTTCCGCACCGAAATCTGCTGTTAGGCCGGGAAAATACGGCAGAAGAAATAGCCTACTTAGCGTCAAAGCGTGCTTTTACAGGCTGAGATGTCAATATTTCTGCCGCTTTAATGGCCTAATGAGGTTGTCCGATCCGCTATTTTGATTTCAAGGGTTAGATTCAACAGTAGCCCTAGGCTCCCCTCAGGGAAGCCTTGTTTTTCAAACCACAGTAAATAAGCCTCAGGTAAGTCTATTAAGGCTCTGCCTTTATATTTGCCAAAGGGCATTTCCATATTGGCAATCTTGATTAAATTCTCTTGCTCAAACATGTGATGATGGCTCTGATTAGGTGGCTGGTTGACTGGTGAATTTTAGCATATTCCTTCTGTGATTGAGGTGAGAATATGTTGCGCTATCTCATCTGAATTATTGAGCAATAAAGTAGTAGGTTATGACAGGAAATACAGATAATATATTTCGTTTAACCCTATTCTGCTGGATATTATCATGATAAAAGCGTATGCCGCACACGAACCTAAAGGTGAGTTAAAACTATTTGAATATGAACCAGCCGAGCTGCAAGCAGGAGAGGTTGAAATTGATGTTCACTTCTGTGGTATTTGTCATAGTGACTTGAGCATGATTGATAACGATTGGGGGCTAACTGAATACCCAATAGTACCTGGGCATGAAGTGGCCGGTAAAATTGCTAGGGTGGGGCGTGACGTCACGCACTTACAGGTAGGGCAATCTGTGGGGTTAGGCTGGCATGCCGGATATTGCAATGAATGTGCGCCATGCCACTCAGGAGATCAAAATTTATGTGCAACTGCACAACCTACGATTGTTGGCCACCATGGTGGATTTGCAGATAAGGTGATTGCAGCGGCCAATAGTGTGGTTGCCATTCCTGAAGGGGTGGATTTGGCTTCTGCAGGGCCACTATTTTGTGGTGGCGTTACGGTGTTTAATCCTTTGCTTCAGTTTGATATCAAACCAACTGATAAAGTAGCTGTGATCGGGATTGGTGGTCTTGGTCATTTGGCATTACAATTTTTACATGCTTGGGGGTGTGAGGTAACCGCTTTTACATCAAGCGATGCGAAAAAAACGGCCGCCTTAGAAATGGGCGCGCATCACACGTTAAACTCGCTCAATGAAACGGACATTGAGGCTGCCAGTGGGCAGTTTGATCTCATTATTTCGACGGTGAATGTAACGCTAGATTGGAATCTCTACATCAGTACCTTAAGTGCAAAAGGGCGGCTGCATTTTGTTGGGGCGACCTTAGAGGCGTTGGATATTAATGTCTTTCCATTAATTATGGGGCAAAGATCTATTTCAGGCTCGCCTGTTGGTAGCCCACAAACAATCGCTAAAATGTTAGAGTTTGTTGATCTTCATAAAATTAAGCCAGTCATTGAGGTGTTTAAATTTGATGAGGTTAATCAAGCAATTGCTAAATTAAGAGAGGGCAATGTGCATTACCGAGTGGTTTTGTGCCAATAACTTAATCTTCACTTTCTATGGGAGCTATGATGGAACAAGCACAACAAGAGACACAAGAGCTGATGAACGCGGTATTACCAATGGCTGAAAAAATGCTGACAGGGCAAGGATATTTTTACCCTTATGGCGGGGCAATGACGCCAGCAGGAGACATTATTGATATTGTCTCTCACATTGAAACAGATAAACCCTCAGCATCAGATATGATTGCCGTGCTGCAAGATAAGCTTGTGGGTAGCGCCGTTAATAAAGATTTTAAAGCGACAGCGCTGGTGTACGATTCTATGATTGCCGCTTCAAATAATAGTGAAAAATCAGATGCGATCGCCATTAATTTAGACCATGAATTGGGTTATTCTGTTGTTGTCTTTGTCCCCTATACCGTTGAAGAAGGTAAGGTGTCATTAGGTGAGTTAACCATTCAAGCAGGTGATAAAAGCGTGTTTGCTCAAGTCTGATTATTAAATACTTCCAGAGGCTGAATGATGATTGTTCCTCAATATTGGGCGCAAGCAAAAGAGAAAATTAAGGTGAACGGTCGACGTGCCACGATTAAACGTTTTGGCTGGTCAGATGACAGTGAGGCTGCCGCATTACTTCATGCCGAAGGCCGAGTGGCAGAGGTTGTAAAAGAGGCATTAGAAGGTAAATCGTTTCGATCTATTGATCATAAAATAGCTTATGGTGGGGCTGAATCTTTACCCATTAGAGAAGAAATCATTGACCGCTTTGATGATGTCATCATTACCCGTAATGGTTATGGGGCGTTATGCCTTAATACCCCTGATGTGGTTTTTGCTGATGTAGATTTTGAAGCTGAGTCTAGTTTGAGGCTTGATTACAGCGTGTTTTTTGTTCTTACGCTCATCAATGTTGTTATGTGGCAGTTGTATTATACAGCTGGTTTTTTTATTGCCTTTCTGGTTGTCTCTGCACTGCTTACCACCACGGCCTCACACCTTATTTTTAAGTTGCTTACTTGGTTGAAAGGCGGTGCTGAAAAAATCGCAAAACAGAAAATTGTAAAATTTTCAGCTAATCATCCAGACTGGCACTTGCGCTTATATCGAACGCCAAAAGGGTTTCGAGTATTAGTCATGCATCAAACCTACGCCCCCTCAGGTGATGCTGTACTTGATTTTTTTAAGGAAACCGGTACGGATTTACTGTATGTACAAGTCTGTCAAAATCAAAAATGTTATCGGGCTAGAGTTAGCCCAAAACCCTGGCGAATGGGTATGAACCGGATTAAACCACGACCAGGGGTTTGGCCAATAAAAGCAGAGAGAATGCCTGAGCGAGCGGCGTGGGTGTCTGAATATGAGAAAGCGAGTGCCGAATATGCTGCCTGTCAATTTATTGAAGTGTTAGGCAGTCAAGCTGTAGATGCTAAAGCTGAGGCAGTAAGGTCAGTGCATGATGAGTTATGCCGAGCTAATCAAGCAATGAAAATGGCGTAGTTGGTGGAAACATTTAGGTGAAGCAGTCAATCACAGGTTATCACACAGATGAAGACAGTGATTGGGTGGCTGAATTAGCGTGTGGGCATTATCAGCATGTCAGGCATGATCCTCCGTGGGTTAATCGGCCTTGGGTTGTAACCACCGAAGGGCGAGAGGGTATGTTAGGCAAAATGTTAATGTGTCAAAAGTGTGAGCAAGGTGCTCCTAGGGATGATGAAGCTGAGTGCTTTTAACCATTGGTCGACTTAACCGACCTTTGGTCTATGAATAAGGTGACGGCCGTCATCGATTAATTTAAAACAACATAAGACTTAAATAACTAAGTTAACTGTTAACTTAATTGGTGTCATCTGTGTGTGCCAATTTCGGCATTATGGTGCCTTTAACCTGACGGTTTGTAATACTCACTCAATAGGATCAAAAATGAAACAAGTAACAAATGTGTTTTTTCTACTGATGTTTTTTGGTTATGCGGTAGCGGCAAATGCGGCAGAGCTAACTGAAACAAATGTTAAAGCACTATTAGAGAAAATGGATAATGCTGTGCTCACGTTAGATGCTGGTGTAGTAGCCAGTACCTTGAGTGACGACGTCGAGATTATCGCGAATGTTAACATGCAAGGCCAAAATCATGTGATGAAACCGACTAAGCAAGCCTATATTGCCAGCCTTAAAGAGGCTTGGGCAATGTACAAAAATTATCAATACTCAAAATCGAATGTTGTGCTAACAATGCAGGAGGATAAAGCGGTTGTTACGGCAACGGTCAATGAATCTATGGTGGTTCAAGGGAGAACAATGTCTGCTGTATCAAAAGAAATTGTGACAGTGAAGTTGGTCAATGGTCAGCTTAAAATTACCAAAGTGGTTGGTCATACAAAAATGTAAAATACAGGAATATTCGCTTTATAAATGGGGCTTTTTAGCCCCATTTTTTATGTTTTAAAGCGGGGTGGCGATGACAATAGCGAACGATATACGGAAGTGATGATGGGAAAAATATATTTTCATTTCAAGAGGTCTTAGCAGAGCCTCTACCTGAGGTAATCAAGGTATTGCAATCGGGTTTAAGCTTTACAGAAGTGGCTGAAAATTTGCCAGATAAAACTCAGTTGTAGAATGTTCCTGAGTGGACTGTTTAACGGCCTTGTTAAAAGTAATCTTGGTGAGAATTTTCTACTTACCCCCCAACCCCCAAAAACCGAGCATTGGCTTCAAAATATGGCTGTCGCATCAGGGCATTTGCCATTAATTTGTTACAACCTGTAACTGCGTAAAGCAGGAAAAAAGCGCGTTGTGTTAGATTCACCCAGACCCTCGATAAAACTGGAAGACAATGTCTAGTGTGAAATGCGCTAGAAACTATTGCAAAAAATAACCCAATAGAAGCCGAGCGATTAATGGCGCTTGCCCAAGAGTCTCTAGACTTACGTTGGGTGATCTTCGAATACATGGCAAGCCTAGCCCTTCTGAATGTCAGCCGATGAGATAAGGTGATATATTCATTAGATAAGAATAAGGGGCATTCAGTTTTCAGTCATCACTGACCTTGTAGCATTAAGGTAAGGTGTTGACTCTGATGGCTAAATTATTCCAATGGAAAGATAAATTAGCATTATCCACAGCAGTCACTAACAACCAATTTAGAAAGCTGTGGATAAGTGTTTTTTTTATTGGTTAATCATGGGTTTAACATTGCTGCTTATTTTTTGTACAGCGTGTTTTTTTGCCGAGAATATCAAATTACATTCCATGATAAAATGCCGCGCAACTAGCGTACTATTTAAAGGAAATACATAATGTTGAAAGAGGTAACAAGGCAAGTGAGCTATAGGGCATTAGTGATGCTTTTGTTAAGTAGTCTGAGTTTCGCTGTAGAAGCTGGCGTTCGTAAAGGTGATTCGTTCTATGCCTGGGTGGACCATGTCAAACTTCGTCAATTTGAGCAGACAGATAGCAAAACAATGGGTTACTTAAAAGAAGGTCAAATTGTCACCTTTTTAGCCAAATCTGTAGGCAAGCGGAGTGTGACCTTAAGAGGTGTTGAGTTTGATCAGCACTACTTTAAAATTCAGTATGGTAAGAATAAAGAGGCGTGGGTGTATGGTGGCGCATTAAAACCCTTTTTAAGGCAGTCTGATTCAAATGCAAGGCTGCAAGCTAAAAATTGTCTTTCAAGCACGAAAATGGTTGAGCGTATTTGGGCTAATCATGAAGGCAATGAAAATACAGCGAGATTATCGAGAGAGGATATTGGTCTCTTCATTCAATCTATTGATAAAGGGAATCTGGTATATCATCAAGTTTCACAACCTGAACAATGTGCAGGAACATTTCCAGTTTTAAAATGCTATGACAATGGTTTTATCGATAGTGGTTTTTTTGTGACGCCAGAAGCGGTTTCTAGCGATTATGGTTATCGTCGATTAATGGTCTTTGATCGAGAATTCCCTTCGTTTTTTGGGCTAAGCAAAAGTGATGATCAAAAAGCCATTAAAGAAAGACTAGGTAACCCTTATAAAGTGGGTAATGGGTATATTATGTATCGGTCTGAGCAAGCAATAGATGCTTCAAAGGAATACTTCGATGCAAAGTATCATGTGTATATTTTCTTTGATGATGCCAAAATACAATACTTAGTGATTGTCGAAAATATTGAAACTTGCTAATGGGCTTTCTAATCAATCGCAATAATACAGCATAGTTTCTAACGGTAGACTTAAGGTGCAAGCGATTATGAACTGGAAAACAGATTACCGATCTTTTTATTATGAGGGCGCAGAGGCACCAGAAGATTTTGATTTGGTTATGAGTGAAACGGTCTTGCTGTGCATAGACGTTCAAAATACGTATATGGCAATACCAGATAATGCTGCAGAGCGTACCCGGTGGGCACCATTTCATCGGCGGATGACGAAGTCAGTGATCCCACGTACTGCGGCACTTCAATCCCGTTTTCGCGCCCAAGGATTGGATGTACTGCATGCTCGCATTGCATGTTTGTTAGATAGTGGAAAAGATCGCTCGTTAAGCCAAAAAAAACCAGGCTGGAACTATTTATTACTTCCAAAAGACCGTGAAGATGCTCAAATTGTTGATGCATTGGCACCGAAAAAAGATGAAATTGTGGTGACAAAAACCACGGATAGCGCACTAACGGGGACTAATCTGCGTTTGATACTGAGTAACATGGGTATTAAAAATGTGGTGTTAACCGGTATTTTCACTGACCAATGTATATCATCTACAGTACGCAGCTTAGCGGATGAAAGTTTTAATGTGATCCTCATTGAAGATTGCTGTGCTGCAGGCACAGATGAGCTTCATAACCGTGAGCTTGAAATTTTGAACATGATTTATTGCCAGGTGATGACTTGTGATGAAGTATTAAAGATCATGGGGTTGCCATTGTTGAATGAGGTTTCATAATTCTACCAAGTGATGAGGTCAAAAACAGAGTTATCCGAATGTTGAAATAAATCAATCAGTTTTTTAGAGTCCATTGATTTAGCAAGGCTTTCTGCGTGTATTCCATTGACGTTTTTTAACCCTCTTTCCGCATCATGCGAGAGCAGTAACTCTACGATTGAAAAATTCTTATTTTGTACTGCAATCATTAACGCCGTATTGCCAACATTGTTTTGTGCATTCATCTTTGCGCCAAGCGCAATCAATTTTTTAGCCATGGTTAAATGGTTATGGTTAGCGGCTAACATTAATGGGTCCTGAATTCAAGTCATAAGTGCATGACCGGTTAAATTTTCTTGTTTAATGCCAGTGAGCTCTTCAAAAGCCTCATAAGGTGTTTTGTAGCCTAAGCATTTTCTTGGCCGGCTATTTAATTTGTGAACTGCCGCGAACAC
>JABHGC010000002.1 GCA_018672285.1 Methylococcales bacterium
AGATGGCCGAAATGCCTGAAGAAATTCGCAACATCACTGACCCATTAGATGCAGTTGGTAACACCACTAAAGCGGTAACCAAAGGTTACGCTATTGGTTCAGCCGGCCTTGCAGCACTTGTGTTATTTGCTGATTACACTCATGGCTTAAAAGACCTAGGTGGAGAAGCCGTTAGCTTTGATTTATCAAACCACATGGTTTTGATTGGTCTGTTAATTGGTGGCTTAGTACCTTACCTATTTGGTGCGATGGCGATGGAAGCTGTTGGCCGTGCAGCAGGTTCTGTTGTTGTTGAAGTACGTCGTCAGTTTAAAGAGATGCCAGGCATTATGGATGGCTCTGAAAAACCTGACTACTCTAAAGCCGTTGATATGCTAACGTCTGCAGCCATTAAAGAAATGATCATCCCTTCTTTATTACCAATTGCAGCACCCATCGCGGTTGGCTTGCTACTTGGCAAAGAAGCACTAGGTGGCTTGTTAATCGGTTGTATCGTAACCGGTTTATTTGTTGCTATCTCAATGACCACAGGTGGTGGCGCATGGGATAACGCGAAAAAATACATCGAAGATGGCAATCACGGTGGCAAAGGTTCAGATGCTCATAAAGCAGCTGTAACTGGTGATACTGTTGGCGACCCGTACAAAGATACTGCGGGCCCTGCAATCAACCCAATGATTAAAATCATTAACATCGTTGCACTATTGATCATCCCTATTCTCTAGTTTCTAGTTAATATTGATCAAAAAAAAGGCCAGCTTATGCTGGCCTTTTTTTATCCCCGCTATTGTCTAGTGACTCAGCTCAATTGATAACAATCTAAAGACTCAATTAGAAAAATCATATATACTGCCCCGCTCTCACAGCCTAACATTGTTAGTGCTATGCTTTACTCAAAACATTAACACTGACAATCTCATGAAAATCTGTATTCTTTCCGATAGCCACGACAACCGCGCTGTATTCAAACAAGCTGTTACTGAGGCTGTGAATCAAGGTGCTGAAGCCATTCTTCACTGTGGAGACTTAGTCGCGCCAAGCACTCTTTCTGTCATCAAAGACATCGACATCCCCATCCATGTCATTCACGGCAACAATACAGGGGACTTGCATGCGCTGAGTAACTTAGCGCACCGCGCTGATCGAAATATTATTTTTCATGGCCAGGATGCGAGCATTAAACTCGCTGGAAAAAGCATTTTTATTGTCCACTACCCTCATTATGCACAAGGTATGGCAACGATGGGAAAATGGGACATTGTCTGTTGTGGCCACAGCCATAAAGCAAAAATAGAAACCATCAATAACGTCAACCACGAGCAAACCATAATTCTCAACCCTGGTACTGTTGGTGGCGTGGGTAACCCGGCAACGTACATTATGGGGGATTTATCATTGATGAATTTTGACATTAAAACACTGGATGCTGAGTGGCAACCATAACCTCATTACTCTTTACTGCAATGTAACTCAGGCGTTGGATATAAACCCACGCCATACTCTTTGATATAATTTTCTGCTTCTACTTCATAAATGCAGCTGTCAATTTCTGCTCTATAAAAATTATCGTCTTCACAGGCAACTAACTCTTCCTCTTTCACACTTGCCGCTGCCTTTTCATACTCAGCAGCTAAAATAGCCACCTTATCAAGACAAGCTTTAGGCCACTTACCAACCAAGCTAGACTTGCCTTTGTTACTTGCAACAGGTTGCACAACAACAGGTGGCTTCTTCGCAAAGAAATCTTCAAATTTTTTATACGATTGTTTTTTGGACACCGCTTTTACTGGCACACTTTTTTTCAGTACGCCACGAATTGTGTGATTAGCCGTAAGCTGTATTGTGTCCTTATAAGAGACATAGCCTTTTTTCGAAATTTCAATACGATGCTCACCATGTTTTAACAACACCTCGACACGGGTAGAGCCATAATCCTTGCCATCAATACTAACGCGATCGCCATTGACGTTAGAGCGAATCGTCAGGCGAGATTCAGTGATCTCACGGCTTTTAAGCTTGAGTCTAAATAATGCCGATAGTTTTCCTTTGGGGTACTGCTCAAGATAAAGTTTTATTTGAGCCAGATCACTTTGATCCATCACATCAATAAACCGATCTTCAATATCTGTCGTATTTACAGCCGGTTGCTTAACAGTAACATTCGCCACCTTATTAGGCGTCGTGGCGTTAAAGTAAAACTCACCAATAATAGACCCTTCACGATACGGCCGCTGCTGCTTACTCGTTTCATGAAACACGGCTTCAGTCGTATTTTTAAACACTTGATCCACTGTAAGCCCTGGTTTATCTATATTTTGCAGCAAATTTTTGGTGAACACGCCATTTCGACCAGAACCATCTTGCGCCACATCACCAGGGGAAGTTGCATAAATGATCATTGACCCGTTGGGTGCGTCCATTCTCGCTAGCCCTCGCTCTGCTGAGCGGAAACTACGCGCATATGGATTATTACGGCACGCATCCAAGATCACTAAATTCAAGCCATTACCTGCCTGTCGCATGCCACGCAAAATTCGCCCGGCACTAATGGCCTCATCTGCCACTTCAAATTCAGACTGAATATCAGCCCCAACAGGGATTAAAAAGTTTTCACCTTCAACTTGCACCCCATGACCTGCAAAGTAAAATAACCCAACAGTCCCACGTGTTCCCAGCTCTCTGCTAAAAGTTCTAATGGCTTGCTTCATTTGGCCACGGCTAGCATTCAGTAATTTGGTGACTTTAAATCCTGCCAACGCTAATTTTTTAGCGATATCAGCCGCATCATTCACCGGGTTCTTCAAGCTCCCCGTGCTTTTGCCATAGTCACTATTACCGATAACTAACGCCACTCTCTCACCTGCGAGGGCGGAATTGAGCGTCATAAGGAGACATATTGTCAGCAGAAGTTGTTTCATTTATTTTCTATCTAATATTAAGGCAGTCATTGTCAAATTTTAGCACACCGTTTTAGCCGCTAACCATGTTCCGTCACACACCTTTGTAACCCGCTGTATTTTTTTCGACCCAATGCTTATCACTATTGTCACGTACTTCTTTTTTCCAAAAGGGTGCTTCTGATTTTAGTTTTTCCATCACCGCACGGCTTACCTCAAATGCATCCACTCGGTGGTGCGACCACACGGCTACCATTACGATAGGGTCACTAGGTAACAACACACCGACTCGATGACAAACCAGAACATCTAAAACATCCCACTCATCAGTAATACGGTTGATAATTTTTTCGGTTTGCTTTTCTGTCATGCCAGGGTAATGACTTAACTCCATTTGTTGTACGCCATGAGCATCATTAAAATCACGCATCGTCCCGACAAATACGCCTGTTGCGCCATAACTATGCTTGCCATCAATATGCGTCTTTTGATAATCAGCCAGAACTTGCCAAGGGTCAAAAGGCTCCGTCAAAATGTGTATCATACTAACCCCCAGTCACAGGTGGAAAGTAAGCAACTTCATCGCCGTCTTTAACAGGATCAGTCAATGCTGCGTATTCTTGGTTTAACGAGACCAACATTCCTTTTGGCAGAGGTGTGTTGTGGAGTGTTTGCCAGATAGCCTCAATGGATAGGTTTGCACTTGCATCAAGCTTGTCTTCGGCTTTACCAACGGTGTCTTGCAGACTGGCAAAGTACTTTACTGTTATCATGATAACCCCTTAATTTTATTTGCAGACAGGATACCATATTATGAGCCTAACCCATTTTAACCAAGCCGGTGATGCCCACATGGTTGATGTTGGAGATAAAGAAGTCACTCAGCGAACAGCAATTGCAGAGGGCATCATCAATATGCATGAAGACACCTTCAAATTAGTGCAGCAAGGCGGTCATAAAAAAGGGGATGTGCTTGGTATTGCACGTATCGCAGGCATTATGGCGAGCAAACAAACCTCCACCATTGTGCCTTTATGCCACCCTTTATCACTCACCCATGTATCGATTGATTTTAATTTGGATGAAAGATATTTTGCAGTCCAGGTACTGGTCACTGTTAAAACAGATGGTAAAACAGGGGTTGAAATGGAGGCATTGATGGCGGTTCAAGCCACTTTACTCACGATTTACGATATGTGTAAGGCTGTTGATAGAGGCATGGAAATGTCCCAAATTCGCTTACTTGAGAAATCAGGAGGCAAGTCAGGACATTGGAAGCGGTAGCCAGGTCACTTATAGCCTGTTACCAGAAAAGAGAACCTGCTCTAAAAGATCTTTAAACAACGGCAGAGAAAAAGGCATCGCCCCTCCTCTTCTGCCGCTAAACCTAAGTGTTTACTTTACAATAAAATGCTAGATTTTTTGATAGACGTCGTTACCACTATCAGCAAATTCTTTAGACTTTTCTTTCATGCCAATGTCTCTCGCCATCGGTACTTCTTTGCCTAAATTCGCTGCATACTCACGCACTTCTTGGGTAATTTTCATGGAACAGAATTTTGGCCCACACATAGAGCAAAAATGCGCCACTTTACCAGATTCTTTTGGCATTGTTTCATCGTGGTACTCTCGCGCTTTTTCAGGGTCTAAACCAAGATTAAACTGATCTTCCCAGCGGAATTCAAAGCGCGCCTTAGACATCGCATTGTCCCGAATTTGAGCACCAGGGTGGCCTTTTGCCAAATCAGCAGCGTGTGCAGCAATCTTATAAGTAATAATACCTTCACGCACATCGTGCTTGTTTGGTAAGCCTAAATGCTCTTTAGGGGTCACGTAACACAGCATAGCCGTTCCATACCAGCCTATTTGAGCCGCGCCAATGGCAGAGGTAATGTGATCATATCCAGGCGCGATATCGGTCGTTAGAGGGCCAAGCGTATAGAATGGCGCTTCGTGACACACATCCAACTCTTTTTCCATGTTGGCTTTAATCATTTGCATCGGCACATGACCTGGACCTTCGATCATGGTTTGCACATCGTGCTTCCAGGCGATGGTGGTTAACTCACCTAATGTTTCTAACTCTGAAAATTGTGCTTCGTCATTGGCATCCGCTAAGCAACCAGGGCGTAAGCCATCACCCAGTGAAAAGGCAACATCATACGCTTTCATGATTTCACATATTTCTTCAAAGTGGGTATATAAAAAGCTTTCTTCATGATGCGCTAAACACCATTTAGCCATAATGGAACCACCACGAGAAACAATACCGGTGATACGTTTTGCCGTCATTGGCACGTAGGCCAAGCGCACACCAGCATGAATCGTAAAGTAATCCACACCCTGTTCAGCTTGTTCAATCAGGGTATCTTTAAAGATTTCCCAGGTTAAGTCTTCCGCTTTGCCATTCACTTTCTCTAGTGCCTGGTAAATTGGCACAGTACCAATAGGCACCGGTGAATTACGCAGAATCCACTCACGGGTTTCATGGATGTTTTTGCCTGTCGACAAATCCATAATGTTGTCTGCACCCCAGCGAATGCCCCATACCATTTTTTCAACTTCTTCAGCAATCGAAGAACCCAGTGCCGAGTTACCCAAGTTGCCGTTAATTTTAACTAAGAAGTTACGGCCGATAATCATGGGTTCTGCTTCAGGGTGGTTAATATTTGCAGGAATAATCGCGCGCCCTGCAGCCACTTCTTGGCGCACAAATTCAGGCGTAATCTCTTGTACCGGTAATGCGCCAAAACGCTCACCTGGGTGCTGTAATTTATCGGCACTTTCTTGCATTCGCTGATTTTCACGAATGGCAATAAATTCCATCTCAGGGGTAATTATGCCTTTTCGTGCGTAATGCATTTG
Organism: Methylococcales bacterium; assembly: GCA_018672285.1. GTDB lineage: Bacteria > Pseudomonadota > Gammaproteobacteria > JABHGC01 > JABHGC01 > JABHGC01. Next base: position 5,763 of record JABHGC010000002.1, read on the forward strand.
AGACACATTGGCACCCGCTTTAGCTCTACGAGGCTTGCGAATATGTTCAAATCGAAGGTGGTTTAACGCAGCATCTCCCGCACGCTTCTGACCAAACCCAGATGACAGCCCGTCTAACACTTCCGTATCGTTTCTTTCTTCAATCCAGGGTGTACGAATATCATCCAAACCTTTTCGCAAATCAACAATGGAATCTGGGTCTGTATATGTCCCTGATGTATCATAGACGGTGATCGGTGCATTTTTTTCAACGCCTTGCCCGGTGACGTTATCTGAGAGTTCAATCTCTCTCATTGGCACTTGTATGTCTGGCCGGCTGCCTTCTACATAGATTTTTTTAGAACCAGGGAATGGTTTTAAAAGATCAGAGTTAAGTTGTTCGGATTGGTTTAAAATATCTTCTGGAACAGCATTCACAGCATCACCTAACGGGCAGAATAAAGCGCCACCTTAATAGATGGATTAGGAATTTTCAACCCTAAGCCTTGTCCAATGAGGAATGAGTCTGAAGCGATGAGTTATTTCCAGTGAGAAGTGAGCCTAAAGAAATGGAGTGATAAGCGAAAAAACGTTCATGATTAAGGAATGAATACAATCATGAAACTC
>JABHGC010000001.1 GCA_018672285.1 Methylococcales bacterium
CCATATAACGCGGGATGGCATGAAACAGGATGTAGAGAGCTATATTAAATATTACAATCAAATTCGGCTGCATACAGCTAATGGTGATCAAACACCAATTGAGTACGAAAATTCCTTAAGAAAAGTGTCCGGTATGAGTTTACCAGAACATATTTTATGTGATCGCATGATTCGACAACAACACCACTTAAAAAATTAATAACCCCACACAAATGCTTTTTATTCCCACGTGATATATTTATTGAAATCTCTTTACCTTCGTATAATTCAGGATCAATATTGTCTTTATAATGCAAATTTTTAAAGCCAACGACATACTCAGAAAGAATTTGAATCAACACAGCATGAATTTTTTTGACATACTTTCGGTCATTGCTTGAAATTTTTAATATCGAATTAATTTGGTGTTTTTTAAGTGGGTTCCCTTCCTCTAAGGCACATTTAAACGCTTGCCACATAACAATAGATTCTTTACAGGCCATTGAAAAATACCAATTGCTGGCAGGTGAAAAATGCACATCAAATAAAAAAATGGATTTTAGGGGAATTATTAATACATTGTCATTTGTTGAAATTTCTAAACCTTGATCAGAAATACGCTTAATACGCCAAGCCTCTGAGTGAACTTCTAATGCAACATTTAACTGAGAGATTAACCCTGTTTGTTGATTAATCGCAGCAGCTAAACTATTCACTGTTAACAAGTAACTTATGATAGATACTTTAATAAAAATCCAAATAGGTTTAGTCACTAATCTACCTTAATCATTTCAACAAGAATAATGCCTTACTAGCTATAACTGACGGTAACAGCTCACCACCCGTTAGACACACCCTCTTTACTCATTTTCCTGAGCAACCCACACACCTTCAACTGATCCATCATAACTCACCGTGACATGAATCATTATCGGCTGACAACAAACATAACAATCTTCGATGTATTGATGATTACCAGCCGAGGGGTCAATTTGCACCTCAAAATGCTCCCCGCAATAAGGGCATGAAATAGTCGTTAATTCAGTTTCCATAAAATCACCTATATCAACGTGGTCTTGATGAAACTATTTTATTCATCAAAGACAGCACCATCGGGTCTTGTAACATACTGTCATGATCTCCTGGTGTATATAGCTCTGTAAACTCACCCTTGATGTAAGCAGACCAACCTTGGGTATGCCCTTCTGTCTCACCGGCTATGATTAACTTTACATCACCAGAGTAAGGCTTAGCCTCATACCCTTGCATCATCTTAAGGTGCTGAATCTGTAATAGAAATTGATTTTGCAATTGCTCTGAGCGCATCTCTTCAGGCAGCTGAGAAAGAAGTTGTGGTAAATACTGCTCAGGGTCTTTATAAAGATCGACCGCATCTGCTTCCACTGATAAATCGTCCAGCTGTTCACTGATCCAGTGGAGAATATCATTACCTTGTTTATTGTCCGCTAGATAACGAGGTGATGCGGTTTCTAATAAGGTTAAACTTGCAACCGATTCACCACTAGCAAGTATTTTGTGTGCAAGCTCATACGCCACTAAACCACCAAACGAATGCCCCATTAAATGGTATGGCCCTACAGGTTGTACTTGCTTGATCATCTGCCAATAATGGTCAGCCAATGTCTCTAACGTATGATCCACTATTTGAGGTGAATATAACCCTGGTGATTCAATTGCTTGAAACTGGTAATGCTGAACCAGTGCTTCAGCCAATGGAATAAAAGGGTGAACGCTGCCACCAATACCATGAATACAAAATACATGCGGTAGATCACTGTCTTCTGATAATGCTTGTATGGTCGTACCACTATGCGCGTTCTCTTGATCTAAAATAGTGGCTAACGTCTGAATCGTTGGGTTTTGAAACAGTGCCGTTAACGGGATATTTTGCTGTTCAGGGAATGCTTGGCGAATTTGTTGAATCAATTGAATGGTTAACAAAGAATGGCCACCTAGCTGGAAAAAATCATCTTGAATGCCGATTTTATCCTGCTGTAAAACACGAGACCAAGTATCCACCAACTGAATCTCTGTTGCCGTCACTGGAGGCATATAGCACGTTTTTGCCACAGATTGAGCCAATGCCTGTAATGCTTTTCGATCTAATTTACCATTAGCCGTCAGTGGCCACTCTGTTACCCAGACCCACTGCTGTGGCAGCATAAACATGGGCAATTGTAGTCGAATCTCAGCCAACCCTAACTGTGCCTCTGGCTCTGCCAACATCACAAATGCCACTAATTGCTGCTGAATCAATAATACAGCAGCTTGCTCTACTTTAAATACTGACTGTATTACCGCGGTAATTTCATCTAACTCGATTCTTTGCCCATGCAGCTTAACTTGGTCATCTTCACGGCCTAAATATTCAATTTTACCGGTATTATCTATCCTTGCTAGATCACCTGTTTTATAGACCCGACAGGGTAATTGATCAAACAATGACACGGTCACAAATTTCTCTGCTGTTAACGTATCACGATTAACATAACCTCTGGCTAGGTTGTCACCAGCAATACACAGCTCGCCTATTACACCCGGTGGCAGTGCTTGCCCTTCTTTGCCTAAAATATACAATTGAGTATTGGCAATGGGCATGCCAATGGGTACATCCCCTTGGCTTTGTAACTCGCAATTCCAATAACTCACGTCAATGGCAGCTTCTGTTGGTCCATACAGATTGGTGAGTGCACACGGCAGTGTTTCTAAGCAGCTATTTTGCACCGAACGGGACAGCGCCTCTCCACTTACAAATATTTGCTTTAATGTTTGACAATAACTCACATCAGTGGATTGTAAAAACAATGACAACATAGAGGGGACAAAATGAACCGTTGTTACCTGAGCCTCTTGAATTAAAGAGACCAAATAATCTGGGTCTTTATGCCCTTCTGGTTTCGTGACAACCAAACCTGCACCCACCATCAAAGGCCAAAAGAACTCCCAAACCGAGACATCAAAGGTATAAGGTGTTTTTTGTAAGACCCGATCAGTATTCTGCAGAGGATAAGCTTGCTGCATCCATAACAGCCGATTTCTAAGACTATGATGCTCAATCATGACGCCTTTTGGCTGCCCTGTAGAGCCAGACGTATAAAGCACATAAGCTAAATCATGGCCATTGATGAGTGCTTCAACGGGGTTTTTAGAAAACTTTTCAAATGCTTTCGATGCAACAAGCACAGGGATATGTTCAGGCCACGACCGATCACTTTCATCACTAATAATGACCACAGCCCCTGAGTCTTGCAAAATAAAATCTACTCTAGCCTCTGGCCAATCCACTTCTACAGGGCAAAATGCAGCGCCAGATTTTAAAATGCCATACAGCACAGAAACCCGGTAGGCACTGCGCTGCATGTGTAATAAAATGACATCATTCGCTTGCACCCCCTGAAGTTGCAGTCGCCTTGCTACTTGGCAGGCTTGCGCCTCAAGCATTTGATAGGTGATTTTTTCGCCATTCTCAATCAGCGCAACACTGTGTTTATGATGCTGAATCTGCCTTAAGATACACTCTGGCACCATCCCTGAAAGCTCATATTGATACTCGGTATGGTTCATTGTTGAAACAATATTCTGCTCGTGTTCTAGCCAAACATTGAATTGTGAAAACCGGTTAACGCCAGCCATTAACTGTTTTAATAAATCTGTCATGTGTAATAGCAGTGGGTAGCCATTTAATATCGAGGTATCACCATACAGTCTTAGCTCAGGGATTTGTTTACCCGCATTTACCACACAGTACAGTTGCTCAGGCTCAACTTGCGGTGGGTATTGCTCTATTCGTTCTTTCTGCCCCAAGAACGTCACTTTAGCTGGGAAGTGATAATAATTGAAATACACCTTCACCGCACCAGGGTCACAAATGTGTTGCTGAGCGCGAATCGAAATGTCTTTGCAGTGACCGACTTCTTTATAATAATGTCTTAAATAAGATAAGAAATCGGCTACGTCGGCAGAGGCCGACATATAATCCAAAGGGATCACTATCGGCACTTGTTGAAAGAAGCAGCCAACCGTTTCACGCCAATCAGCAGTACGATTATCAACAATGTCAAAGAACATAAAATCATGTTCAGGGCGTTGCCAATGGGCTAACGCATAAGAAAATAGTGCTTTGAACAATATGGCGGGTGAAATAGACTGCGCGCGACTAAAGCGGCGAATCGCTTTCCACTCGCTGGCGGTAAACGTCTCAACCTGAGTTTCCATTACCGCCTGGGTAAAAGGCGCAGGGAGTGAAAGCGGCTTCACTTGCGCGAGTTGCTCTTGCCAGAATAAGTGCGTGTCACTCACGTCAAAGTGCTGCCGATGATATTGACTGTAAGCAAAAGGGTCGCCTTGCATTTCTGGCCACGGCTCACCGCTTAAAGCACACTGATAATACTCACCGAGTTTAGATAAGAACAGTGCACCAGAGACGCCGTCTGAAATTAAATGATGCGATGCGATAACCGCCCGATAATGCGTCTCGGATAATTTAACCAATAGCGCCCTAAAGGGCATTTCGCAGGTTAAATCATACGGCTCATAGACGGTTTCATGGATGATCTCAACCAAGGAATCATCGTCATCAGGCCATTCAATCACCTCCCATTTTACCGCCAAATTTGCATGCACACATAAATACGCAGGTTCAATGCTGTGCAAACCACCCACAATCAATTGACTACGGTATGGCGCATAATCAACAACAAGCTGTTGTGAGGCACTCTGCCAAACATCAATATTCAGTGACTGATGAATATCGATATGCCCACCCAAACATTGGTGCCTGGTATCCGCTTTCAGCAGTGAGTCAATATACAAATCCCGCTGTATTGTGGTCAGCGGTACAATGGTTTCTATTGAATCATCCAATGACAGCTCATGCTTTAAATCTGAGATCGATCGGAACATATAGCTATTAAGCGGTAAATCATCCTGGATCACCATTTGTGCTAATTGCACAAAATCCCGAGCGACTTGCTCAACAGTATCTCGGTTAAATAGATCTGTATTGTATTCAATCTCCCCTTGCAAATAGCCATCTGAGGCAACAAAGGCCAATGTCATGTCATACTTTGACGTGCCTTGATTAAAGCCAATGCTTTCAAACTCAAGATCTGAGGTTTGAGGTTGTAATGCGGGCACTTGTTGAAAAGCCAATGCAAACTGGGCAATTGGCGCATACTGTAAGCTACGACTGTCGACCACCGCTTCTATCACTTTTTCAGCCGGTAGGTCTTGATGAGCAAATGCCTCTAAAACGGTTTGTTTAATTTGCTTTAACAAGGCTGTAAAGGTTGGATTAAGTGCAAAATCACCTCTAATCACCCCAGCATTAACAAACATCCCCACCATACTCTCTAGTGCGGTAAGGGGTCTGCCGACAACCGGCGAACCAACACAAATATCAGTTTGGCCTGAGTAACGGCATAACAATGACTGCCAAATCGCCATCGTTAACATATACAAAGTCACACCTTGAGTATTTGCAAACGCGGTTAATTGGCTTGCTAATTCTGGCTCAACGTTAAACACATAATGATCCCCTACAAACCTTTGTATGGCAGGCCTCGGGTAATCAGTCGGGATGGTGAGTAACGCTGGGCAACCAGATAGTTTTTGAACCCAGTAGTCTAACTGCACCTCTAAAACAGCCTCTGTTAACCACTCACGCTGCCACATCACATAATCATGATACTGAAGGGATGGCACTTTAACGTCCACTTGAGCGCCAATGACAAACTGCTGATACACAGTCATCAATTCGTGGGTTAATAACCCTAAAGACCAGCCATCGCAAATGATGTGATGGAGAGAGAGTTGTAACGTATTTTGCTCAGGTGACTGCCATAAAACGGCTCTAAATACTTCTCCGTCATCAATACGCAGTGGCCTTGCAGACTCTTGCTCTATACAGTCTAAGCGTTCAGGTTCCTCTATTGTTTTTTGTTGTAAACAGTGCTGTTGAGCATCTAATACTGCCTGATAAGGCCGGTCTGCTTGCACAACAAACTGCATCCTCAATGATTCATGTCTCTGTACTAAGCAATCAATGGCATTACTCAAACACTCAATCGAAAGCTCACCTTTAACCGACACCACATAAGGGATATTAAACACCGCATTATCAGGCTCTAACTGATGCAGAAACCAAATGCGTTCTTGCGCGTGAGAGAGTGGATACAATGCCCTTGCTTCTACCGCGATCAATGCTGGCCATGCAGACCCTGCACCCGATTTCTCACCTAACTGCTCAACATGTGCCTCTAATAACCTAGGGGTTGGTGCTTCCCATACCACCGCCAATGGCAGTGACCAGTCTAGGGTCTCTTTTAATCGTGCAAACAAGCGCATGGCACTTAATGAGTGGCCACCGAGTTCAAAGAAATCAGCATCAATATCTTGTACCGTCTGATTCAACACCTCAGACCATAACTGACAGAGTATTTTTTGCGTGGCTGAAACCGGCTCTGTTTGCATTTTATGGCTGATAGTTTCAACCGGTTTGGGCAGTGCCTTTCGATCAATTTTACCAGAGGGGGTTTTAACCAGTTCCGTTAAAATCTGAATATCATCTGGCTGCATATAACGTGGCAGGTCCGTTTGGCAGAACTGTCTAACCTCAGGCAATGCCAGTGATTCTACCACCACATAAGCCGACAAAATCAAATTTGGGTGCAGTACCACAACAGCTTCTAGCACACCTTTGCAATGGTGTAAGCGCTGCTCAATGTCTGCCAGTTCAACCCGATTGCCACGGCGTTTTACTTGTGAATCACGTCGCCCTAAAAAGGCAATATCACCAGAAGGTAGCAGGCGTGCCATATCGCCGGTACGGTACATCATCGCATCTTGACGCTGAGAAAATGGATCGGCTAAAAATGCCTGCTGCGTTAAAGCGTCATTTTGCCAATAACCGGCAGCAACACCAACCCCCCCGGTATACAACTCTCCAACAGCGCCTTTAGGAACGACTTGTTGATACCCATCCAGCAAATACACTGTAGAGCCACAAACAGGTTTACCAATGGGAATCGCGGCATCATCCGTTAGCCGGGGTATCGTGTAAAGACACGTAAACGTCGTATTTTCCGTTGGGCCATAACCATTGATGAGCATTAAGTCGGCGTATTCTTGCTGTAAGCGCTGAATATGCTGGGGTGATAAAACATCCCCACCTGCAACCACCAACCTTAATTGCTCAAAAGCGGTTATCTCATAGCTGATCATATCGTTAAATAACGGGGCGGTAAGCCATAGTAGCGAGACATTCTGTTCTATGATGACAGTTGCAAGGTCTGATAAACTGGGTTTTTCATCAGGCATTATCACCAGACAAGCCCCATTGAGTAATGCCCCCCATACTTCAAAGGTACTGGCATCAAAGGCAACCGGTGCATTTAATAACAACCGGTCTTTGGCTGTGATTGCAAACGTTGGCTGCTCACAGGCTAAACGCACGACACCTGCTTGTGGGATCACAACCCCTTTTGGCTCCCCAGTACTGCCGGAGGTAAACATAATATAGGCCGGCTGATTAGAGTGAGCCGGCGTAACCTCTGCGCTTGACTCATGGCTCACAGCATCAACCCAGGCTTGATCTACCATCAGCTTCGTTTTGGCCTGTTTTAATATACGTGCCTGATGTGCCGCAGGATAATTCAAATCTAAAGGTACATACGTCGCCCCGACCATTAATACCGCCAACAGGGTTGCAACCAAGTCGGTTTGTTTTGCCAAAGCCACAGAAACTCGATCCCCTTCGATCACATCTGCGTGTTGCAGTTGAACAGCCAATTGTTTGGCCCTATCATTCAAAGCGGCATAACTGACACTGCTGCCATGTAGCTGAATGGCTATCGCA
>JABHGC010000054.1 GCA_018672285.1 Methylococcales bacterium
AGTACCCCTTGCTAAAAGGTTTCCCGGGATTTCACCAAAGGTTCGGCCTTCAGGCTTCAATTCAGTTGAGCCAGTGATGATAAGATCACGCCCAGAAAACAGGCCAAGCTCTAAGCCCACTTGATTGGCTAAAACATCACCATTAATAACGATATCCCGATCAGCATTGAAGTTCACATTTGAGCTTGCAGAGCCTTGTTCTAAATCTAATGCGCCATTTTGTACGATATCTTGGCCGGCAGAAAAGGTAAATATGACAGGTTTAAGGGCGCTATCCCCATTTAGAATAATGTCCCCTGCTTCTGCGGTGACATCTATAATCGTAAATTCCGCGTTTATGCCACCAGAGAATGTCACATTATTAGTCGCTCTTATATCCACCCCCTGCACACGGTTAAAAGCTATCGGGCTATTAAATGAGGAGAAAAAGACATTATCACCATTGGCAGTAAATGCGGATGAAATCACTAAATTGTCTGCAGCAATATTAAGGTCGCCACTCGCAACTAGTAGTCCACTGTTACTATTAAGCGTTACAGTGCTTGCAGTAATATTAAGATCACCACTCGCAATTAGTTGGCCACGGTTACTATTAAGCGTTACAGAGCTTGCCGTAATATTTTGAGCACCCAGGCCAAAACCATCACTCCCAGCGGATAAGGCAGAACCTATAAAAATATTAGCCGCCTCAATAATGTCACCTTGGATTGTAATGTCGCCACCAATAATAGTGACATCACCAGCGCCTTGCCCCGTAATTAAATTACCAATACTGAGTGTGGCAATATTGCCGGCAATATTACTGTGTGGAGACCCACCTTCTAAGTGAATAGAGCCACCTGAAGTTACAATCGCATCACTCACATCGGTGAAGGTAATATTACGACCCGCCTGTAACACGATCTTTGTACCGGCTGAGGCACCTGAAAACGACAACGTATTATCCAACAAATTTTCAATCGTAATGTCATTGTCTGCCTGCAAAATTACCGTTCCCGATAAATTTTCAAGTGCTTGCTCTGAGATAAAAAAGGTTGAATCTAGGCCATCAGAAAAAAGGACGCTACTATCACCCACTTCTTGATCATTATTTTGCTGCCCACCTATACCATCAACAATAATGATATTAAAAGGGTCTAGTAAAATAGCACCATCGGATCCATTTTTTGCAGAAACAACCACATCACCAATAAAGCGTAAATTTTCTTTACCTGACACTTCTACGGAGCCACCGTTACCTGCAACATCCCCGCCTTTAGCGCTGATACTTCCGGTGAAACTGGTTGACCCATCAGACCATACAACGACATTACCACCATCACCACTGCCAACAGCATCAGCGTTGATGGTCACGGCACTGTCCACTTGAGTAAAAGTAGAGGTTTTCACATCACCTTTACCTTGGAAATCACCCCCAATTAAGATACTACCACCCTCTTTACCAGAGGCATCTACAATTGAGTCACCAATTAAGGCCGCTCGATCACCTAAAACCTGAATAGAGCCACCGTCTGCCTCAGCATCACCTGTTGCAATTAACTGTCCTGAGTTAATGGTGTCACCACTATGGCCACTTAAAACAATTTCACCATTGTGTTCAACAATACTACGGGCTTCAATGAGCCCGTCATTACGCACAGCTGTTGCGACTAAATTATCAGCAACACTTGCCGTCATCACAACTTGACCACCATTAGCACTCAATGTCCCCATATTTTGGACACCTGCTAATTTTTCCATGGCGGTTTTATCAACCACAAAACTCACCAAACCATCACCGGACAAATCTAACGTCATTGCTTGGGTTGAGGCTAAAACAATATTGCCAAGTTTGGCTTGGACGATACCGGTATTTTCAGCGTAATCACCCGCCAAAATAACAAAGCCACCTTCAGCTGTGACGATATTACCTTCGTTGACAACCTTACCCGTTGTGAATTGATCTCCACGCTTAAACTGAAACTGACCTGCTTGAATGTCTTGATTGATTAACTGAAGTGTCGAAGCCACAATGCCTGCCACATTGATATTGGCAGTTGAAGCGATATTGATACCACCGGCATTAATCAATATGATTTGACCGTTCGCAATTAAGTTACCAAATATCAGGGAAGGGTTATTCGAACCCAGCACATTATTGATCGCAATCGCACTACTGCTAGGCTGAATAAATTGAACCGTTTCATTCGCAGCAATGGAGAAGTCCGTAAAATTAATTTGAATTTGATCGGACGTTTGCCTGATGATCGTTTGACTGCCAATTTGTTCAATGCTACCTGAGCCTGAAACAATGTCTGCACCGGTTAAACCGGCTTGAGCTGTTCCTGGCGCGATAACAATACTGCCAATGAGTGAGGAAAGTAACTTCTTCTGCATAACCAAAACCTATAGAGTGATTCGCTTATTCTGATACGCAATATTGTGCCCATTCCTCATAAAAATAACCAATAAGAAAATGCTATTAACCTATGAAATGCATCGTTAAAATTTTTATAACAGCAAACACTGAACTATTTTTTAGGCAAACACTCACCCTCTTCAATCAAATATCACCTTCTATACAACCGATAGAACACAGCATTTCAAATCCATATAAACCACATAACCATTTGTATTGATTAAATTAATTACAATCAAAGCAACAAACCAAAAAGTCACATAATCCATTTAATTTAACGCAAACCTTCCCTCCCTCAAGACAAACACAACTTCGTAATATTAAGTATTACCCATGCTTACTTAAATAGATTTACACACAAAAAATAACGTATTTTTTTACTTTTGCCGGCGATTTTTGCCACTATTTTAAGCAGAAAAAGGCATTCAAAACGCAAAATGAACCTAGCAATAAAAAGCATTAAAAGGGCATTAACCTCAGTCAAATAACCCCGTCCTAAAAATTTTTTCAAAACTAATGAAGCATTACCGATTTTTTAGATACCAAACAAGGGGTATTGGCAACCCCCATGCTAACACCGATAATACGCCAACGTATCATTGATAAAAGCGAACCATGCCAAGCATTCAAACCCAGTTCATCAACGACATCAACCTCATTGACAGACAGCAGTGGAACACAGTGGCAGGCACCCACTACCCTTTTACTCGCCACGAGTTTTTAAGCGCACTTGAAAACAATGATTGCTTAGGACAAAAGTGGGGTTGGCTACCACACCACCTTGCCGCCTATCGAGAAGGCGAATTGGTGGCCCTGATTCCTAACTACATCAAATATAACTCGTATGGTGAGATGGTGTTTGACTGGGCTTGGGCTGAAGCCTACCAACGGGCCAATATTGAATATTATCCTAAATCTGTTATCGCCATTCCTTATACGCCTGCAACAGGCCCCCGACTGCTCATTCACCCGGACATCACGTTAAGTCAACTTGAGCAACAAGACCTTATTAACGCCATCACCAAAGAAGCCAAACAACAGAATTTATCCTCCGTACACTGGTTATTTACGGATAAACAACAAACGCCACTACTACAAAATGCAGGCCTCATGATAAGGACTGGCTGCCAGTTTCATTGGGAGAACCGCAACTATGCCGATTTTGAGGATTTCCTGAGCACTTTGACGGCAAAAAAACGGAAAAAAATTAAGCGTGAAAGGCGTTTTGTAGAAGAGGCCAATATAGACATACAGCGCATTGAAGGTCACAGCGTCACCTCTGAACAGTGGGCAGTATTTCATCAATTTTACGAAAGCACGTTTGATAAAAAAAGTGGATGGGCAACCTTAAGCTTACCTTTTTTCCAAGAAGTAGGATGTACGATGGGGGAAAACATTTTACTCATTTTATGTTTTCACGAAGGCCAACCCGTCGCGGCTAGTTTATGCTTTAAAAACCAAGTCTCCCTATATGGCCGCCATTGGGGCTGCAACCATGAATTCCACAGCCTCCACTTTGAAGCCTGCTATTACCAAGGACTAGAATATTGCATCGACAATAAACTGCAAACATTTGACCCTGGCGCTCAAGGTGAGCACAAAGTCAGCCGAGGTTTTTTACCAACACCAACGTACTCTGCACATTGGGTAGCACACCCCGATTTTGACCGCATTATCAGAAACTATTTAACTCAAGAAACGGAAGGCATGGAAGGCTACATTGCTGAAATGATGGAGAGATCCCCCTACAAAACAACATAAATTCTAAAATTAGACTCAATTTTAGTTCGTTTAAAAAAATTCAAAACAACTGCAAGTCAAAATATCAGTATATTCTTACATTTTTTCTGGCAATAGTCCTATCCACACCCCACCTTCTTAAGTTTACTATATGCCAACATTGTAACTTGCACAGAATTGGTTATGGACTAAATCATGGCACCCAACACAGAAGAATACGACCGTTCCATAAGACTCTTAAAAAATGCACTCCCACTCATGGGAAATTTGAACATTCCAACCATACCTCAAAATTTTGCCGTTTGGTACGAATACGCCTCAGGAGATAGCGCGTTATTAAACAGCGAAATCGACCAAATGTTGATAGACAACATCCCATTCACCCCCGCAATTAATCAAGAACTGTATTTAAAACACATAGAAACACAGTGCACAGAAGCACTTGAAAACACCCAACAAGAAATTCGCCAGGTCATCAATTTTTTGATCAATAAAATCAAGGAAATGTACCATGGTGTTAAAAAATATACGGGCGTTTTAGATCACTGCCAAGAATCTCTTAGCAGCACCGCTGACACTCAAATACTATCAGATTTAGTGACAAACCTAATCGACGAGACAACTGCTGCTAAAAATAGCAATGAAGAAATGGCCAACTCTTTAAACTCCATGAACAGAGTCGTCAAATCACTCAAATCAGATATCAAGTCACTCAACAACGCGGCGATGGTTGATGCCTTAACCAATATTGCTAATCGCCGTGCTTTTGATACTGAGCTTGCCAGCTTGACCGCGAAATTTGCAACCAGTAATACTCTGTTCAGCCTATTAATGATCGACATCGACCACTTTAAGCAATTTAATGACACGTTTGGCCATACGGTCGGGGACAAAGTACTTAAGTTTGTCGCTAAAATTTTAACGGAAAGTGTTAAAGGCCGTGATGTCGTGGCACGCTATGGTGGTGAAGAATTTGCCATTTTGCTACCAAAAACCAATCATGAAAATGCCATGCTTGTTGCTCAAGCAATCTGCCGTACCATTGAGAAAAAGCAATTCAAACAATCAAAACAAGCTGTAAAAATAGGCAATATAACAGTATCAATTGGTGTATCTGTTGTTCAAACAGGCTGTGAAAATTGTATTATTGAGCACTCTGATGAAGCACTTTATAAAGCAAAAAATAATGGTCGGAACCAAGTCGCCGGCTACACGGGGTAAGGGCATCAAAAACTGGCTGCACCACCAATGGTCCAAACATTTCGCTCAAAATCATTACCCGCTTGATTTGACTGGTTGTCAGTATGCTCAACCTTAGCTTCTAGCGACCACGTTTTATTCAAGCGGTAACTGGCTCCTATTGCGAACTGTACACGGTCATCTTGACGGCTAGAACCTGACCCTTTACTCGAAAAATCACTCACCCGATAGGTTGTTTCAACAAAGGCATCTAGCTGCTTGGTAAAATCATAAGTCAGCTTTATTTCTCCAGAATGTCTTGTGGGAGAGTGACTTTCGTTGGCTTCATCTTCACGATCATTTACCTCTAATTGATACCGAAATCGAAGCTTACCGACTGGAGTTGGTCTTTGAAAGGTTGTTCTAAATCGCTGCCGAGTGCCGGCTAAAAAAGCAAAATCACTCACTGGGTGCAAATCACTTAATCGATACTGAAAGCTAAACCTGTTTACTCCAAAACGACGCTTTGCGGTGAGTTTAAAGTCATAGGTATCTTGGAAGGATTCATTATTTAATTCAGCATGAGAAAAATCTACAGCAGGGGTTATTCGCCAGTTTTTGAATTTAAAAGGACGGTCAAACCCCAGCTTGACCACTCTGAAATTTTGCTCACTTTCTTCTAAGTACTGCTGCTCAAAAAGGCTTGTGGCAAAACGAAAGTCCATTGGTAGGTATAAACGGAATTTAAAGAACCCTTGTAAGAATTGGTCTGAGATATTACTCGCCTCATCCTCTCCAACTAAGTTTACATTATCATCATAACCTGCAGTCACATTGCCATACATCGTCCACAGCGTCTTTTGTTTCACTTTAGAGCGCTTTTTAGGCTGTAATTTTGACTTAGAAAGTGTCTGAATTTTTTTATTATTAGTCGTCGACAGTGCGGTTTCATAGTGAACTTGTGCAGACTTTTCTTCACCAAGCTGATCGGCAATCAAGCCTAAATTATAGTGGGATATTGCTCCTAATTTTGCATCAGACTGAACCTGTTCAAAGGCGTTTTGCGCGTCACGAAATTGCTTTAACTTAATAAAGCTGACACCTTGGTTATAAAATACTTTGGGGTTCTTATAACCTAAATTTTCTGCCCTTTTAAAAAAGACTAAGGCCTGCTTGTATTCACCCGCTTTATAGCTCTTAACGCCTTGTAAGTATGCTTTCTCTCCATTCGCAGCAGCATTACTCAGTAACAGTAATGAAAAAGCGACGATGGTGGTCAATTTAAGCAATGAACCCATACAATTAGTCCCTAACGACAAATAGTCCTACTCGAAAGTAGAACTTCATAACATACAGTTTAGTTGAAATTACGTTAAATTGAATTAATCATCCTCGGCATCTTCTTTATCTTCATCTGAGTCTTCTTTGTCGTCTTCAGCATCGTCTTTGTCATCTTCTGCGTCTGATTTATCATCTTCGGCATCGGACTTGTCATCTTCTGCGTCTGATTTATCGTCTTCAGCATCGGACTTGTCATCTTCTGCGTCTGATTTATCGTCTTCAGCATCGGACTTGTCATCTTCAGAGTCTGATTTATCGTCTTCGGCATCAGATTTGTCACCCTCAGAGTCGGATTTATCATCTTCGGCATCTTCTTTATCATCGTCGGAGTCGTCCTTGTCCCCTTCGGCATCTTCCTTGTCATCGTCGGAGTCGTCCTTGTCCCCTTCGGCGTCTTCCTTG
>JABHGC010000057.1 GCA_018672285.1 Methylococcales bacterium
CGATTATATAGTTACATACATAATTTATAAACGAGGAAAAAACAATGGGAACATGGGGAACAGAGTTCTTTGATAATGACACCGCAGGAGATTGGGCTGATAAATTTGTAAAATACGGAGATATTTCACAACTCAAGCGATCAATTGCTTTGCCATTATTTGATGATGTATTGACAACTTATGAGGTGGAAGAGTCACTAGCTGCTATTTATACGGTTGCTTGCTTACAGGGGTATCAATTTGAAAACTCAGCATACTCTGAAGAAGTTGATCAATGGGTTAAGGCAAGCCAATGGCCAGTACCCGCACGCATGCACAACGTGTGTGTTTACACTTTAGCGCATATTTTAACGTACCAAGATCAAATCAGAGAGACTTGGTTCAAGGAAGAAAAATTTTGCGAATGGCGGGATAGGGTTCAGAAAATGTATGATTTTTTAGTGGCAAAAGAGATAAAAGTTTTACCTGATACGTGTATCAAGTTAACCAAGGAAAATCCTAGCTTATTGATTGGCAAATAATATTTTAGAGAAGATTATGAGGATGGCATTATGCGTTTTCCATAATACCTTTCAGTGTTTTTACAGCTTCCATAGGGCTACTTGCTGTAACGGTATGCCCAAACATCAAGTTGTTCGATAAACCAAAATTTTCAACAAACGCACCGTTTTTATCCGCCTTGCTATTTTTATCAAGCCCTTGATATTCCAGTAGCCGTTCAATCATCGGCCTGCAGTCGTTAGAATAACCAACTACTTTTTTACCCAATGCCGTTGCATAACCAACTTCAAATACCGTGCCAGAGTCCGGCTCAAATCCACGAAAGGAGCTTAAGTTCGCTATCACATAATCACATGATTCAATCATTTTCATATTGGCATTTCTGATTGTTTCGGCGATGGGCGGGTCGATATCATTGTCACCGGGGTAGATCCCTTCAAAGCCGTATTTTTGACAGCAATCGATAAGATGATCTCTACGCTGTGCACTATCTGGGTAAAAAACATCAGGGCCTGCTAAGTAAATTTTTTTCAATTTTAAATTCCTGTAGTGCGTGGCGATCAAAGTGATGCTGACTTACGGACATTGCAATGCACCAACCAATTCTTTTATTTTTTGAGCTCTAAAATGACAACCAAAATTAAATCACTTTCACTTGTTATTAGTGGTGAGGTTAGTCGTGCCTTTCGTACAGCTTTAACCTCAACAGGTAAGCAGTTACAAGGATTCCGTTCACAACTAAAACAGCTCAACCAACGTGCGAAGCAAATGGAGGCATTTCGCAAACTGAAAGGTTCTGTACAGTCAAGTGAACAAGCCTATCAATCAGCACAGTCAGAGGTAAAGCGTTTAGCACAAGAACTAGCCAATACCGAAAAACCGTCACGTAAGCTGCAGCAGTCTTTTGATGTGGCTACCCGTACTGCTAAGCAAACCAAGCAAGCGTGGCAGAAAAACCGTGACACTTTGCATCAACTTCGCCAAACACTGAAACAAGCAGGGGTTGATACTCGGCAATTATCCAAAGAGCAAAACCAGTTGGTCACCGCTATCAACCGTGTGCGTAAAGCCGAGCAGTTATTACAAGGCGTGCAAAGAAAGCGGCAACGAATCAACCAGCAAAAAGACCAAGCAAGGTCTGATTTATTTGAAGGCGCGGCACTCGCTATAGGTCTATCGAGCTTAGTGAAGCCAGCCATTGCCTTTGAGTCTGCGATGGCCGATGTAGCTAAAGTCGTCAGCTTTGCCAATGACGGCGCGTTAAAGGCATTTGCGACTCAGATTAAAGAGCTTGCACGTACCATTCCTTTAACAGCGGTAGAGCTAGCACAGATAGCGGCTGAGGGAGGGCGCTTAGGGTTAGCTGAAAAGGATTTATCCAAATTTGTAAAAACGACTGCTAAATTAGCGACAGCATTTGACCTTAATCCACAAGAAGCAGGGGAGGCCATTGCTAAGCTGTCCAACATCTTTAATATACCTATCCCCAATATTGAGAAATTGGGTGATGCGATTAACCAGTTGGGTAACAACACGGCAGCTACTGAACGTAACATCATTAGCGTGCTGGCTCGTGTCGGTGGTACTGCTAAACAATTTGGGCTGTCAGCCAATCAAACAGCAGCTCTGGCCGATGCCTTCTTAGCACTGGGCAAACCACCTGAGGTTGCAGCTACTTCAATCAATGCCTTGTTACTAAAATTACAAACAGCTCGCGTTCAGTCCAAAGGGTTTCAGGATACGTTGAAGCTACTTGGTATCGACCTTAATCAACTGGCTGCGACTATTCAAGCTGACCCCCAGAAAGCACTTAATGGTTTTCTACAAACACTGTCAAAGCTCGACAAGCAATCTCAGGCAGAAACCTTAACTAAGCTGTTTGGTCAAGAATACTCGGATGATATTGCTTTACTGATTGGCTCATTAGGGCAATATGAAAAAGCTTTGAAACTTGTGTCAGATGAAAGTAGCTATGCAGGCTTGGTAAATGATGAATTCTCAAAGCGTATTGCAACTACAGAAGCCAAGCTGCAGCTGTTGAAAAATTCATTGTCAGAAGTGGCGATCAATGTGGCCAATACATTACTTCCAGCCATCAACCAAATGGCAGAGGTCTTCAGCAATGCCAGTCATTCAATGGCTAAGTTTGCAGACCGTTTCCCGAGGCTCACTGGTGTGATTACCACATTCATAGCCTCTGTTGTGGCGCTGAGAGTTGCGCTCATTGCTGTGCGCTTTATCTTCCTTTCACTGAAAGGCATTGTGGTTGCTATTACGAGTGCTATTGCCATTCTCAAAGCGCAATTACTAGCTGCTGCCGCAGCGTCTACTGCGATGGCTGGAACCGTTGCCGTGTTACTAGGGCTGTTAACCAAACTTAAATATGTGATTGGCTTGGTCGGTGCCGCCTTTGCGGGCTGGAAAATTGGTGAGTTTTTAAGAGAAGAATTTACCATCGTCAAACAAATGGGCATCTCACTGGTCAGCGGTTTATTGGAAGCGTTTACCGGGTTAAAGTTTTTCTTCAAACGGTTTGGCGAACAGGTTGGGTTCTTTTTAACTCAGCCACTTGATGCCATGCGCTTTTACTTGGCTAAGCTAATCGAAAGTGCGGCAGACTTAGCCAGTATCTTACCTGTTATTGGTGACGACATTGAGAGTGAACTTAATCGTTTGGCAAAATCAGTAAAACCTGCAACGACAGCACTTGAACAATTCAACGGCAAAATCAAAGCGCTTAAGCAAGAGCAGAATAAAGAAATTCAGGCTATTCGAGATAATTTGTTTTCAGCTTTTGAGTTGGCAAAGAAAACGCCAGAGGTGAAAACCAAAAAGACTGAGGAGAAAGTACTCAAGACAACAGTCGATGCATCTCAGGTAAAACCTGACAAAGAAATTGC
>JABHGC010000090.1 GCA_018672285.1 Methylococcales bacterium
CATCGATGCCATTAATTCACAAGATTTTGCCATTGTAAGAGCGATGGTATTCTTGGGTTCGATTCTTTATATTGTCGGCCTATTGTTAACAGACATCTCCTACACTTGGGTTGATCCTAGGGTGAAGTTCAAATGACATTCATCTGGCTTTGGACTGACTTCTTGCTATGGGTGTTATTCGCCTTGAGTATGGTTGCTGTTGTGAAAATACGTGGCAACGAATTATTACGACAAAAATGGCAAAAAATCTTTGCCCAGCCTTTGGCGTTATCTGCCTTTATTGTCTTTGCATTTTATATTTTAATCGGCCTGTCAGACTCTATTCATTTTAGGCTTGATAACAATACTACAACTTACAGCGTGCTGGATAGGGCGCTATTACCCGCATTAGAGGCCGAAGAAAAAACCTACTCCACGCCACTGAATTTTGAGCAATTTTCTAAAGAGTATTTAGATAATGGCCTTCGTGGACGCGCACATCTAAATTTAGTGTCAGATGAAATCACCAATGCTAGCGACAACACCAAAAACCTGTTAGGCATTAGTGCTAATGCACTGTTTTATGCAGCTGGTATTTTTATAGTGTTTATTTTGTTTTTAGAAAAATTCACCGCCATTAATACTAAAAATAATCGATCAGCTTTCATGACTATTTTTGCGTTAATATTCTTCTGTACTTGGGTAGCGCTACTCATGCCAAATTATCACATTTTAGGTACTGATAAAGCCGGTATAGATGTCTTTTACAAAGCAGTTAAAAGTATTCGCACCGGGATGATATTTGGCTTATTAACGACGCTTTTAGCTTTACCACCCGCTATCATCCTAGGGTTGATGGCAGGCTACTTTAAAGGCAAAACTGATGATGTTATCCAATACATCTATACCACTATTAATGCCATTCCAGGCATCTTGCTTATTGCTGCTTTAGTGTTGATTTTGCAAGTATATATGGATGAACACGCTTCTGATTACGCCTCTGCTTTAGAGCGTTCAGACCTTAAATTATTACTACTTTGTGTGATTTTAGCACTCACTTCATGGACGGGTCTATGCCGCTTAATCCGCGCTGAAACTCTCAAACTCTCAGAGCTAGAGTTTGTCCAGGCTGCCAAAGTATTCGGTGTTAGTAATGTTAAAATTTTGTTCAACCATCTTATGCCAAATGTTATGCACTTAGTGCTAAT
Organism: Methylococcales bacterium; assembly: GCA_018672285.1. GTDB lineage: Bacteria > Pseudomonadota > Gammaproteobacteria > JABHGC01 > JABHGC01 > JABHGC01. The sequence goes on from JABHGC010000090.1 coordinate 1,188, forward strand.
CTCAATCGTGCTTGATTTTTCTGGTTTGGTGCTAATTGAGGCGGTACTGTCGTATGTCGGTGTGGGTGTCGATGCCACCACCATGAGCTGGGGTAACATGATCAATGCTGCTCGCCTAGAACTTTCAACCGATCCAGTTGTTTGGTGGCCACTAGCTTCTAGCTTTATCTTTATGTTTGTCTTGGTGCTCAGTGCCAATCTATTTGCCGATCGTGTGCGTCAAGTGTTTGATCCAAAAGGGGATGACAATGCCTAAAACCTTATTAAATGTTGAAAATCTATCAATTTTCAGTAAATCACAAAAAATCGTAAATAATATTAGCTTTAGTATTAACGAGGGTGAAATCTTTGCTTTAGTGGGTGAATCAGGCTCTGGAAAGAGCCTAACCGCCCTAAGTATTGTTGATTTACTCGCTAAAAACCTCAAAAAGAGCGGCAATATCACCTACCAAGATGCAGATTTAAATCATTCGCAAAATATCCAAAATTTTCGTGGCTCAGAAATCGCCTTTATTTTTCAAGACCCAACCAACAGCCTAAACCCTATTATGACCATTGGCGAGCAAGTAGATGAAGTGCTCGCCTTACACACCAATTTAGCCAAAAAACAGCGTAAATCACGTGTTTTGGATCTTTTTAACCAAGTTGATCTAGATGCCAGTGTGCAAATGTACGCTCGTTACCCTCATCAAGTATCTGGCGGGCAAAAACAACGCGTGATGATTGCCTGCGCACTCGCCGGCGGCGCCAAGTTACTGATTGCTGATGAGCCAACCACCGCACTTGATGTCACCACACAAAAACAAGTGCTTGAATTATTATTAACCTTACGAAAAAATCAGAAATTATCGATATTGCTTATCACCCATGATTTATCCGTAGTCAAGCTCATGGCGGACACGGTGGCAGTCATGCATCAAGGCGACATCATTGAAAACCGCGATAAAGCTGAGTTTTTCCAAAACCCTAAAGAGGATTACTCTAAAGAGCTTTTAGTTTCTTTGCCAAAAGGCACTCGAGACCAAACCTTTGGTGATGTACTTATTAAGGGTGATGAAGTTAAAGTTTATTTCCCGATTAAAACCGGCCTATTGCAGCGTACTACCGATTATGTCAGAGCCGTAGATGAGATTAACTTTGAATTAAAACAAGGGCAAAACCTAGCCATTGTTGGTGAATCTGGATCTGGTAAAACCACGCTGGCCAAAGCTATTATGCGCCAGTTAGGCTTGTTTGATGGTCATGTTAGTATGGGCAATAAAGCCA
>JABHGC010000174.1 GCA_018672285.1 Methylococcales bacterium
GCTAAATCAAAGGGTGCGCAAGTTGGCTTGAGGATGTTTAAGATACAGTCTTGGCTTAAGTGATCAACCTCGGTGACGACTTGGGCGGCCAAGCTATCACCACCTGACTTGCTGATAACGGCAACGTCTTTGTTTGCATGCGAGGAGATAATCGCGCCTGCTTGGTAGGCGGCAGAAATAGCGCATTGGCTCAGTAAGAAAAGATCCATATCTGAAAGTGTCATAGTTGGGCTAATACCTGTTGGGTGAGTCTTTTGCTGTAACGGTTGATTTTCCAGTGGCCGGGGCTCCAGCCTTGTAAAAAGCGGTGGAAGTCTGTCCAGGCGACAGGGTAAAGTGTGCGCCAGTCTTTTTCTAAGGCGACAAAATCAAGGTTTTTTTGTTGCTGAGAGAGTGCGGTTTTAAGGGCTGTGAAATACACATCCAGTAATTGATCTTTTTGTCGTTCGCACTCATCATCACTTAAACAGCTGCCTAAAAAATATGCGACATCTTTCATGCCGCAGCCACCACCAATGTACTGGAAATCAACGGCTGAAACTTGCTGGCCATCGTCAGAAAAGCAAAAATTGGCAAGCTTGGCATCGCCGTGGACGAAAGTTAAGAATGCACTGTTGTTCAGTGCCTGGTCTATCGCTTTAGCGGCATTTTTCAGAGGGGCATCTTGCAGTGCATCTAATTCATCAGGTCTTGTGTCTAGGTGCCAATAGGTGCCAATTGGCCACAGGCCTGTAGGCTGTTCTTGCATAAAGGTTGCGTGAAAGTGTGCAAGCCATTTGAGGCAAGCGTTTATTTCAGAGCTATTGACTGAGTGCTTGCGGCTTGGGAACCCTGCACCGTCTAAATCTTCTAGCACCATCAGTACCTCATCGCCTTGTGTTTCTAGCGCAAGGCACTGGGGTGTTCTACAGTGAGCGTCGCATTGTTGGTTCCAATTTTTGTACCAGGCTGTCTCCACTTGGTAAGAGGTCAGTTTTCTCTGGTGTGATAGGTCTGTGTTCCAACCTCGAGGGTGGTTACCTTGGTTTGGCGGGGAGACATGTTTAACAATAACGGTTTTTGTGTCGCAGCCGATGAGGCCATAGCGAGTAATTTGTCCGTAACCGCTCCACAGACTTTGAACCATTTCAATGGAATAAAGCTCTTCTGCTTGAGTGGCATCTAGAATAATTTTTTGAAAATGCTGCTTCATCTTAGGTTTATGTTTCCGAATAAGTCCAAATCATGGTACACCATTGTTATCGCTAAATCTTTAGGGGAAAAGGGTGAGTAAAACACTGGCACAAATTTATGATGGTTTTGCAAAAACGTATGAGCAAAACCGGGGTCTTTTTGATATGACGGAAGTCTTTGAAACCTTTTACAAGTGCTTGCTCGTTAAGCAAGGAGATGCACTTGATTTGGGTTGTGGTGCTGGTGAGCCGTTTTCTCGGTTTTTTGTGGATAAAGGGTGGTCTGTTACAGGAGTGGACTTCTCTGAAAGTATGTTGGCATTGGCTTGTGAGTATGTGCCAGAAATGAAAACCATTCATGCGGACATGAGTGAGGTTGATTTTGCGGCAGATAGTTTTGATGCGATTACCGCTGCATACAGCTTATTTCATGTTGATAAAGCGAAACACGCTGAGTTATTTCAGAAAATGTATGGGTGGTTGAGGTCGGATGGAAAAATGTTATTTACCTATGCAACCGTGGCTTATACTGGGAGCCCTGAATTTAGTGGTTCAAAAGTGTTTTTAGGAGAAGCGTTGTTTTATAGCCATGTGACACCAGAGCAATTAACGGACATGTTAACTCGCATTGGTTTTAGTATTGACTCAATGGTTGAACGAGAGATTGGTGGTGAGACTTTTTTATGGGTGACTGTGGGTAAATAAAATTAGGTGAGGCTCTCCTCACCTAATTGGTCTTAGCCGCTATTAGCCTTGCCCTTCTTTAAAGCCGTGAACGATGTAATTGAGTAACGGTACACGTTTTCGGCTCATGGTTTGGGCTAATATGCTTCTTAGTCTGCCATCGGCATGTTGAAGCGCAGTTTCTACTTGTGATCGTGTTGTCGCCTCACTATCGGTAATGGGGCCGACAGTAACGACAATAGCACGGCCATGTTCGGCAGGCGTGACTTCTAATAACGTGATTTGATTGAGTATTGGATTACCCAATTCTCCTTCAAATACGCAGGTTAAAGCACGTTCTGCCTGGCGGCATAATTGTGACAATTTACGTCTATTTGTTTTATCGCGTGATGCATTCAATGCAAAAGCTCCTAATGTCTAAACCCAGGTAGCCATAGGTCTATTGTGTCTAACCTGAGTCAATTCGGCTTGAAAGCGCACTCTCATAGGTTGATCAAAAGCGGGAATGTAGACGTGAGTCATCTTTATTTCAACAGAGTGTGTTTTTGTTTGTCTGTGCTGAGTAGCAATTGGTGTGCGCTGAGCGGGCTAATCTGTTGTATTAAAGACAGGTAACTCGCGAAGGGCATACTGCTAGTTCGCAACGAATGGTGTCAATGGGTAACATGATGGCCTCCTTCCTGTGTTTGTAGGCTGGCATAGTTTCGTTGAAAGCACGCCATTAGAAGAGGTAACTATACATTAGCCATTGTTAAGGTAGTAGTGCTTGGTCGTGGTTTTAAAAAAAGTGTTAAATGCATGTAACTCAGCTTGAGCGGCTCTAATCGATAAATCCTGCAGTTGGCATTGGGTCTGCCAGTTGAATAATACCATTTTGAATTTGTGGCATAGTGACTTGGGGCTGGTAAATGGCTTGGCTTGCAGGGTGGGTTGGCATTGGTTGAAATTGGACGCGTGGTTGTGGGTAATAAGGTTGGTATGCTGGTGGATGGCCTACCGCAACTTGTTGATATTGAGGTATAGGGCGCGGTTGGTAAGCGTATCTATAGCGAGGTGTTGGGATAACGGCATAGGGTTGGGGGGCGGTATATCTAGGGCTGCTATTTTGGGCGTTGTTATTACTGCTACCAAATGAAAAGCAGAAAAAACCCATAGCTGATTGGCTGATGAGTAAGCAACCACAAGCGATTGCTAACGAGTTGATTGGACATTTCATGAAAACTCTCCCCTAAAATAGTAATCCTGATAGGTGTATCGGCAGGGAGAGTGCGGGCTTAAATTTTTTTTGCTTATTTATTCTGCTTTAGTAGAAGCACCGCAGTTAGCGACGCGATCTTTAAGGTCTTTACCTACTTTAAAGTTGGGTGCCCATTTCGCTGGGATGACCATGGTTTCGCCGGTTTGAGGGTTACGACCATTACGCTCGTTGCGAAGTTTGCGAGAAAAGGAACCAAAGCCTGGTAGATCAACTTGCTCTCCAGCTACTACAGCTGAGCCAATTTCTTCTAATAGCCCGTTGACGATGTCGCTGACAATTTGCCGATTTGCGCTGTTAGTGCTTTCTTGAACGCGTTTAATTAGTTCTGATTTATTGAGTTTTACAATGCTCATTTTAACTTCCCCAGTAGGTCTTTGGTGCAGATAGTACAGGTCGCTTGCTCCAAGCTTTCTATACTGTTAATTTTAGGTGACTATTTAACTCGTCCCGTTATACCACCATGTTCGGGGAATCTGAATAGTTATTGCACAATTTATAATGAAATCGCCGTTAGGTAGAGAGGGTGTGGGTGTTTACACAGTTATTTAAAGTAGTGTTTTGGTTGAGTTTTTTGGTTTCTAACGTAGCTCAGGCGACGTATTTTGATACTTTTCATCAAAATTTACAGCGTTACCAGGAGCAAGTGCAGGCTCAGCAGGCTGATTGGACCCCTGAGCAAGGGTATACCTTAAATCATAGTTATCAAGTGATAGAGGCTGAGTTGAAGCAGTTGATCAGTGTGTACTCTAAGGATGAGCGCCTGGCAAACACCGAGTCCATCCAGCAACTGACGGTGGCAGAAGAGTCAGCTTTTGAAAATTTAAAGCAATCGATGACCTTTATGCTTGCGGAGCCTTTGGATGTTGCCGCAGAAATGGAAGGGTTTCACAAATCGGTCGTGGCGCTGTTGGAGGGTGAAAATGTGCCGGCTACTGTGCTGTTTGGTTTTGTGCCCTTACTTGAAAAAGATAAAGTGACCGTCAACATTTATGGTTTAGGTTTTTCAGGGGACTATCAATTTGATGGTTTTTCCGTGAGTGAAACTTTACGGGTTGATGGTGTTGATAAAATGTCAGTGGTTGTTGATCGTCGACTAGTTGGCAGTGTTTCTGAGCAAAACAATAATTGCAAACCTGCTGAGCAAACGATGGTGGCGCTAAAAAATAATGCAACTGGGTGGGTAAAAAAACAGGCCTTACTCGGGACAAGTCAAGTGTACCGGTTAACAGCCCGTTATGTTGGTCAAGCAGGGGGTGGTGCAAAGAAACGACAAACATTTAATTATTCAAGTAAGCCTGCAACGGCGCAATGTGGTCAGTCTAAAACAGTCAAGTTTCGTTTTTTGTTACCACATCCCAATGTTTCTGCGTTGGAATACTCGGCTGATTGGCTAAATTTACCTGAGTCCGCTGAATACAGTGCTAAAACCAAGAAATTAAGAAAATCTATTGTGGTTGATGGGGTTATGTCTGCAGGAGAGTCCTCGGCTTCTTGTCCAGTAACAGGCGTGCTGAAATTGACGGGGCAATATGAGTATTCACTACCCGTTTCTGCCAAAGTGACGGAATTGTTTGCAACAAGAGGGGCAAATGTCGGAGATCACATTGCGTTTGAAGTGGAAAAAAATCCGCTTCACCCTGAAGCCACACTCAATTTACTGCGTTTAAAGCTGTACCGGACGGGTTGCTCTAAAACACTGGATAACTTGACCATCCCAATGACACCTGGGCTAAGAAAATCTAAACACGGGCGTTTTAAGGTGAAACTTAAAGGGCAAACCGTGACCATCGATATTTTGAAATAGAGCTTGTTATATTTCAAAAGGCAATGGTAGTCTGTTCATTATAATAACAATAAAAAAAGGGTTTTCCGTTGATTCGCAGGTTTCTGTTTTACTGGTCGGCAAAACTGCCTTGTCGGCAAATTACGGTTGAAGGTAAGCCGTATTTAGAGCGTTATTATCTTGGAAAGGTGCTCGGGTTAACTTTCTATTTACACCGCTTTGTTGATGATGATGATGAACGTGCTGTGCACGACCACCCTTGGACATGGGCGTTGGCATTGATTCTTTGTGGTGGTTATCAGGAAGAAAGAGTGCTTTATATGGACCCAAATAAAGGCTGGCACTCTATTCATCGTACAATGTTTCCAGGCCGTTTAAATGTGATTAGGCCGAATGACTTTCATCGAGTACGGCACCCAAAGATCAATACTTGGACGCTGTTTTTCCACACGAAAAAAATGAAAGATTGGGGCTTTTTAGAGAAAGTAGAGCCGCAAGGTATTTTATACAATAGTCACAGGCCTTCAGGTAAACATACCAATTGGTGGGAAGATGCACCTGTAGGTAAAGATGCTAATAGAGTACCTAGGTAGTTTTTTATTGTGCCCAACTCGGAACACTGCTCAAGTCAGCCCCCCAAATTAATGGCACTAACCAGGTCACGAATGTGGTGACAATCACGGCGCCAAGAAAGTTGATCCAGATGCCTGCTCTCATCATGTGTGGAATCGTTAGGTAGCCACTGCCAAAGGCAATGGCATTAGGCGGTGTGGCCACAGGCAGCATAAATGCAAATGAAGCTGCAATACAAGCTGCAAGCATTGGGCCAAAAGGGTGGATGCCCATGGCAAGTGCGACGCTGCTGAGTATTGGTAGAAGCATATTTGATGTGGCCGTGTTTGAGGTGATTTCAGTTAAAAAAGTCGTGAGTAGTGCCACACTGAATATAAAGAGCACTAAAGGGATGTCCTGGAGGCTATCTAGTTGACCTGCTATCCACTGTGCAAGCCCTGTGTCTTTTACCCCTGCAGCCAAGGCTAAACCGCCGCCAAATAATAAAATAATCCCCCAGGGAATATCAACCGCATGTTTCCAGTCGAGCAAGAAGATCCCTTTTTTTCTGTCTGCAGGAATGGCAAACAATAAAAGTGCACCCATCATCGCAATGGTGGAATCCTTGATGTATTTCATGCCTTCAAATGGAATAAAGCCTCGAATGATCCAGGCTGTCGCAACCAGTAAAAAAATGACTAAAATAGATTTTTCAGCGACTTTCATGGGGCCTAGAGCCTGCCTTTCTTGCTCGAGTGCTTCTGCTGATATGCTTGTTGAGTCTTGTTGTAGTTTGAAGATAAAGCGGGTTAGTAACCACCATGTTAGCAAAAGCATGGTGGCGCTGATGGGAAAGCCAAATAAAATCCAGTCAAAAAAAGTAATTTCAAAACCATAGGTATTCTGGATAATGCCTGCTAAGACGGTATTTGGTGCTGTGCCTATGAGAGTGGCTACACCACCAATAGAAGCTGCGTAAGCAATACTGAGTACAAGCGCTGTAGCAAATGATGATTCGGAATGGTGTGTGATTTGCTGGGTTTGTTTGATGATGGCAATGGCAATTGGAATCATCATCATTGTAGTGGCGGTATTGCTGATCCACATAGATAAAAAGGCACTGGCTAGCATAAAGCCTAATAACAACCTGCTAGCACCTAAGCCGGTAAAGCGAATAATGGCCAGCGCGATGCGTTTGTGTAAATTCCATTGCTCCATAGATTTGGCGATAAAAAAACCACCCATAAATAAGAAAATAAGATGGTGAGCATAAGGGGCACAGGCTTCAGGGGTTGTCATGATGCCAAGAGTTGGAAACAGCACAATGGGTAGTAAGGCAGTGGCTGGGATGGCAATGGCTTCAGTGAGCCACCAGGTTGCCATTAGCGTGGCAATGGCTAACGTGCGCATGCCATCGGCACTTAGCCCTTCAGGCTGAGGTAAGGCAAGTATTAAAATGAATAAGCAGGGGCCTAGCCATAAGCCAATTCGTGATGCAACGCTAATCATGAGCACGTTTCCAAATAAAATGACAGCAGATGGTAGCGGTAAATTTAGGTCAGTTGCAAGTGGCTAGGTCTTTCTTGATAGGTCTAGCGGTGTGTTGTGACACCTCTTTGAGATCTGCGATAAAAATCGATAATATTCTGAACCTCACTGATGGCGTCAACACTAAGCTGTTCTAGAGCGTCTTCTAAACTATTAGATTGTTTGTAAATGACGTTGTAGGCGTGCTTGATGGCTTTGCGTTGCTTGGGAGTAAAACCTGCGCGTTTTAAGCCAACGTTGTTGATACCAATGAGAGTGGCAGGGTTGCCGTCAGCAACAGCATAAGGAGGGACGTCTTTGACAATTTTCGAGCAGCCTGCAGTCATGGAGTAATCACCCATTTGGCAAAACTGGTGAATGGCAGCCACACCTGAGATAAATGCATTATTACCGACTAAAACATGGCCTGCTAAAACTGTGCCGTGGGTCAGAATGTTGTGATCGCCCAGCACGCAGTCATGTCCCACATGAAAGGTTGCCATAAAATAGTTGTGGTTACCAATGATGGTGGATTTTTCAGCGGATGATCCGCGACTAACATTTGCCCCTTCACGAAAGACATTATGGTCACCAATAATGGTTTTAGTGAGAATGCTTGAGTCATAAGATAAATCTTGAGGTTCACAGCCGATGACGGCGCCATGGTCAACGCGATTGTGCTGTCCCATTTCTGTGCCGGCATATATTCGAGCGTTACTGCTAATTGTGCAGTGTGCACCGATGGTAACGTTGGCTTCTATTATGCTGTAGGGGCCAATGTTAACACTGCTGTCAATGTTAGCCTCAGGTGAGATGATTGCTGTTGGGTGTATGTTCATAAAATGTGTGGCTCTTATGGTTATAAAAAAGTCATCGTGATTTTACTGTTGCTCTTTAAGGAATTGCTTTTTAGATTTGAACAAGAAATAGCCCATGAAAAAGCCAATGGCAGCACCACTGATGTGTGCGATTAAATTCACGCCACCCATGCCTGAGTCCAGCAAAGTATAGACATCTAAGCCAAAATAAATGCCTACCAAAATCCAGGCGGGCACCATAAAGCGTTTAAAAAATACTATGATGAAAAAAATCATCTTAATTTTCGTTTTTGGTAGAAAATAGACAAATAAACCCATCATGCCCATGACAACGCCTGAAAGGCCTAAAGTGGGGGCAGGGTTTACTTCCATGAGAGTATACAGTGAATAAAATACATTGGTGCCAACGGCTAAGAGTAAAAAAGCGTAGCTGTACCAAAATAACCCTAAAATAATTTCTACCGCTGCAGAAAAAGCTAAAAAGAAGAATAAATTACCAATAACGTGGCTCCAACTGCCATGTGCAAAAGCTGAAGTGATCATGTTAGAGATGTACCACGTTTCAGGTTTGTAAGTGAGCTGATCTGTCAAATAATGATCTGGCACTTTAAGGATATATTGTTCGTATGCTTCGGTTAGGAAGGACTCAAAATATTCTTGGCCACCAATGCTGGTACGAGCTGATTGCGTTTCAAAAATATAATCTTGTATTTCTTCTTTAGGTTCAGACTCAGATAAGCGAATTTGCAAAAGAAATTCAGGGCAAGATAGCTTGATCGTTTTGAGTGTTCTTTGAAAACCCCGGCTTGTGTTCTGGTCACAGTAGGATTGGGTTTCAGTGACAAGCAGTGATTCGTTTTCAACTTGCTGGATATAAATAGCAATGCAAACAATCGACACGATGATGGTCAAGAAAGGGATGCGGTTAAAAACTAAGTCTGCTTTATAGGGAATAAACATAATATATTCAGTTCTTTATTTGATTTTCTTTAAAACGTCTTGACCTTGTTCCCTAAGCCGAGCTTCAACATCTAATCGCTTTTTTTCGGCACCAGGGGCTTCTTTTGCTAACAGTTTATCTCGCTCTAAGAGTTTCTCAGCAAGTGTTTTTCGTTTGCGTTTTTGATAAGTACTCTTGGTTGCAGGTTCTACAGGTGGCTTAGCTTTAACAAGGGGGGCAGTAGTTTCTGCAGGTTTAGATTCTTTCTTTAGGTCGGTGAGTGTGAACGAGTTGAGATAGTTGCGACCCTGTTTAGATACGTTGGTTGTCGTTGAGGTGACAGACCATAAATAGATGCCGCTCTTAAAAAGTGTCATTCGGATGAAAGTGTATTTTCCGTCTTCTGTTGCGAGCGTATAAGCTCGTCCTGTGAGACCTTGTGGGGAAATAATTTCTTTTTGGATGATTTTACCACCGGCTTCTTTGGTGATCTCTTTTCGGATACGCCATAGTAATGTACTGGCAACGGAGGGGGGGATATTTTTAGGGAGCGCTTCGGTTAAGTCGGAAATGTCTACATAGACACTACCAAATTCAACGCCAGACAACTTGCTAGCATACTCGTATGAAGTGATGTTCATGCCATCTTTTTCAATGGACTCTAAGTGCTCTGCAGGCGTGCATGGAAAACGGATTTCATAATTACCATAAGCGGGTGAGAAGGTAGGCCAATTTGCTGAGCTGCAATCAGCAAACTCTTTGTATAAAGGCTCGTTAGGGTGCTCATTGGCATATTTCGCGAATTGTATGCCCACAATCACTAATAAGAAGAAGACAATACCTGAAATAGATGTTTTGGTGGGCATTGTCTATTCCTGAGTTGTTGGGTTTATGATGAGCAAGGCTGCCACATCGCGGCCTTCTGCAAGGAGTAAATTAAACGTGCGACATGCAGCAGCCGTTGTCATCGCTTCAAAGCCAATATTGTGTTGGGCGATAAAATGCCGGATTTGTGGGCTAGGGAAGTGTTGTAGTGCGCCCGTGCCAAGTAGCCAGATGCTTTGTTTGCAATCTAGTGCTGGCAGAAGGTTTTCTTCGTTGATATCAGCAATGTCTTTGACAGGCCATGGGTGAATAATGGCCTCCTGGGTCACGATAATACTGTTCGTATAGGTATCATTGCGAATGGTGACGCTATTGTCGGTATAGCGGCGTACTCGATTGTGGTTGCCGCTGTCTGATAATGAAAATTTCATAGGCGGTATACTAGCATAGGAAATGTGTCCAAAACAGAGGGTGAGACTGATTGACAGAAGCGCTACATAACAGTATTTTAGACCGTTTACATGACTTAAGTTCACAGAGAATTTTTAATGGATGAGTTTCAGCGAATTCGGCGGCTGCCCCCTTACGTTTTCAATATTGTTAATCAACTGAAAGCCGAGGCTCGTGCACGAGGTGAAGATATCATCGATTTTGGCATGGGGAACCCTGACCAGCCAACGCCTGAACACATTGTGGACAAATTGGTGGAAACCGCACAACGCCACGACACACATCGCTACTCTGTCTCAAAAGGCATACCTCGACTACGACGAGCGATCTGTAATTGGTATAAAAAGCGTTTTGATGTCGAGCTTGATCCTGAAACAGAAGCCATTGTCACGATTGGCTCCAAAGAAGGTTTAGCGCATTTGGCGTTAGCGACCATGGGCCCCGGGGATGCAGTGCTCGTACCAAACCCCGCTTACCCCATTCACCCGTATGGCTTTGTGATCGCAGGTGCTGATATTCGCCATGTACCATTGGTCGCTGGTGAGGATTTTTTTGTTGAGTTAGAAAAAGCCATTAAAAACTCTTGGCCAAAACCGAAAATGTTGGTCATCAACTTTCCTGGTAACCCAACAACAGAATGTGTCGATCTGGAATTTTTTGAAAAAGTGGTTGAGATTGCCAAGGCACACAAAATTTGGGTGGTACACGATATTGCTTATGCCGACATCGTGTTTGATGGTTATGTTGCGCCCTCTATTTTACAAGTTCCCGGTGCGAAAGACATCGCAGTAGAATTTTACTCATTATCTAAAAGTTATAATATGCCTGGTTGGCGGGTCGGCTTTATGTGCGGTAACCAAACATTGGTGGCGGCACTGGCGCGAATTAAGTCCTATCTTGACTATGGCACGTTTACACCGATACAGGTGGCTGCAATTACAGCGCTTGAAGGGCCACAAGAGTGCGTTCAAGAAATATGTGATATGTACAAAAAACGCAGAGATACGTTGTGCAGTGGGCTGGCAAGTATTGGTTGGGATGTGGATATACCAAAAGCCACGATGTTTGTTTGGGCTAAAATCCCTGAATTCTATCGGTCGATGGGGTCACTTGAGTTTTCGAAAAAATTACTCTCAGAAGCCAAAGTTGCCGTGTCCCCTGGAGTGGGTTTTGGTGAGTATGGCGATGACTATGTTCGCTTCGGCCTGATTGAAAATGAGCACAGAACAAGACAAGCGATTAGAGGTTTGCGTGAATTATTTCGTAAAGATGAATCTATACCTCAATCGAGTCAGTAGGTTTTAACACTATTCTTAGATAAATATTCATAAAGTTACCCTGTGACCTCACAGGGTTTTTAAGTTTTAGCTCAAAATTAGGAGAGCACGTTGGAAACGGTGAAAATTGGCATTTTAGGTTTGGGCACAGTGGGGGGTGGTACCGTAAATGTACTACAACGTAATGCAGACGATATTAGCCGACGTGTAGGTTGTAACATACAAGTGGTTGCAGCTGCAGTTCGAGATTTGTCTGGCGATAGAATTTGCCCAACAGACGGTATTGATCTTACCGATAAACCACAAGATATTATTAACCGTGCAGATGTTGATATTGTGGTTGAGCTGATTGGTGGAGATAGCTTGGCTAAAGAGTTAGTGCTTGCTGCTATTGCCAATGGAAAGCATGTCGTGACGGCGAATAAAGCATTGATTGCAAAATATGGTAACGAGATATTTGCCGCTGCAGATAAGAAAGGGGTTTGTGTTGCTTATGAAGCTGCCATTGCTGGCGGTATCCCTATTGTTAAAGCCATGCGTGAAGGTTTGACCGCAAATAAAGTGGCCTGGTTGGCGGGCATTATTAACGGCACAGGCAACTTTATTTTAACGGAAATGCGAGACAAAGGTAGAGACTTTGCAGATGTATTGGCAGAGGCGCAAGCGCTAGGTTATGCCGAAGCAGACCCTGAGTTCGATGTGGAAGGAATTGATGCCGCGCATAAGTTAACCATTTTAGCTTCACTTGCATTTGGCATGCCGTTGTCTTTTGATAAATGTTATACCGAAGGCATTACCAAAATTACCCAGCAAGATGTTACTTACGCAGAGGAGCTGGGCTACCGAATTAAGCATTTAGGCTTAGCTGTTCGTGGTGAGTCTGGTATTGAGCTAAGAGTGCACCCAACTTTGATCCCTGAAAAGCGCTTAATTGCAAATGTAGATGGGGTGATGAATGCGGTGTTGGTTAAAGCAGATGCCGTTGGTCCTACGTTGTACTATGGGCCAGGTGCAGGCGCTGAACCTACTGCCTCTGCCGTGATTGCAGACGTGGTTGATATTGCGAGAACATTAGACGGCAATGTAGAGCATAGAGTGCCTGCCTTAGCGTTTAAAACGGAATCGATTACCGAGCAAACCGTATTAACCTCAGCTGACTTTGAAACGGCTTATTACCTTAGGTTAACAACGGAAGACCGTCCTGGTGTCATGGCTGATGTCACTAAAATCTTGGCCGATCAAGCGATCTCTATTGAAGCGATTATTCAGAAAGAGCCAAATGAAGACCAAGATGCGACCATTATCATGCTCACACACCGTGTGATTGAGTCGAACATGGAAAAAGCGATTGCTGAATTAAAGTCGCAGCCATTTTTGAAAGGGGATGTCACTCGTATCCGTGTTGAGCATTTAAACGCTTAATAACCTATTGGGTTTCCAGAAAATGGTGTGTGTTTAAAGGGTGGAAGCGCAACCGGCTTAACACACTTCATCCTTCTTTGTGTGCTAGTGATGTAATCGTCCGTGACATCTAGATTGTTTGACTCTTTTAATTGGATGTTTTATGAAGAAGGTTACAATACTGGCGCCAGGATTGTTGCAAGGTATTTCAGGCTGGCAAGACTACCCTAAATTATGGCCTAATGTACCTATATTACAGTCTTATTTGTCAAAATCTTTAGCACACGTTTGTGTCGATAAAACGGCAGATGAGTTCATTTCTTCGGCTGCTGAGCAAGCGGTTTTGCCTATTGCGCCCATCAGTTTTTTGGCTGACAAGGGCAAGCCTGAGGCAAAGCGTTGGTTAAGATTAGACCCAGTTTTTTTTCAACTGGATAGAGATTGTGTTTGGGTGCAAGGCCTTGCAGACAACCCTCTGTCTGCTGCTGAATCAGATACGTTATACCAGCTATGTGAGCCGGTTTTAAACGAGCGGGGGTTCACATTGTTACAAGTCAGTATTGGTCGTTGGTATGTTGAAATAAGCGATCAATCTGATATAGAGGTGGTGAGTTTACAAGAAGCATTTGGAAGTTCTGCTGATGAGGTTATGCCAACGGGTGAGGATGCTCTGTTATGGCGCCAGATAATGAACGAGCTACAGATGCTGTTGTACCAGCACCCTATTAACATTGCTAGAGAAGAGCTGGGTCATTGTCTTGTTAATGCATTTTGGCCTTGGGGTATAGGTCACTTGCCGAGTAGGGTTGTACTGCCATATCGTCACATTTTTTCATATGATGTTTTTTTTGAGGGTTTGGCTTTGCTAGGTGGCTGTGAGGCCAAACCGTTAAGTTCTGCCACGCAGCAACCACATTTTGATGACAGTCTTATTGTCTTGCCTCATTCTGGTAAAGGCATGATGATGGAGCAATGGTGCGCGCAGTTGTCTGATTTTGAGCATACTTGGTTAACACCACTGTTAGCACAATTAACCCAAGGTAAACTAGATGAGCTTTGGTTGTACCCTTGTTCAGGGCAAGCTTATCAACTAACCAGGCTAGGCCTGAAGAAATTTTGGCGTAGAAATAAACCGCTGCACCATTTTACAGAGGTATAAAAATGGCTGAGCCAAAACCATATATTAAACCAAGACCTGTTGATGCAGGTGTTTATGAGCAAGCGTTACAAGAGGGCTTATCTCCTTTATTGGCTCGAGTAGCAGCTGGGCGCTACCAGAGTGCAGGCGATTCTGTAAGTCAAAAAGTATCACCCGGTTTGTCAGTCATTGCATCGCCCAAATTACTGTTAGGCATGGATAGGGCTGTAGCACGTTTGGTGGAGGCGGTTACAAAACGACAAATGATTGCGATCGTCACCGATTATGATGTTGATGGGATCACCTCTCATGCGGTGATTTTCAGAACACTAACACAGTATTTTCACTTCCCTAAAAACTTAATTGTGAGCTTGATTGGCCATAGAATAAATGATGGTTATGGTTTGAGTGACCCATTGGTTGACCGTATTGAACAGCTTGATGATCGGCCAAGCGTAATGATTACTGCGGATTGTGGTTCTTCAGATGAGCCGCGAATCGCACGTTTAAAAGCGCTCAACATTGATGTGATTGTAACGGATCACCATGCTATTCCTGCCGAAGGGGCACCTGCATCGGCACTTGCTGTGATTAACCCTGCACAAGCAACATGTCAGTATCCTGATGCTACGATTGCAGGTTGTATGGTGTCTTGGTTACTCATGTCGCAGCTTAGAGCTGAGTTAGTTTCTCAAAATCACCTGCCTCAAAATACGCCAAAACTGGCATCTGAGCTAGATTGGGTGGCATTAGGTACTGTCGCTGACTGTGTCAGTATGGGTACGGCTATCAATAGAGCGGTTGTTATTGTCGGTTTGAAATTAATGAATGGAATGACTCGGTCGTGCTGGAGAGTTGCCGCTCAAGCGTTGGGTAAGGCGGGGAAGCCATTTGATTCTGAAGATTTAGGGTTTCAAATTGGGCCTAGAATTAACGCACGTTCTCGTATGTCGGACCCATACGCGGCATTAAGATTTGTATTATCCGATAAAGAATCTGAAACAAAAGGGTTATATCAAGTTTTAGATGAAGATAACCAATCGAGAAAGCTCACCGAACAAGCTATGGTGGAGCAGGCAAAAGCAGAGGCATTAATTCAAATTGAACAGGGCGCCTTTATACCTGTGGTGTATCTCAAGGAAGGGCACCCGGGTGTGCAAGGCATTGTCGCTGCAAGAATTATGCAATGGACAGGATGTCCCGCTTTGGTTTTATGTCCGCATAAAGAGGAAAATCAACTGACGGGGTCTGCCAGGAGTATCCTTGAGGTGCATATACGGGATGCACTACAACTCGTTGCGGATGCACAGCCTGATATTCTAGTGAAATTTGGTGGTCATAAAGGGGCGGCAGGGCTGACCATTTGGGCAGATAAGTTACCGGAGTTAACTGTCGCCTTAAATGATGTTGTTGCAAAGCAGTTAAATCAACAAGTACCGAGTCCGGTGATTTGGACCGATGGTGAGCTTGAAGATCATGAGCTAGGGCTAGAGCTCTATCATCAATTACAATTGTTTTCACCTTGGGGTCGTGAGTTTGAAAAGCCTGTGTTTGAAGGGTTATTTTATGTGGATCAATTGCGGGCTGTGGGTAAACCTGCGGTTCATTTGTCCCTACGCTTAGCCACAGAAACACAGCAATTCAAAGCCATCTGGTTTAGGGCATTACCTGATGAAGGGTTAGATGCGCCGATAGAGGTGGGGGATGTTGTTCGGTGCGCTTACACACTGGCTGAAGATGATTATCAACAGAAGCTACAGCTCCAATTGATTGTTGATTACGCTGAGATAGATGAGTAACAGTTCACTTATATCCCATATTGGATAACCCTACTCAATCTGGGTAGGTTCTTTAAAATCAAATAAAAACAATGGCTTAATGGTTTCTGGTGCGTACTCGGGAAGGGGTGTTGTTTTTTTATTATCATCAAAATAATCTATGTGGGTATATTTGAAAATAAGTAATATAAAAAGAAGGGTATTTTGTCTGGCAGGTTACTGGAGTACAACTAATGCATCAACCATCACTTAAGAGGCGTAAAAAAACAAAATTCTCATTATATTAAATACATAGGAGACGTGCTGATGTATCAATTTAATAATCAAACAATTTCTGCCGATGAAGAAGGCTACCTTAAAAACCGCGAAGAGTGGCGACCGGAGATTGCCAATGATATTGCAAAAACTGAAAATATTGAGCTAAGTGAAAGGCACTGGGTTGTGATTCAATTTTTACGGGACTATTTTGCAGAATATGCCATGAGCCCTGCAATTAGAATTATGGTTAAAGCTATGAAGAAAAAATACGGCGCAGATGCTTATCCAAAAGCTGCTTTGTACCTGCTATTCCCTCAAGGGCCAGCAAAACAAGCGACTAAAATTGCAGGTTTACCAAAACCGACAGGGTGTATTTAAAGTAGCATTGTCTTCAACGGTGCTTTAAGTTGAAGGGGCGCTGTTAGGTTTATCCTAATAGCGCCCCTCTAACACGATAAAACGTAGGTAGGAGCATGAACATGCAAAATGCCAGTAAAATATTGCCATTATCCTCTAAAAGAGGTGATTTTTTTCAGCAGCTTGATGGTGGGCAACTAGAGCGTGTTATCGATACACTGAGAGTAAGCCCACATTTTTTGGTTGATTTGATTGATGTGTTAAGTGCTGAACCTTTAGACATTCATATACGATTAGGTGTTAGTGCTGTTTTAGAGGCGCTATCTGGCTCTGAAGAAATGACCACTATTATTCCTTCCTTAAATCGGTTGACCCATCATGAGAAAGCTTATTTGCGAAGTGATGCCTGTTACTTTTTAGGGTTAGTTAATCACTCTGATGCCGAGATGATTTTGCAATTTATGTTGCTTGACTTGGATGCTGAGGTGAGGGCTGCAGCCAAAGAGGCGTTAGAGATGAATGGCATGGCCGTTATGAATTAATGTGAATGCATTGTGGTAATAAAATATTAAATAAATACATTGTTATAGTTAATAAATAACTAATGGGTGATATACTGTGGTGTTAAATATTTATTAACTACAGTAGGAGTGAAGTATGTCTGATGAATCAGAAAAGTCCTTTATTGGTGAATTGCCAGATTTGAGTGAATTCCCCATTTATCCAACAAAAGATGAGCCTGACCCTTTTGCAGGTATTCCGCCCGGTCAAAGTTATATTCCCCCTGTGCCACCCATGTCGGATTTTTCACCTAAAGACCCCTCTATAAAACCAGAGGTGGATTTATGGAAAGAGCACCCAGAACCAGATAATGACCCTTCTAACCTTGCACCTGACCAAAGTTATTTCCCACCCGTCCCGCCCATGTCTGACTTTAAGTCGGTTGAGGAATTTACAAAAAATATTGATTTAGAAAAAGCATCAAAAGACCTTGAGGCACAGATGTATCCGGAAAAATCAGCTGAGAAAACGCTTGATAGGGGTGGCGATTGAGATAAATTCACTGCCCGCCTTTTTTTGTATGGCATTAATGGTTTGGTAGCGATTGTACAAACTTTTGAGCCGCGACAGAAAGGCTGCGTTGGCGGTGATGTACGATCCCAAGTTGACGTTGAGGGAAAAAGTTAGGAAAGCTTAACGCTTTTAGGTCGTTATCAATCATTGATGCGGGTAAAATACTCCAGCCTAAACCTACAGAAACCATCATTTTTAAGGTTTCTAAATAGTTGGTCGTCAAGCCAATATTGAGCGTTAAATCTAGGGGTTGTAGTGCTTTTTTCACAATCGCTCTTGTGAATGTACCTTCATTTGGCAGCAATGCCGGAAACTCAACGAGTGTTTCAAATAGGCATGGTGCGAATGCTAAAGGATGATCTTTACTAACCACGACAGTTAAAGGATCTTGCCAAATTGGCGTGCATACAAGTTGTTTTGAGGGATTTGAAGGCAGTGTGACAATGGCCAAAGCTAATGTCCCTTGTTCAACGGCTAGGCAGGCAGCTTCTGAGTCAATAAAATGTAAATCAAGCTCTACTTTGGGGTAGCTCTGATTATATTGCCGTAAAATGGGCGGCAAATGGTGTAACCCGATGTGGTGGCTTGTACCCATTGTGAGCGAGCCTTCTACCACATCCCCTAGCTCTGCAATATCTTCTTTTAAGGCGGATTGTTGCGATAAAATATGTTGTACTCGAGGTAATATTTTTTCTCCAGCTTCAGTGAGCAGTATTTTTCGGCCGACTCGATCAAACACTTTTTTACTCAAGTGAGACTCAAAATTTGCAATGCGTTTACTAATCGCAGGTTGCGTTAAGTGTAATTGCTCTGCTGCGGTGGAGAACGAACCTGTTTGAGCAATCGTCAGAAAGCTTTGCAATACGCTGGTATCCATAATGCATTCCTAAAAGTAATCAATGTTATGATAATTATGAATTGGTTTTATGGATAGTCAAGCGATATGCTGAGTTGTGTTTATTAATAAAAATGAGGAAAAGGCAATGGCAGGTCAAACATTGTACGACAAGTTATGGGAATCTCATGTGGTTCGAGAGGATGAAAGTGGTTCTACTTTGATCTATATCGACCGTCAACTAGTGCATGAGGTAACCTCTCCGCAAGCATTTGAAGGGATGAGACTGTCAGGTCGTAAAGCATGGCGCTCAGGTGCTAGCCTAGGTGTGCCAGACCACAATGTACCGACTATTGATCGAGATAAAGGCATTGTTGACCCTGTTGCGAAAAAGCAAGTGGATACGCTAGAGCAAAACTGCAAAGACTTTGGGATTACTGAATTCTTAATGGGTGACCCCCGCCAGGGTATTGTCCACGTGATTGGGCCAGAGCAAGGTATCACTGTGCCAGGTATCACATTGGTATGTGGTGATTCACATACGTCAACACATGGTGCTTTTGCTGCACTGGCTTTTGGTATTGGAACCTCAGAAGTGGAACATGTGTTGTCGACTCAATGTTTGGTGCAGAAGAAGTCCAAAAACTTACAGGTACGAGTTGATGGCGCGCTTAAGCCTGGTGTTGAAGCCAAAGATGTTGCCTTAGCGATTATTGGTGTTATTGGCACCGCAGGGGGAACAGGGTACTCGATAGAATTTGCCGGTTCTGCCATTGAAAGCTTGTCGATGGAAGGTCGTATGTCGCTGTGTAATTTAGCGATTGAAGCGGGTGCAAGAACAGGTTTGGTCGCGGTGGATGATACCACGCTCGAATATGTGAAAAACCGGCCTTATGGCCCAACGGCTGAACAATGGTCGCAAGCTGAATCGGTTTGGAAAACATTACACAGTGATGATGATGCCGTGTTCGATAAGGTGATTACCTTGGCGGCAGAAGGCATCGAGCCACAAGTCACTTGGGGCACCTCGCCTGAAATGGTGGTACCCATTAGTGGCCGTGTGCCAAACCCTGCCGATGAAGCGGATGCGGTGAAAAGCTCTGGTATGGCGCGGGCATTGGAATATATGGGGCTGGCCGCTAACACACCTATGACTGACATTCCGGTAGATGTGGTGTTTATTGGTTCTTGTACTAATTCAAGAATTGAAGATATGCGTGCTGCGGCAACGGTTGCTAAAGGGCGAAAAGTCTCAGATAAAATCAAGTACGCCATGGTGGTTCCAGGCTCCGGCTTGGTGAAGGCGCAAGCAGAAGAAGAAGGTTTGGATAAAATTTTAATCGAGGCGGGCTTTCAGTGGCGTGACCCTGGCTGCTCAATGTGTTTGGCAATGAATGCAGATAAATTACTGTCTCAAGAACGTTGTGCTTCTACCTCAAATCGTAATTTTGAAGGCAGGCAAGGTAATGGTGGGCGTACGCATTTAGTTAGCCCAAGTATTGCCGCAGCTTCAGCCATTGCAGGGGTGTTTGCGACCCCTGAGTCATTATAGGAGTCATTGAAAATGGATGCTTTTACAACATTAAACGGAGTGGTCGCGCCATTGGATCGCTCCAATGTCGATACGGATGCCATTATTCCGAAGCAGTTTTTAAAGTCGATCAAACGCAGTGGTTTTGGACCCAATGCATTTGATGAGTGGCGCTATCTTGATACTGGTGAGCCAGATGTCGATTGTAGTGGTCGGCCATTGAATCCGGAATTTGTGTTAAATCAACCTCGTTATCAAGGGGCTTCGGTTTTATTAACCCGGAAAAATTTTGGTTGTGGCTCTTCAAGAGAGCATGCGCCATGGGCGTTATTAGACTATGGATTCCGCTGCGTTATAAGCCCGAGTTTTGCGGATATTTTTTATAACAACTGCTTTAAGAACGGTATCTTACCGATCATCCAGCCAGAAGCTGCCGTTGATCGGTTATTTGAACAAACCTTTGAGGCAGAAGGCTATGCTCTGAAAATTGATTTGCTCAAGCAAAGTATTATATTACCTGATGGTGAATCCTTGAGTTTTGAGATTGACGCATTCCGTAAAGATGCCTTACTTAAAGGTTTAGACGAAGTAGGGTTAACTTTGCAATACGCAAGCGACATCAAAGCATTTGAAGACAAGCATCGTACTGCGATGCCATGGGTATTTTCAGAATAATATTGAGGAAATGTCAGAATGACACAGAAAGTTTTAGTTTTACCAGGTGACGGTATCGGCGTAGAGATTGTCGCTGAAGCCGTCAAAGTGATTGGCGTACTGAACAAAGAGTTTGGTTTGTCGATAGAGTTAGAAGAAGGTTTGGTCGGTGGCAGTGCGTACGATGCGAAAGGCCACCCATTGCCGGAAGAAACATTGGTACAAGCGAAAGCGGCTGATTCCATCTTGTTAGGTGCTGTTGGCGGATACCAGTGGGAAAAATTGGATATTGCCGTAAGGCCAGAAAAAGGTTTGTTAGGGCTACGTTCCAATTTATCACTATTTTCAAATTTGCGCCCCGCCATTTTATACCCACAACTTGCCGATGCTTCTACACTGAAAGCCGATGTGGTTTCGGGTTTGGATTTGATGATCGTGCGTGAGCTAACGGGGGGGATTTACTTTGGTCAGCCTCGTGGGGTGAGAACCTTAGATAATGGTGAGCGTCAGGGTTATAACACCTATATATATAGTGAATCTGAAATAGAGCGTATCGGGCGCTCAGCCTTTGATATTGCGATGAAGCGTGATAAGCGTGTTTGTTCTGTCGATAAAGCCAATGTTTTAGAGTGTACTGAATTATGGCGTGAAGTGATGACCACACTTGCGGCAGAGTACCCTGAAGTAGAGTTGTCACACATGTACGTTGATAACGCGGCAATGCAGCTTGTGCGTGCACCCAAACAATTTGATGTAATGGTCACAGGTAACATGTTTGGTGATATTTTGTCGGATTGCGCGGCGATGTTAACCGGTTCTATTGGTATGTTGCCTTCTGCCTCTTTAGATGCCAATGGCAAAGGGATGTATGAGCCAATTCATGGTTCTGCGCCAGACATTGCCGGTAAAGGTGTTGCGAATCCACTGGCAACAATTTTATCTGTGGCAATGATGTTGCGCTATTCTTTTAACTTAGCCGAGCCTGCTGACAAAATTGAGTCGGCTGTGAACAGCGTGTTAGACCAAGGTCTTAGAACCGCTGATATTCACTCGCAAGGTATGCAAGAAGTTGGAACGGCCCAGATGGGTGATGCTGTTGTAGCAGCCCTTCAAGCGCAAGCATCTTAAATAAATAGTTAAAGGATCATCATGAGTAAATTAGTTGATGTAGCAGTTGTTGGTGCTACCGGAGCCGTTGGCGAAACAATGTTTGAGATTTTGGCGCAGCGTGATTTCCCTGTGGGTAAAATCTATGCGTTAGCCTCAGCCCGTTCTGCAGGTAAAACAGTCCAGTTTAATGGTAAGAATTTAGTGGTTGAAGACCTTGCTGAGTTTGATTTTTCAAAAGTGCAGATTGGTTTGTTTTCAGCGGGAGGAAGCATCTCAGAGGAATTTGCACCAAAAGCTGCGGCAGCAGGCTGTATTGTCATCGACAATACGGCGCATTTTAGAATGCACAAAGATATCCCTTTGGTTGTGCCGGAAGTAAACCCTGAAGACATTGCTTTATATAAAGACAAAGGGATTATAGCCAACCCTAACTGTTCAACCATCCAAATGTTAGTTGCGCTTAAGCCAATTAAAGACAAAGTGGGTATTACTCGTATCAATGTTGCGACTTACCAAGCTGTTTCAGGGACGGGCAAAGAGGCTATTTCTGAATTGGCGACACAAACAGGCCAACTATTAAATGGCAAACCTGCGAAAGCAGAAGTGTATCCTAAACAAATTGCCTTTAATGCATTGCCACACATTGATGTGTTTATGGAAAACGGGTACACCAAAGAAGAAATGAAAATGGTGGAAGAAACCCAAAAAATCTTCCATGACGACAACATCATGGTGAACCCGACAGCTGTTCGAATTCCTGTATTTTATGGGCACTCAGAGGCCGTTCACATTGAGACAGTGGACAAAATTACTGCCAGAGAGGCGCGTGATATCTTGGCAAAAGCGCCAGGTGTTGAAGTTGTGGATGCACATGAAGATGGCGGTTATGCGACGGCAGTGACTGAGGGCGTTGGTAACGATGCGACTTATGTGAGCCGTATCAGAGAAGATATCTCTCACCCAACGGGCTTAAATATGTGGGTAGTGTCGGATAACGTGCGAAAAGGTGCTGCGCTGAATAGTATTCAAATAGCTGAAATACTGGTAAAGGATCATCTATAAGCTATAGTTTATGTAGTTATTTATCACTTTTTGAAGTGTGATTAGAAAAAGGTGATCCTAAATAATTAGGGTTACCTTTTTTGTCTGTATCGTAGTGATAGTAATACATTTTTGCAGTCTCGCGGCTGAAAAATGTCAGTAGAAATAGGTGATGCTCAATAACTTATCGGTCAATTCCTGATGAGTTGCAAGCTTTTGTCCTATAGTAATAAATAATGATGGCAACTGCTGGGTTTATATCTGGCAGTGCTAATGATATTGAAATTTGATGTAAGCATGGGGAGAACATGGTGCGAAGATTGGCGGCAGCACTCGGCTTGACGGTGTTATTGACACCGGCAGTAGGCCAAGCACTTGGTTTAGGTAAAATCGATTTGAAGTCGGGTCTTAATCAAACCCTTAATGCTGAGATCAAACTTCTCTCTGTGAATGAGGCTGAATTACCAGATATAAAAGTGACTTTGGCAACGTCAGAGGCCTTTAACCGAGTAGGGGTGGATCGAAATTACTTCCTTACCCAGCTTAAATTTAAAGCGACCATTGGCGCTGATGGTCGTCCTGTCATCTCAGTGAAAACACGAGATGCAGTGAAAGAACCCTTTTTGAATTTCTTAATTGAAGTCAATTGGCCGCAAGGCCGTTTTTTACGTGAGTACACTTTATTATTAGATCCACCCGTTACTTTCGAAAAAGAAGAACCCATTGTATTAACCGTACCGAAGAAAACGGTGAGTCGCCAAGGTACGATCCGTAAAGCCAATTCTTCGGCTAGTACCAGCAGTAGCTCTGGTAATGCCAATGCCAATGCCAA
>JABHGC010000258.1 GCA_018672285.1 Methylococcales bacterium
TAATGTTTGCTAATTTAAGCAATGGATCTTGTGGGTCAAGCTGCATCAGCATGTCTGTGCCGAATATATTCTCTTGGTGAGCTTCTTGGGATTTTGTTAACATTTTTTCATCATTTCGATCGGAAACTGAAGAGTAATGATACCTTTTTTGGTCGAAATGAGCATGCAATTTCGACAGTTTTATCATGTATTTCAATATTTTAACTTATTTTTCAGTGCTGACTACTTAAGCGACCAGTAAAGTACAGATCACCCTCAACTTACTAATTTCGGTGTGGAAAATAGCCCACGTTGATGCTGTTGTTAGGCCTTTACAATCAAATAACAACCAGCTCCAACCATAAAGCTACCCGCTACTTTTTTTGCCTTACTCTCTAAATTATACCCTTTTGACATTGAAGCAATTTTATTAGCGGAAAAGGCATAAAATATTTTAACGCCGCCAACGGTAGCTATTGTAACTAGCATTATCGCAGCTATATCAGCCAGTTGTAGCGTTTCAAGATTTACAAATATTGGAAACAAACTGACATAAAATAATATGGCTTTAATATCTCCCAGCGTTAAGAAAAAACCCGCTAAAAAGCTTGTTACTAAATTTCCTTTTTGATGTGTTTTTTCAACCGAAATGGTCGTTTTAAACTTAGACGTTAGTAGAGTATACCCAAGCCATATAAGATAGCTGGCGCCAATATACTTTATCGTCAAGAATAACCACCCCATTGTTTCAGCAATGACCGATAAACCCAGTACCGCCAAAAGTATAAAGATAAGGTCACCTAAAACAATGCCTAGAGAAACAGAGATACCGCTAGATACGCCATGTGTGACTGAACGAGTAACAGCCAATGCAACGCTTGCACTGGGTATAAGTGCTAATGACAGCATCACGAAGAATAACGAAAGTGCTTCTGCAATACTCATTGCATTACCTCAGTAGGGATTACAGCCTCACTTAAAAATAACTAAGTTACGCATTCATTCGTTTTCTCTATTTACTTCTTGATGGTCAAGGATTCTAAAGTATGAATAATCGAGTTAAGCTCATCGTCTAACCCTACACCCATTTCAAAATTATCAAGAGATTTATCTATACCGGATTTAACAATATTTAATAGCATATCTTCTTGCTCTTCTGTCATGCCATAACTTAAAAACGAATGCTCAAGCTGTTTTAATATATCGTCATTAATTTTTACAGCAGCTTGCTTCTGATCTTTTTGTTTTTTGCCAAACGCGTGTAAAGATTGCTTGGATTCATTAATAATAACACCAAGATTTTGATCCACTTCTAATGCATTAAGCCTCGCCTCTGCACCATCTAACAAAATAGCAAGGTGGTCACGTAATCGACCTCGCCTTTCTTCAAGGGGCATGTTTTTTATCATCAATGTGATACAGCCGAAATTCGCAATGAAATATTCACCCTTTTCTCGTAGCCGACCAGATTCTTTCACTCTAAATAGAAACTCTTTTTCTAGTGATGGCATAGGCTCAGTACTACTGGCATTGATGGTTTCTGTTGTTGAGCGAATTTGCACACTGACTTCGAGGTCATATTTTTTCACACTGTTAATGATGTGTTTTGCAAGCGCATGTACCGTTTCAACTTCGAAACTTTTGTGCATAAAATCTAAAACGATACCAAGCTCACCGGTATTAGTGATTGCCGTCATCGCTGTATGCACCGCCATGGCATTATCACGTTTAAATTTGGCGCGAAGTTGTTTGTTTTGAATGGCAAGCTTAGTCTTTTCAATGAGCACATCTGGGGAAACGGGCTTGGTTAAGTAGTCTGTGCCACCGACTTCATAGCCGGAAAGAATCTGTTCTAATGAATCCATTGCTGAGACGAAAATAATATCAACATCATGGGCGCGTTCAATCTCTTTGAGCTGACGGCATGTTTCATAGCCATCCATTTCGGGCATCATCACATCGAGTAAAATAAGATCTAAATCCGGTGTCTTTTGAGCGATTTCTATCGATTTTTTGCCACTCGTAGCAGCCATAATATTGAAATTGTCTTTCAATATATTGCTTATAATATCAATATTTTCTGGCTGATCATCCACGATAAGAACATTCGGTTTGTGTGACGCTGTATCTGACATATTCGATCCCTAATTCAATTAATATTATCGCGCTTTTTTAGCGAATGGCGCAATAAAGCCTTACTCAATAGCTACCCATTAATCTGACTGTCTTTTTCATGGTACTTTTCTTTGATTTTCAGTATTTCAGGTAATGCAATATGGAACATATCAACAATTTTGGGCTCAAAATGCGTGCCATTACTGTCGTTGATTAAGTTGACAGCATCTTCTACTGTCCACGCTTTTTTGTATGGTCGCTCTGATGTGAGCGCATCAAACACATCGGCTATGGCGATAATACGAGCCTCCAATGGGATCTCGTCACCTGACAATTGGTGAGGATAACCTGAGCCATCCCATTTCTCATGATGGTGCAATGCAATGCTTTTAGATAACTGAAGAAGTGGGCTTGGATCATTACCAATAATGATGGCGCCAAACTCAGAATGTTTTTGCATCAAGCCCCATTCTTCTTTGGTTAATTTTCCAGGTTTAGTCAATATATGGTCGGGTATACCAATTTTACCAATATCATGCATTGGTGCAGCATTGAAAACCATCTCAACCCACTCGTCATTTCCACCATAAGCTTTTGCAATAAGCCGAGCGTAATAGCTCATCCGTATGACGTGAAAACCGGTTTCATTGTCTTTATATTCGGCAGCCCTGCCAAGCTTTTGAATAATGGTTAATCGTGTCTGGTTAAGCTCTGAAGTGCGCGCATTAACCAATTGCGCCAGATTACGTTTTTGATCATATAATGCCAAATGTGTTTTGACACGGGCCATCACAATCGAAGGACTAATGGGCTTCGTGATGTAATCGACCGCCCCTAATTTAAAACCCAGCTCTTCATCCGCAACCTCATCTTTACCGGTTACAAATATAATGGGGATATCAGAGGTTGCAGGGTTACTTTTTAACTGCCTGCAAACATCAAAGCCACTTAAATTAGGCATCATAATATCGAGCAATATCATATCTGGTTTAGGGGTACTATTGGCAATTTTGAGGGCTTTTTCACCATTAATCGCCGCCTGGATATCGTAGTCAGGCCCCAGTATATTGACAATCACATCAATATTTTCAGGTATATCATCGACGACGAGAATGTGTTGCTTTTGCTCTAAATTTATCATATTTATCATTTCAAGTTTGAGTGACTAGACACGTTTTAACGGGATATCGAGTGCTTTTGCTAAGCCCTCAAATTCAATCATTGCTTGATCAAAATCATAGCTGTGAATCGCTTTAGATAGCTTTGTAAAATGGTCGTTTAACCTTGTGTTATTGAGTAAAGGGGTTATTTTATTCAAGGTGTCAATGGCATTAATATTATCAATGACTATCCAAGAGTGTAGCTCATGCAGTAAAGGCTCTAATTGTGCGCGATCAATTTGTACTGTAGAGGCACTCTCTTCTGTTGCCTCAGTTAGCGTGCTGAGGCCTTGTAACACCGTCTGTAACGGCACTAACACGGCTTCTAATGGCGCATCTAGGTTCTGATTGCTTAACATGCAGGCATCTTCTAAGTCAGTTGCCGCAGCTTGAACGTCTTTGGCTCCTAAAGTCCCTGCAATGCCTTTTAATGTATGAGCCATTCGTGTGGCAGCAGCGGCATCCGAGTCAACCTGGGCCTCTCTAAACTGTGTCTCAAAATTTTGATATTTTTGATGAAATCGAAGCAGTAATCTTTTGAAAAGTGCAAAATTATTCTGAGTTGACGCCAACCCTATTTGGGGCTCAATACCCGGTAAATAAGGTAACTTGCTATCATTAGATGTTGGTAACTCAGTTTGAGTTGATTGCTCTATAGGATGCTGAGGGGTTACCCACTTCGCAAGCGTTATGAACAGGTCATTCACATTAATGGGTTTAGTAATGACACCATTCATGCCCGATTGGAGCGCTTTGTCATTGGCATCGCCCAGAACATTCGCAGTAAGAGCAAGAATGGGGAGTCGCTCAAATTGCGGCTGCTCTCTAATTTTACGACTCGCAATATAACCATCCATAATAGGCATTTGGCAATCCATCAAAATGCCATCAAATTGTTGCTGCTGGAGCAAATCCAACGCCTCCTGGCCATTATTAGCCAGCTCAACAGTTAATTCATGGCTGACAAGTAACTCCTGGACTAAGTCTTGGTTGATACTATTATCTTCTGCTAGCAATATTCTGGCGCCGTGCAATTGTGCAATGGCGCTGGCAACGTTGCTGTGACTTTTTTTCGAGCTGGAGGGCGGCAGGAATACACGCTGGATGACCTCCACCAGGGCGCTGGATGAAATAGGTCGCGTTATGATGGCAGCGAGATCAACGTCATAGGCGGCTTGCTCTATATCTTCTCGCTCATAAATACTTTGAACAATGATTTTCGGTTGATGATGAATGCGATGGCTATTTTGAATCAAGTTCGACGTTTCAATACCATCAAGCTCGGGTAATTTCCATTCAATGAGCATTAAGTCGTAATGAGGGGACGCGCTGTCCTGCAATATAGCAATAGCCGCTTTACCTGAGGCCGCCAGATCTACGTTTAAACCTAGCGCTATGAGCATCTTTTTAGAAATTTTTCGAGAAATGGCATTATCATCAACCAGCAGCACTTTGAGTTTATGAATCTCTGCAGATTGCGGCTGAAATTTCCTTGGTATCTGCAGATTAAATTGTGCGGTGAAAAAAAAGTGGCTGCCGGCACCCTTTTCGCTTTCAACCCAAAGGTCGCCGTGCATTAGTTTTGCCAGCCTTTTTGCAATCGTAAGACCTAAGCCTGTCCCACCATACTGCCTTGTTGTCGAACTGTCGGCTTGACTGAAAGGTTGAAAAAGGTTCTGTTGCTGCGCTTCTGTCATACCAATGCCCGTATCTTTGACAGAGAAAAGCAGTATGGCTTCATTATTATTGTTTTCTTGAGTGTGAATAGAGATCACAATTTCACCATCAGAGGTGAATTTAATCGCATTATTACCAAGGTTGACCAGTACCTGACTAAGCCTTAGCGGATCACCAATCAGTTCCGTTGGCACATCGTCATCAATATTAATAACGAACCCTATGCCTTTTTCTTCCGCATTAATGCTGACCAGGTTGACCAGTTGATCAAGTACATCATTGAGGTGGAAATCAATACTCTCTAGGCTTAATTTATCTGATTCAATTTTTGTAAAATCTAAAATATCATTGATAATTCTCAACAAATTTTCTGCAGAGTAATGGACTTTTCGAATGTAATCTCGTTGCTTGAGGCTGAGCTCTGTTTGTAGAGCGAGGTATGACATACCAATGATGGCATTCATTGGGGTGCGTATTTCGTGACTCATCACAGCAAGAAAATCGGACTTTGCGCTATTTGCCGATTCTGCTTTTAATTGAGATGTTTGTAATTTTTGAGCCAGTTGGGCTAAATTTTTAGTTTGTACCTCAAGCATTTTATTGGAGTAATCTTGTTCACGTATTGCTTGTTTTAAGTCTGATATATTTTGAACAACACCCAGCATATGGGTCGCGTTTCCTGCTGCATCCCTAGTGACATTACCTTGTTCACGCAGCCAGCGAACCTTTCCATCAGGTAACACAACCCGATGTTCAATATCATACTCTAGCCCTTTTTCGATGCAGTCATTGATGGCTTGTTGCACCAAATCGACATCATCTGGGTGTAGTGCATTAATAAAGTTTTCATACGTGGTTTCAACTGAGCCTTCTTCATAGCCAAATAATGACGCAATTTTTTCTGACCAATAAAGGTCTCCAGTCTCAATGTTCCAGTCCCATGCGCCAATATGAGCAAATGCTAAGCAGCGCTTCTGATACCTCTATTGAGGTTATTTTAGGCGACTTATCGAATGACTTAGACTTGTATGTAAAAAAAGGCAGTGTTCCAACAGCCCAATCATACGATTGCAGACCTTACACAGGCGGCAGAACAACTGAGACTTGCACATTCACCAACACAGGCCTCACCGACTACTACATTAGTGTTAATGCTTACCAAGGTGGTTCATACTCAATTCAAGCCAATTTAACGGCTGACACAACTGAGCCAACACCAGAGCCTACACCATCGCCAACCATTCCAGCTGGAACCATTGAGCTTTCTGCTAATCAAGCCGTATCAGATTCAGTCTCTCAAGGCAACTGGAAACACTTTGCGATCGTCACCTCAAGCGATATCAATGTGGTTATGGACCAACTTTCAAATGATGTTGATTTATACGTGAGAAAAGAGGCAACACCAACCGCAGGTGCATATGACTGCCGCCCATATAAAGGCAACACAACAACAGAAACATGTAGCATCAGCAACACAACTGAAACAGTCGTTTATATTTCAGTTTATGGCTATAGCTCTGGAAATTTCAGAATTATTGCACAATAACACTCAGTACCATATATAAGCATAATAATAGGCACTGGCAATAAGCCAGTGCCTACACCCAGTTTTGGAGATCAAGCATGTTAAAACATATATTACTCTTTGGCGCTGTTGCTACCAGTATAGCCGCTTATATTATCCACTCTGAACCACACCCAACTGAACAAGTAATGGCCACAAACCAGACAAGCGCAGATGGCGCTTTAGAGGTATCTGACTTTGCCATGTTAGCAGAAGGTGCTACCCCCCCTTCAAAAACCAATGTCATTACATCGACACTAGAGAATGAACAACTTAATTCCACAGCAGAACTTATTAGCAAGCTGAGAACCACCGGTGGCCAAGACATCGTTGCACAGTTACTCTCAGGTTTTTCACAGGAAAGTGAACAAGGAAAGCGTAAAATTATTCATTTATTGACTGAAGCGGCAACTTACGAAACAACATCAGGTTTGTTATCACTGGCTCAAATTGAAAGCACAATTATCATTCAGGACATTAATGCAGGAATTGAACAAACGGCAAAAGTACACTGGGATGCAACCTATACCGAAAAATTATCAACTGTATTTGCTGAAGCACTTAACCAGCAGGGTTTTCAGCCTGAAACAGTTATCTCCATTCAAAATGCGGTCGTTTCAGTTGGTTCAAGCTCTGGTATTGAGCTTATGATCAACAACATCAACAACCCAGACAGCCTTCATTATGCAGAATATGACTATACAGACAATGTGATATCTGCAATGCAAAATTTACAAAGCCCTGAATCAGCACCAACCTTAAAAAGGCTCCTTCAACACAATGCCAATTCAAATCCAGACATTTTTGTTGCCGCAGGTACCGGGTTAGCCGCAATGAAGGGGCATCAAGGCTCAAAAGCATTACTAGATTGGTCCAGCTCCTCGACAGAAGAGACGGCTGATCAGGTTGAAATTTGGATGCGAAAAATAATAAGACAAAATGAAAGCGCACGAGCATTTTTAGTAAAAGCATTGCCAAACCAAAAATTTGACTCCCCACAATTAGCTGACCGTCTATCCATGCTCATAAACAGGTAGCGGTGGGGCTAAACCCACTTTAAGCCTAAGCCTTAAACCATGTGCACGATGAGCAACTCTAGAACACCATGGTAGGCTATACTGTTGTCATTCACCGTTCAACAAAATCCTCTCTTATATACTTCGTTCGATATTTTTTAGACATTTTTTCAACACACTGCCGAGGTGTTTTCTTTACCTGAAAAAGATTCCAATCTTCATTCTCTTCTTCATGTTCATCCCATGTGTCATTTTCAGTCCAATCACTTAAAAGCTCATCGACAAAAACATCTAGATCATCTGTATCGCGCTCAAATTTATTATTCACCTGGTTCTCCAAATTATCATGATTTATGAAAGGCATCGTTTTTTAGTATTGAGTATCAAAAAATGAATCACTTTCAATAAATTTATAGGCGAACAGTATGACAATGAGATGAAAAATTAGCTTAATGAGCACAAAGAAGAATTCACTGGAGCTTTAATCACGAGTCGTTGCGTGACACCCAGGGCCAGACAATGCACTTTTACCACCTGAGATAGGCAAAACACTGATTTGGGTACTGATTCGCTCCTTTAGTGCCGCCACATGAGAAATAATGCCAA
>JABHGC010000138.1 GCA_018672285.1 Methylococcales bacterium
CTTATTTGCTGCTGATATAGGCATCCTTCAGACTCATTCCACTATTGGAAAATACTCAGTTAAAAGAAAGATAAATGTCTGATGATGAAATGCGGCTACACATAGGTGACGTGCTGCAACTGCAACCTGTGACTGAAAACACTAAGCGATACAAAGCGAAATTGATTGGTTTTTTGTCGGGTAAAAGCATGATTATCACGGCGCCAAAGGTCAACAAAAAGCCTATTGTGGTACGAGAAGACCAGAGGTTTGTGGTCCGTGTGCTTTCTGAGGGCTGTGTGCATGGGTTTCAGTGCTCTGTGTTGAAGTCATATAGCCAGCCTTACGCACACATGCATCTAACATTCCCTAAAGATATCACCAGCGTTAAGGTTCGGCAGTCGCAACGAGTGAAACTCAAAGTGCCAGCCAAAGCGATTAATGTCACTATGAGAGATTTTGGTACGGCAGATATTCGCATCATTGATTTAAGTACAACGGGTGCGAAAATTCTAGCCAAACAACAAATAGGCCAAGTGGGGAATAAGCTTGAGATCAACACTTCAGTAAAAATTGCTGACATGGATGAAGACTTGCTCATGGAAGGGACAATTCGAAATGTTGATATTGATGAGGGTGGCTATTTTTACGGTATTCAGTTTGATCCGTTAGACCGGCATGAAGTGTTGGTGATTCATGGGTTTGTGCTCGAGCACTTAGTTTCCCTTGGCAATACGTAATGTTAATTTGCATCAGTTTAGCAGCTTATGTCTGAGTTATTCTTCCAGAGCCTACCTAATGTTGAGCGCTTTACCGATGTGTCCAACTACCACAGTTTTGAACCTGTTCCAGATAATTGGTTTGTGGTCGTGGCGGATGTTCGGGGATCCACTGAAGCCGTAGAAAAAGGGCAGTACAAAGACGTTAACATGGTAGGGGCCAGCGCCATTATTGCTGTGCTTAATATGAACCGTAAGCTGTTAATCCCATTTGTATTTGGTGGTGATGGCGCGACTTTGTTGGTGCCACCAATATTTGAATCTGACTGTCGAGCACAGTTGCCTGGCTTGATCACCCTTGCAGAGAATGCATTTGGCTTGAATCTATGCGTTGGTTTAGTGCCTGTGGCAGTTGTTAGAGATGCCGGGTTCGATGTTCGGGTATTAAAATATGCAGCCTCAGAAGACTACTACCAAGCCATGATTTTAGGGGGCGGTGTCTCATACGCGGAGCAATTGGTTAAGAATGAACAGGCAGGAAAACCTTTTCGGTTGACGGTAGAGCATCAAAATAGTGAGGTTAACCTGCAAGGGTTAGAATGTCGCTGGCAAGATATTCACAGTGAACAAGGGGAAGTTGTCAACTTGTTAGTGCAGGTTATTAACTGTGATCCTGAAAATAGTTTGCAAGTCTATCAAGATGTATTATCAGTTATTAGAGACATTTTTGGCACAACAGCATTTATGCCTAACCTGCAGACCGAGTCTCTACATCTCAGTTTAAAAAGGTCCGTTTTGAAAAAAGAGGCTGTGCTTACCACTCAATCAGCGTGGTCTGCTTGGTGGAAAGCGTGGTACTTGTTAGGGGCGAATGTGTTGGGGCGTTTGCTGTTAAGGTTTAGCGCTAAATGGCAAGGCTATCAGGACCGATTGGTTGAAACGAGTGATTATAAAAAATTTGATGATATGCTGCGAATGGTGCTGTCTGGAAGCGAGCAACAGAGACAACAACTCCAGCAGCGTTTAGCCCAGCTGTATGCAAAAGGTAACATTGTTTATGGTTTGCATGTCTCTGATAGAGCATTGATGACTTGCTTGGTGATGGATCGGTTTGGTCAACAAGTTCATTTCTTAGATGGTGCCGATGGCGGTTATACGCGTGCTGCAACCATGATGAAACAACAGTTGATGAGGTTCAGGCAGAACTTGAGCTGGGTGTGAATGTTTTTACCTTTGATCGCTTCCCTGGACAATCTATTCTGATAGAGCCCGCTGAATTAGAAGCTGTATTACAAAATGGGACGAATATAGAGCTTCAAGCCACCAATAATATTGCCATTGGTAGCTTATTTGAAAATGCAGGTGGTGGTGATTTAACGCTGAGAGCGAATAATACAGTTGCCATTTTAGATGATGTTAGTCTTATTGAAGGCAGTTTAAGTGTCATCGCACCGACCATTATAACCGATGGTGTGTCCATTTTTGCGGAAAATGGCATTGGCTTAACGGCAGGCTTGATTCAGTTTGGTCTTGAATTTCAACCACCAGTACAAGGTTCTGACCTCGGCGGATTTATTGCCACTTCATTCCTTGGCAGCACCCTGAGCGATGTGTCGATACAATCAGACAATATTGTTGTCAATAATAATTTAGACATTAATACTAATTTTACGCCAGTCACATTTCAACCTATTTTTACCAGTAAAGTTGCACAGAAAACCAATTTTAAGGTTGATGCTGCTGCAACATTAATAGCTTCAGCTGTAACGTCAACTGGTGGTCGTGTTTCTGTCCTGTCTAACGGTGGAATAACAGGTAATGGTGGCTTTATCAACATTTCCACTGCAACAGGCGCATCGATCAATGGTGGTGACGTTATTATTGATGCCCCAGTACGATTGAACCCTGAAACAGGTGAAGGGATTTCATTTCTAGATATTAATACGCAGCCTCGTGATCTTATAAATTTTACACCCGGTGCGATTAATTTTCGTCAGAGCGTTAGTATCGAGCAAGATGTTATCTTAACTGCAGGTTCTGTATTACTTGAATCACAACTTAATGCAGGTTCAAATATCGTTATTGATGCCGTTAATGGGGTGTCAGCATCAGGCCTTGATTCAGGTGGTGATATTTTCCTTGAGGCGGGTGGAGATGTGACCTTAGGCTCGATAACCGCAACAAATGAAATCAGTAGCTTCTCTGGTGGTGCTATCAGTGTTGACAGTGCTCAGGCTGGAGCTATCCTGTTATCAGGGCTATCCGTGTTTGCAAATCAGTTATCATCTAACGACGATATTGATCTTTTTGCAGGAGCGAACATCACTGTTACAGGCAATGTTACCCTTGAAGATGATTTTTTAGCTGACAGTAACTCTGCAAATTTTGCATCAATTTTTGCTCTAGATAATATTGAAATCTCAGTGGGTGACACACTCGTTGTTAGTGGTGAGCTGTTTACCTTAAGTGATATTGAAGATGATGGGAATATTGAGCTGTTTGGTAATACTATTGTGCTAAACCGGATTAATAGTAATGACGATATCGTTATCGAAGCCAATAACATTACGGTGGCAGGAAACATTTTTTCTAGAGATGATATTAGCATCAGTGCTTCAACGGATTTGATTTTTCAAGATATCAGTGCAAACGAAGAGGTTCTTTTACAAGCAGATAGCATTCAAGGCTTGTCAGTTGAGTCAGGTATTGGTTTTGATGCAGTAGAGGGTGATCTTGATATTATTGGCCGAAACTCTTTAGACATTATCAACTCAGTTATAGGGGGCATTGATACTGTATTTTTTGGTGGTGATGCGTTTGTTGGCGGCGACATTATTGCTAGACGAGGAGAAATATTTTCAGACTTTGGCGGTGATTTAACGGTGCTTGGTACTGTAGAGGCTGACAGTATCGTTAGTTTACACATTGCAGGATCTGTTGATATTAACCGCATAGTGAGTCATGGCGTGAATATTTCAGACACCGCAGTGAGTGTTGAAGCCGGTGGCAATGTCAATATCGGTTCAGTTATTGCAAACGAAGTTGCAGGGCTGAATGTGTTTTTAGACCCCATTAATTTATCGGTAGGAAGTGTTGATTCCACCGGTGGCTTGGAGCTAGAAGCCAGCAATAGCATTAACATTACAGGGGCGCTCAATGTAGGCACATTATTGGAAATTAATGCCGGTTCCGGTAGTGTCTTTGTTGCACCTGGGGCAACCATTGCTGCAGCAGATGTGACAGTGGTTGCATCACAACTACAGATGGATGCAAGCCAGTTAACAGCACAAAGTTTTAGTTTTGGCGGAGACATTATAGCCAACTCAATTCCTGAGACAGAGATTATTGTTGATCTGCCAACCATTGAAGAGTTATTTACGCCACCTGACATTATTTCACCTACGCAGCAACCTGTTGTCCAGCAAGAACAGCCAGCTTCAGAGCCAACCACAGCGGATACTAAGCCGGCGACAGGAGATTCAAGTACGACTGCCAGTACTGAGCCTGCTCAAGAAGATACGGATGCAGCACAAAAAGCCATTGCAGATGGTGCTGACCCTACTGAGCTATTAGCGGCAACGGCTGCAGGTGACGACGATGGAGAAATAATCATTCTGTTAGAAGAGCAGCCGCTGATTGCGGTGAGCTTAAATGTGAAGGGTAAGGTCTGTATGCCTCAGTAAGTAAGGCATGATTTAAAAGGTCAACTTTGTTCTGTCCTGCGTAAACATTTATTGCCTGCAGTTATACAACAAAGATGATTTTAAATCGTTTAGCTCGGTCTACATCATCGTCTGATCAGCACTGGCACACTGGAGTTCTTTTTTAGTGAGCTCGGCATCTACCGCTTTGATAAAAATATCGGTCACAGAAAAATTCTCATCAAACTGACTGCACTTAAGTTTCATGGTTGTGATTCTGTTGACCAGTGACTCGTCTAATTTCATGGTAACAGGAATTTTTTTGCCAAAGCCAATTTGTGTTGATTCGTTAGTCATTGCTGTAATACCCCGTAATTGAATATGGTATCTATTCTACAGGAAACACTAATGAACACTATTGGGTGTTTTACTGATATACCGGTTTCCTGGTATGCCAAGAGATGTTAGTTATTTAAAGTCAGTATCTTAGGTGTGAAAAAGATTTTTTAATCTTGAAATATTTCGAAAAATTCACGTCAGTAAATGCTGACGTGATGACTTTTATCGGCAATTAATGCCATAGGTACTAACTTATTTATCTAAATTATCCAGGTATTTTTCGGCATCTAGGGCGGCCATGCAGCCACTACCGGCAGAGGTAACCGCTTGTCTATAGATATGGTCTGCCACATCACCTGCGGCGAAAACACCCTCAACACTGGTTAAGGTCGCATTGCCTTGGTTTCCACCGCCAACATTAATATAACCATTATTCATATCAAGTTGTCCTGCGAAGATGTCGGTATTAGGTTTGTGACCAATGGCGATGAAGACACCCATCACATCAACTTCTTTGGTGCTGCCATCACCAACATTCTTAATACGTAAACCTGTAACGCCGTTATCATCACCTAATACTTCATCTAATGTATGATTCCACTCGATGGTGACATTGCCATTTTCTGCTTTTTCTAGCAGTTGTTTCGATAAAATTTTCTCGGAACGAAATGCGTCACGTCGATGAATTACGGTGACATGATCTGCAATGTTGGAAAGATATAAGGCTTCCTCAACAGCTGTGTTACCACCGCCAACCACCGCAACGGCTTGTTTACGGTAAAAGAAACCATCGCATGTTGCACAAGCGGATACGCCTTTGCCTTTAAAAGCTTCTTCAGAATCTATGCCTAAATATTGTGCTGATGCGCCGGTTGCAATAATCAAAGCGTCGCAGGTGTATTCGGCTGAGTCACCTTTTAAGGCATATGGCTTTTGACTAAAATCTACTTCACGGATGTAATCAAAAATAATCTCAGTTTCAAACCGTTGTGCTTGTTCTAGCATGTTGGTCATTAACTGTGGGCCTTGAATGCCTTTAGGCTCACCTGGCCAGTTGTCTACATCGGTTGTTGTTGTCAGTTGCCCGCCTTGTTCCATGCCAGTGATGAGGGCAGGGTTGAGGTTTGCGCGAGCGGCATAAATAGCCGCGGTATAACCTGCAGGGCCAGATCCTAAGATGAGTAATCGGCTATGTTTGGCATCAGTCATGGCATGGCTCTCCGTAAATATGTGACAAGGAATTATATCGTTGCGAGCGACTATAGCACATTTCTTGTTTGGGCAAAAAATGGCAAAAATGCACGTATTTTATCATTTAGCTTATTGGTTGTGACGCTTGTGGCAGAACCAATGGGTGTTTGTTCGTGTTGATTAGGTTGCCCGGTCATCTAGTTGTTTTATTCATGTTAAAGCGGGTTAACAATTTTTAGTTAACAGCATGAAAAAGTGATTATGTGGCTTTAATTCTATTATTGTTTGCGACATGATGGCCGGGTCATATAAAAGGATGACTTGTTAGCTTTTTGATATACCTAATTCAGTCAATTAGGCACTTGGACAATTCCCATGTATTTTTTATTTTTTTCGTGACCCTCTCTTTTTCAGTCTGCTGCATACGGTTGTAGGGCTGATATATTTTTAATATGTCAATCTAGTCGAGTTTTGAGTCTGGTTTTCTACTCAAGCGCTTTGCGCTGTATGCCTTCTGCAGAATAAATCACTGTATTTATTATTTTGAATCCATGCCTTTTTTAAATTGGGCGAGGAGGGGTTATGTCATCTCAAAAAACGTTCGCGAAACACCGCATTGATCACCTTATTCATCGTATTCATTATCGTTTATATGGTCAAGCTGGGGCACACCAAAAATTTATGCACCTTGTTACCTATATTCGTATGAACACTCATTTATTACACATACGTCAGCAACGGCTAGTTACGTGGGATCAGGAAAAGCTGATCCTTCATGGACTTGAAAATTTGGCTAGGTTTGGCGGGTATTATCTACGACGCTTAGAGACTTGGTTGCCTGTTGGTAAAACAAAGAGGGCAGTGTTTCAATCTTTAGTGGATCATTTGCTGGGGCGGTTTCCTATGTCACAATTTTTATATCACGTTTGGTATGACTCTGATTGTTATCAATGGCAGCACTGGTTCATTAAGCTGGCTAGAGGCGCTTCTGTTAAGAGTCTTAAATTGCCTTATCAGTTAACGAAAAAAATGGCGCATCAATTCACTGCTTCTGCAGACCATTTATCTGTGCAGCAGGCGATTAGGGTGGCACAAGTTAAAGGTTTTGGAGGAAGCAAAGCGTTAGCGGATGCTGTTTGCAATACTCTGCTGCTGACTACAGATAAAAGGGATGCTTTTTGGCAAACCGTTATTCAGTTTATGGCGAGAGTAGATATTGATGTGGCTTTGGTTAAACCCATTATTGAGCTGATTGATAAATTAAAATTTAGAGAAGAGCATGTCACTGTGAATGGCCAAGTGCTCAATGTGGTTCCGCCTATGCCAAACTTTTCAATGAAATCACGCACAGTGTCATCAATGGTTCAGTTATTAAAGGAGTGGCGATGTCAATGGAATGTCAATAAGCCTGTTGTGCATTGGCAAGGTGCCGGTATTTCAAACTTCCAAAGCGCTGAGAAGAGCGTTGTCACGGGTGAGCTTGTTACTTGGCGAGTGACAGAATTATTGGATAGCCATCAGCTCTATCTTGAGGGCAAGCGAATGAGTCATTGTGTCGCTGACTACTGGGGGAGTTGTAAATATGGCGCTACGTCAATTTGGTCATTGACCCGTGAATATCAGTACCGCGAAAAATCTAAACTCACCATTGAAGTCAATGTCAATGACAAGGCCATTATGCAGGTTAAAGCTCGGTTTAATGCAAACCCAGATAAAAAATCTTTGAGCATTATGAGCGCTTGGGCAGAAAGTAATGGTATTGAATACTTATCAGGGTGATTTGAGGCCAATTTCTGTGTTTAAAATGAAGTGGGCGTAAGGGCTTGCAAAGACTTGCGCGATCACGTTAGTATCAAAGAGTCTGCATTACATACAAAAACAATAAAAATAACTGTAAGCTGGCATCACTCTTTTATCGATGCTTGTCATTACAGCCTGTAA
>JABHGC010000179.1 GCA_018672285.1 Methylococcales bacterium
AATCATTTTCAAACTGCCAAGCTAAATGTGTCATTTTTGAGCCGCATCATGAAAATGGGACGTACACTGGAATCAAATGGCAGTGTGTGGAGTTTGCCCGGCGCTGGTTATTAAAACGCAAAGGCGTTGTCTATGGGGATGTAGATGTAGCCGCTGATATTTGGGATAAAATCAGTCATTTTAAACGTATTTCAGATGGCCACTTACTACCTACGATCAACTATGAAATTGGCTCAACAGCACCACCACAGGTGGGTGACTTATTGGTTTATGCCAAAGCCTACAAAGGTACTGGTCATGTTGCTGTGGTGTTATCGGTTGATGCCAACAAACAAGTGTTACAGGTGGGTGAGCAAAATTACTTAAATACTGAGTGGCCAAGTACGCATGCACGAAAAATTCACTGGTTAAAACGAGGTGGCCGTTACTGGTTATTAGACCCGTATTTATTAGGTTGGAAACGCAGTCTAGCGTTGTGTGATCACTGCGACAATCCAGGCTCAAAATTCATTACAAAATTACCTAAGGAAGGTAAACAGGTCTCTTTAGCTGACATAGGTATATTGACTCAAGCGTATGGGTTGCATGATTTGTGGCAAAAAATTAAAAAAGATCCGCCCAAAAACCCATTTAGGAGTGACGGCTGTTCAATGTGGTTTAATGATTGGGGTAAGGTGAGTATTTATTCCGCGTGTTTTTTCCATGACTTAAAGTATTGGTCTGGTTATCCAGATGAAGAGTTGGAACGATTAAAAGCAGATTCAGAGTTGATGATGGATGTGGCAAAGTTACTAAAATCGACCAAAATGGCAGAAGCGATGTTTAACGGTGTTCGCCTTGGAGGGCATGAGCGTTATAAAAGGTCATTTTCTTGGGGGTTTGGGCGAGAGTAATAAACTCTTATACTAATGCCACTTTATAATCGTATTTCCTGGAGTCAATATGAGCACAATAGCCCTTTCTCCTCAGCTGATAGAAGCTGTTGGTAAAGTGATAGAAGAACACGATAGTTCAGCAACAGATGCTGGTATTAAAATGCAATATACGGCTGCCGTGTTGGGCATTATGATGGCTGAATCTGATGTGGAAGGTAGTAAACAAGAGTTGTTTCAAGAGGTTGCGGCATTTGTTGAACATGTAATGACTCAGCAAATGGCTCAAAGTGCACCTGCTACGCCTCCACCACCGCCACCTCAAGATGCGTTTGGTATTTGGAAGCCTAAAAAATAATTAAAATGAGCTTAGGGCAGTTTAAATTTGAGTGTCTGTTCTATCTCTATTTTACCGCCTGTTTTCACTTATTGAGCGGGTGTTTATCCCCGAGTAAAAGCCCATGTTTTGTCATCTGACATGGGCCCATTAAATTCGTAACCATCGATACTAAATTTCTTGATCTCTTGCACGTCTTTCAGTCTGTTTTGAATAATATATCGAGACAGCAGGCCGCGTGCTTTTTTCGCATAAATGCCAATGATTTTATATTGCCCATTTTTCTTTTCTTTAAACGTTGGGGTAATGATCGTGCCTTTAATGGATTTAGGTTTGACCGACTTAAAGTATTCATTGGAGGCTAAATTAACCAGAATGTCATCGCCTTGTTTCTTTAAGACAGTATTCAAATTATCCGTGATGGTGTCCCCCCAAAATTCATATAAATTTTTACCTTGATCGGTGGGGAGCTTGGTGCCCATTTCTAAGCGATAGGGCTGCATTAAATCCAGTGGCCTTAAGGTGCCATAGAGGCCAGATAAAATTCTTAAATGGTCTTGTGCAAATTCAAAATCTTCGGGGCTAAAACTATCCGCATCTAAGCCTGTGTAAACATCACCTTTAAAGGCCAAAATGGCTTGTTTTGAATTGTCAAAATCGAAGCTCGGCTTCCAAGCATGGTAGCGATTAAAGTTAAGCTCTGCTAGCTTTTGGCTGAGGTGCATTAACTCCATTAAATCCAGTTCGGAGTAATCTTTTAGGGTGTTAATGAGGTCCGTTGATTGGCTGATAAAACCAGGTTTGGTGTGTTTTTTCAGTATAGGGTCTGATTTGTAATCTAGTTTTTTTGCGGGTGATACGACGATTAACACATTAACCTCCAAAGTGAGTGAGCACAGCTATGATAACACGCGTAAACGGTTAAAAATCGATGCTCTTAGCGGGGTAAAAAATCCCGTATTATTGAATGGTGTTGGCTGTTCTTTGTGAATGGTAAAATAAGCGTCTCGGGGTGATGGTTGGGGGTAAGCATGGATACAATTCAAGTGCGTAAAGTTTGGTCTGGATGGTTGAGAATTAGCCATTGGCTAATCACTTTTGGGCTTATTTTTCAATGGCTTAGTGCGTGGGTGTTTACGCATACCGATGTTGATTTAACCTTTTGGGTGGATTGGCACTTAATGGTCGGACAGATTATTGTGTTGGCCGTTTTGTTGCGATTAGGCTTGCTGTTGGTTCCGGGGAGCAGCCATTGGCGAGCGCTTATTCCCCGAAAAAATCATTGGCAAGCGGTGACCCAAATGTTCAAATTTTATTTGAGTTTTGGTCGCTTTCCTTTGCCAAACTGGTTTGCTCATAACCCTCTTTGGTTGCCACTTTATACGGTGATGTATCTGTTGCTGTTCAGTGTGTTGCTAACAGGAATGTTTCAAGGTTTTATTGGAGGGCACCAGGTGTTGGCCGGTGTACTGATGTGGTTAGTGATTGGGCATGTTGTCGCTGTCGTTTTACATGATTTTAAAGGTCAATTAGCGACGGTTTCAGGAATGATTAATGGTTTTCGCTATTTTCACTTTGAACAGAGTGCTCAAGATAAAAAGAATGAATATATTGTGCCCCTTGATGCTTTAAAACCGAGACAATCTGACGATACAGAGGGTTGAATAAGAGCCGGTAAAGTGCTTCAACGCTATTTTTATAGCCATGATAGGTAAAGTTGTTCTAGGTGTTGGGTAAACGCGTTTGTTTGAAATAGGGGAGTGGTGTGCTTGTTGTGTTTCAGTGTTTTTTTCAGTGCATTAAGTTTTTCGGGGTTATTGGCTAAATCAACTGCTGTTGCTTGATAGTCTTCTATAGTGTGGGTAATGGTCTCTGTTAGGTTGATGGCCTTAAGCAAACTACTGGCAACTCTTGAGGGAAAACTCTTGCCTTGTAGTGTAACAACAGGAATGCCCATCCATAATGCTTCTGATGTGGTGGTATGGCCATTATAAAGCTGTGTATCTAGGATTAAATCTGCAAACTGTTGGCGTTGTAAATGCTCCGGTCTTGGCACGCGCGGGGCAAAAATCAGTCGGCTTTTGTCAACCCCTTGTTCTTCAGCGTTTAGGATTAAATTATTTTGTACGATTGGGTTATTGGTATACAGCCAGATAACACTGTTATGGGTTTTTTTTAGTATAGTCATCCAAAGGTTAAAAAAAGTTTTA
Organism: Methylococcales bacterium; assembly: GCA_018672285.1. Taxonomy (GTDB): domain Bacteria; phylum Pseudomonadota; class Gammaproteobacteria; order JABHGC01; family JABHGC01; genus JABHGC01. The sequence goes on from JABHGC010000179.1 coordinate 3,420, forward strand.
TCAAGCTTGTAGGTTTGGTTAAAGCAGGCGAATACAAAGCTATTTTCGGGGAGACCTAGTTGTTGTTTTGTGATGGTTTGTCCACTAACCGGTTGCTGGTCGTCAGTGGCTTGGTAGGTGTTGGGTAAGTAGGCTAATTTTTCTGTGTAGTAGGGCTGGTCTTCCATGGGGCAGACGGTTCGATCAGTGATGATGTAGTCCATGCATTGCATACCTGTGGTGGCCGGGCAGCCTAAATAGGTTGCTTGAATGGGGGCAGGTTTTAATGAAAAGACACCCAGTCGACTGTTCATGGTGTGGCCATTTAAATCAATAAGTATATCGATGTTATCTTGGTAGATTCTTTTTGCACATTCTTCATCTGATTGTTGCGTGATGTCGATAAAATGATCGCATGAACGTTGGACTGCTTGAGTAACAGGGTCGTTCTCATTGGTGATATGAGAGTAGCAATAAATGTCGAATTGCTCTGAGTTGTGCTCACGTAACAGCCCTAAAATGAGGTAGGCAGTCGGGTGATCTTTAAAGTCGCTAGAAACATAGCCAATGCGTATTGTTAAATTTTTGTCTCGTACATCATGTTTCAATTGAAGCTGAGTATGTTGAGTTGATTTTTCAACGTGAGCAGCATTGGCTTTGGCGACAGCAAATAAGGCGGCTTTATTATCTGTCATGGATAAGGCGTCAAATAGAGCACATAAAGGTGAGTGTATAAATTTGTCGGCGATATTTTGGCCGCATGTTTCAGCTTCCTGCCAATGACATAGCACCTGAAGGCTATGGTAGTAACTGGTAAAGTAGCGAGTATCTGTGGGCTTGAGTTGAAATGCTTGGCGTAAATTTTTGTAGCTTTCATTCTGGTGTTGCTGGTCCATTTCTCGGTATAAATTGCCTATATAATAATACGCATTATCTTGCTGTGAATTGATTCTAATAACGGTTAAGAACAGTTTTTCAGCATCGGAGTAATGTTTTAAATAGGTGAGCAGGCTGCCCCAGTTTAAGTAAGCATCAATCAGTTTTGGTTTTAGCTTTGTGGCTGTTTGGTAACACTGAATGGATTGTTGATAGGCATTGATTTGTTGATATGCATTACCTAGGTTGTAATAAACACTGGCAGACTTTGGCTCGTTCTTGAGTGCATTTTTAAAATGTTCGATGGATTTTTTAGGCTGTATTTCCATATAATAATTGCCTAAAAAATTTTCAGCAATGGCCATATTGGGTTCAATATTGAGTGCTTGTTCCGCCGCCTTTATGGCTTGTTCATTTTGTGTGTTAGAGAGGTACGCTTCTGCCATCCGCATCCACACTTGGGCTTTTGATGTGCTGTGTTCTAATACCTGTAAATAATAATGAATTGCTTTATCAAAGTGATTTGAAGTTTGATAACACTCGGCAAGTTGTAGGCGATATTGGGGGTTATTTGGGTTTAATTGAATGGCTTTATAAATCCACTGGCTAGCAACTTCTGTATGCCCTAAATGTATACAAGTGATGCCCATTAAATAATGCGCTTCAGCGTGGGTGGGGTGAGATGAAATAACCTGGTGAAGCAACTGGCCTGCTTTAGCCCATGACTTGTCATTTAAAAATTGTTTTGCTTGTGATAGTTGATCTAAATTTTGCATTTGGTGATCTGAATCTCAGTATGGATGTTTAGCGCTATTTATACTGGTGATATAAGTGATGTACAAGCGCTGTAATGGCGAGTAATTATAAAACGTGATAATTGTACAGAATAGTTAAGCTTAGCTGTCTATACTTTATAGATAAGCTAATAATGCGATATAAGTCATTTAATACTATTCAAAATTGGCTGTATTCTTATATTTTGGAGTGCCTGTGAAAAATAAAAATAAACTATTGTTAGTCGGAACAGCAATGGTACCTACCATAGGCCTGTGTGCGCCTACAGGTGGTACGGTTGTATCCGGTGGCATAAGCATTCAGCAAGATGGACAGACGACCAACATTTTTCAGTCAACCCAGCAAGCGATTATTAATTGGGATGGTTTTAATATTGGCAGTAATGAAATCGTTAATTTTATTCAACCTAGCAGTTCTTCCATTGCCTTAAACAGAGTCATTAGTGGTAACCCAACCACGATACTCGGTCAATTAAATGCCAATGGGGTGGTGATTTTAGTCAATCCAAGAGGCATATTGTTTACACAGTCTGCAACGTTAGATGTGGCGGGTTTGGTTGCAACAACGTTGGATGTTGGGAATCAAGATTTTCTCTCTGGCAAACTGCAGTTTAGCCGCAGTGGTGAATTAGCCGGTAGTGTGATTAACGAAGGTGAGCTGACGGCCACAGACAATGGTTTTATTGTATTAGCAGGGGACTATGTTGAAAATACAGGCATCGTAACAGCCAATTTAGGTCAAGTTGGTCTGGCCGCCGCATCAGAAATAACACTAGACCTTCAAGGTGATGGTTTGGTGAGTTTTGTGATTGATGGGGAAGCGGTGAGTGATTTAGCTGGGGTGAAAAACTCTGGTGATTTGATTGCTCAAGGTGGCCGAGTGGTGATGACCGCTAACGTTGCCTCAGAGCTTATTTCAACATCCGTGAGCAATTTAGGTTTAGTGCGTGCACAAAGTATTGCCGAACATGAAGGTGAGATTTATTTATTAGGTAATGATGCGGATGTGATTCAAACCGGTACCTTAGATGTATCCAGTAACGATGCGGGTGTTGATGGCGGCAATATCGATATTTTAGGGCGTAATATTGCCGTTGTAGGCAATGCTGTGATGAGTGCAAACGGATTAAATGGCGGTGAAATACACATTGGTGGTGATTTCCAGGGAACCGGAGATCGTCAGCGCGCAGAAAAAACCATCATTGGCCGTCATGTGGTGATCAGCGCGAATGGTGTTGGTGAAGGTGATGGCGGAAAAGTCATTATCTGGTCTGACCTTTTTACTCAGTATGACGGGCTTATCAGTGCTAAAGGTGGCTCTACCTCCGGTAATGGCGGTTTTGTAGAAGTGTCAGGTAAAGAAAATTTGGGTTTTAGCGGGTTTGTGGATGTATCAGCGTTAAATGGTATTAACGGCACCATATTACTGGATCCTGCTGAGATTGTGATTTCAAATGCTGCTATTGCTGGTAAAACGCCCCTGGATGGCGATATCGGTAATCTCGGTGGCATTATTTTATTTAGTGATTTTGTAGGTGACACAACCAACATATTAACGGGAACGATTGCGAGTTTACTGGTTGGCGGTACTGTTGTGCTGCAAGCGGATAACAATATTACATTTGATAGTGGTGCCTCTATTTTTGTATCCAGCGGCAGTGGTAGCTTAATTTTAGAATCATTGAGTGTGGATATTAATGTGTCTTCTGGCAGTATTTTTATTGGCGATGCAGTAGGTGCTAAGCAGCCATTGCTGGTGTCTGCTGATGCGTTTACATTCTCTGATGGTATCAGCGGTATTGACTTCATTTTATCACCCGCAATATCCGGAGCCAACGCAGATCCTAATTTAGATCCGAATGCATTACCGCCTCAAGATGAAATTTTTCAAGACCCCATCATTGATCCAAACCTAGCAGATGGGGGTGGGTTTGACCCTTACGCACCACCCCCTCCTGATGGCGATGCAACTCAACCCCCACCACCTGGTGGAGAACCAACGGATCAGCCATTGCTTGATGCTAGTGGTGACCCCATTCAAGCGCCTTTAGATGCAGATGGTAACCCAGTAGAGCCTGCAATTGATCCTGAGGGAAATCTAGTTGGGCCAGATGGTAACTTGGTTTTAGATGAAAATGGTGAACCGATTCAAGGGGAGGTTGATGCTGAGGGTAACCTAGTCGGGCCAGATGGTGAACCGCTAAAAGACCCAAGCGAGCCGCCATTAGATGAAAATGGCAACCCAGTAGAAGAAGGCTCTGAAGAACAGCTAGTGGCTGATGAAAAAGAAGAAGAAGCACAACCGCTGAATGAGCAACCGTTGATCGGGATTGATGGAGAGAAAGACTTATTAGCCTGTTCTCCCTAGTGATAGTGTGAATAATTTGTTCTGATCAAAAGCCGTCATGAGATGAAAAGCCTTTTTGCTGAAGTAAAAGGGCTTTTTTTTGTACTGTGATGGTGCTACAAGAAAGTCCTGTGAGTGGTGACACTCAATTCATGATAAGGGACAAATTATGATAATTAAAGCCGCAGTTGCATGGGCAGCAAAACAACCATTATCCATTGAGCAAATTGAGATTGATGGGCCAAAAGAAGGTGAAGTGTTATTGCAAGTAGTGGCTTCAGGTGTCTGCCATACAGATGCATTTACTTTGTCAGGTAATGACCCTGAAGGTGTCTTCCCGAGTGTTTTAGGCCACGAGGGGGGGTGTGTTGTGGTTGAGTGTGGCCCAGGTGTTAAATCATTAAAACCTGGCGATCATGTGATTCCTTTATACATACCTGAGTGCGGTGAATGTGACTATTGCAATTCGCCTAAAACCAATTTATGTCAGTCCATTGCCGGTACCGTATGGACGGGATATATGCCAGATGGCACACGTCGTTTCTCTCAAAATGGCAAATCAATATATCACTACATGGGCTGTTCCACTTTTGCTGAATATACCGTCGTACCTGAAATTGCCCTGGCTAAAATCAACCCGCTGGCCCCTTTAGACAAGGTTTGTTTGTTAGGGTGTGGCGTTACGACAGGAATTGGTGCCGTACTGAATACCGCAAAAGTGGAGGCAGGTTCAACCGTTGCCGTATTTGGTCTCGGGGGAATTGGTTTATCGTGCGTGCAAGGTGCCGTGATGGCGAAGGCTGAACGTATTTTAGCCATAGATGTGAATCCAGAAAAATGGGAAATGGCCAAATTATTGGGTGCGACAGACTTCATTAACCCCAATGAGATTGATGGTTCTATCAGTGAGTACATTCAAGAAATGACCAATGGTGGTGTGGACTATTCTTTTGAGTGTATTGGTAATGTGGATGTGATGCGTGACGCTTTAGAGTGCACCCACATGGGTTGGGGTGTGTCTACCGTCATTGGTGTGGCAGGCGCAGGCCAAGAAATCAAAACCCGACCGTTTAATTTGGTGGTTGGGCGTACTTGGAAAGGGACAGCATTTGGTGGGGTTAAAGGCCGTACTGAGCTACCCGGTTATGTGGACCGGTATATGTCTGGTGCCATTGAGTTGGATAAAATGGTGACGCACACCATGCCACTAGAAGACATTAACCGTGCTTTTGATTTAATGCACAGTGGTGAAAGCATTCGTTCAGTGATTATTTTTTAAGGCAACTCGTATGATTCTGCAAGACAGTATTAAAGAGAGCGGTGGTTTTTTAAATCGCTATACCCATGATTCTACTACGTGTCAGTGTGAGATGACGTTTTCTGTTTTCCTACCACCTCAAGCAGAGTTGGAAAAAGTCCCTGCCATCTATTGGTTGTCGGGGCTCACCTGTACTGATGACAATGTGCGGACCAAAGCGGGCGCTCAGCGATATGCTGCTGAGCTGGGTGTTGCATTAATCTTTCCTGATACCAGCCCAAGAGGACAGGGTGTTCCGGATGCGGCTGATCGATATGATCTTGGTAAAGGGGCGGGATTTTATGTGAACGCGACTCGGCAACCCTGGGTTAAGCATTATCAGATGTATGATTACATTACTGTCGAATTGCCGACGTTGATTGAGGTAGGGCTACCTATTATTGCAGGGCAAAAATCGATTATGGGTCACTCAATGGGTGGTCATGGCGCTTTGATGATTGCTTTGAGAAACCCGGAAAGTTATAAAGCGGTGTCTGCATTTTCACCGATCTGTCACCCTACTCAATCTGCTTGGGGGAAAGGCTGTTTCCCTACCTATTTAGGTGGTGATGAGGCGCAGTGGCAGCAATATGATGCGACCTATTTGGTTACTACGGGTGCTAAATGCGCCCCCATTTTAATTGACCAAGGGTTGGCGGATGAGTTTTATGAAGAAGGGCAGTTATTGCCAGAAGAGTTTGAAGTCGCTTGTGAGAGGCAGGGTCAAGCGTTAACGCTGAGAATGCAGCCAGGGTATGACCACAGTTATCATTTTATTTCGAGTTTTATTGGTGAGCATTTAAAGCGCCATGCGAAGGCATTAGGAGCATAATTTTTGTTGTTAATCGTTATTTGGTGCTCGATAAAACGACAAATTTCTTATTGCTGGCAATGGAGCGTACATTGCCAAATATTTTTTTCAGTTTGCTGTGATACTGTAAATGTCGATTTCCGACAATGCTTATCTCCCCGCCTTGTTTGAGCATGGCTTTTGCTTGGGTAAACATTTGCCAAGCAATATGATCACCAATGGCATGTTGCTGATGAAAGGGTGGGTTACAAACAATACAGTCAACCGGTGGCTTTAGTCCAGTTAAGGCATTATTCACTAAGAAAGTAGCCTGTGACCCTTCAGGAAAGTTCAGCTGATAGCCTGCTTTAGCAGAAGCCACGGCCATGTAAGATTCATCAATGAACTGAATCTGCGCTTCAGGGTTTAACTGTTGTAGACGAAAGCCAATTACGCCATTGCCGCAGCCTAAATCAATATAGGACTGATGGTCTTTGGGCAGATTTTCCAGTAGTAATCTGGCGCCAAGATCTAATTTTTCTCTTGAAAAAACATTGGCTTGGTTGACGATGGTGAGGTTGTATTCTGGTACTGCCCATTGTGACTCAGGTAAAGTCTGTGGTTCTGTTTGGCTGTTGACTTGGCTTAAAATTAAGCGTGCTTTTTTTGTGGCCAAACTGGTTTTTGTCGTGCCAATATTTTGCTCAAATAGGTTCAATGTAGAGGTATGAATTTGTTTGACCATACCCGCTGCAATCACTTGAGTTTGAGGAGTGATGACAGATTTTAAGCGAATTAATTGGTCTTGCAAAAAGGCCAAAGTTTTTGGCACTTTGATCAGCACAACATCAACGGGGCTGTTGAGCTCGTCAATTGACGACTGATAAACAACCTGGTTTTCAATGCTACTCATATTACGTTGGCAGCTATATTGAGATACAAATGAATCGGACCTATTAATGGGCTGATATTGGCTTAAGGCACAGGTTAAAGCACCAAAAGCATCATTGATAATGAGTAGGCGTGATTCGGCGTGTAATATGTGTGATTCAAATAGGTGCTGTAACAAGAGCTCGTCAGCAGCATCCCACGCACGAAGTGATTCATTTTTGCTGAGTGGGTAGCGCTTTAAGTCGCAGCTTAAAAAGGGGTTGTTGAATTGGGTTTCAGTCATGGCGCCATTGTATCAGAACTTAAATGGTTTCTCATGCAATCAGCTTATACAGCTGATTGCTGAAAATGCCACAGCGCAGAAACGCAAAAATTTAAGGTGGGTTGGCACAGCAAATGGCTTTATGAGTGGATATGGCACGTTTGTTTTGCTGAATGATCGCTTCACAGAGTGGCAAATAATATAAATCAGTAAACTCATTAGGTAGCGTCACAGTGGCGAGTTGCTGAAAGCCAGATTTCTTCAACATAAAACAAGCATTATGAGTGCAAGCAATGTCTTGCGTGGTTGCTGGTGTGCCGGTGTAGCTAGGTTCATTGAGGGGCAAACCATTGTCAGAACCGCTGATAATGCCTTCTAAGCCCCAGCCTTGTATAAAACCTGCATGGATTAATTGCTCATCTGAGTTCATCAGCCACGGGCATGCTAAAACGATAGAAGGTTGTATTACGTAACTGGCTAATTGCTGAATGTCTTGTGGGTTTGGAAATTGTACTGTCGGGTTAAATAGAATAACCAACTCACAGTGGCTTGCAGACATCGCTTGTTCTAGGGTATCAAAGCTTTGACCCACCTGTGTTTGCAAAGCGTCTTTGGCATTATCATCCCATACACCAATACACAGGAGGTGAATATCACCTGCTTTTGACGTTTTTAGTGTTGTTAAACAGGCAGGTAATCGTGCGATATCGTCTGCTGTTAGCGTGACAATGATGGTGTATTCTGGTTCTGGAGGTAAAACATACTGAATGTCTAAACCGGCCTCTTTCGATGGCAACGTGGTTGCGGTTAAATCACTGCGGGAGAAATGATTTTGCACGACCTGGCTTATGGCTTGAAAATCCTGACAAGCAACGGGGGTGCGTTGGTAAAATAAAACATCCTCAATATGGCCAAAATGGGTGCAGTTTAAGTGTTCAGCCGCTTTCAAGGTTAAATCAAGTAACCCTGCCGTGGATGCCTCTATTAAACCCCCAAGCTTACTATTGAGCGTAGCGTTAATCCAAAATGTGTCTCCGATATAGTGTTGGCTTCGCTGTAACTCTAAATTAAAGTCAGGTTTGAAAATGGGGGAGGAGCGTTCATCACCACCCTGTGAATCTATAAAGCAGGTGTCTGAATAGATAAACTGCCATTCCGGGTTCTGGGTGATGTGGTCTGCAACTGAGTGTAAGCTGTGAGCGACTAAAAAATCTTTTAAAGTGACATAACCTATCCAACTGGCATCCGAATTTTTTGTGATCGTATTAACCACTTGATGCAAAGGTGTCTCGTTAGTATTCACCCAGGTGAGTATGCCAGGGCTTTCCAATTGAGGGCTAGGGACTGGAAAAGGGGCCAGAATAGACATCTGCCACTGCTGTAAGGTTCGTTCTAATAAAGAGGATAATAGGATACCCAAATCATTCAGTAGCGCATTCGTCGGAGCAGGGGAGTCAATCATGACGATGAGTTCAATCTTAATATCTGACACGGGTTGTTCAGTTGGAGCGGCATGGCTATTTTCCCATGCCACGTATTGATCCTGTTGTTCTTGTTGCGAGTGAAAATGGTGTATCGGGAAATATTGAGCAGGTTTTATGTCAGCTTCTAACCGATGAATGACATGCTGAGAAACCCGCTGAATAGACTGTTTTAACGTATGTTCTTTGAGTGTTCTGTGTTGTGATTTTTGAGCGATTGCCAGCCGTTTTTCATCATGGGTTAAATAGTAATCAATGTTTTTCAGTAAGTGTTGGGCAGAGTCACAAACAATGATTTCTTCTTGGTCGATAAAAAAGTTGTGACTATCAGGTCTGCTGGCATCAATGATCTGAAAGCCGCCTAACCCTGCAATTAAAAAAGTACGCTCACACAGAGATTTCGCTTTAATGTGCTGTGAATTTGAATCATAAACCCCTTGGGAGTTTCGGTGAATATTCAAATTGATTTTGGCGCCTTGAATATATTGAATGCTTTCTAGCCGCGAAAGGTAGCCCGAATGAAGGGTTAAGTTAGGGTGGTCTGGTAAATACTGGTGCCATTCTTCACCGGCGACATGAGAGCCTAAAATATGGATTTTATAGTCACCAACAAAATGATTCACCGTGGCGATGATCCATTCATTACGTTTGGAATCTTTAAAAGGTGAGCCAACAAAACAGATATCACTGCTGTATTTTGGATCAGTATTGTGTGGTTCAATATTTAAAGTGTCGTCGAACCCTAAGGGGCAATGAAAGACACCACTGGGGTTATCTTGGTATTGGCTAAGACAGGCAGATTCTACGGTCATAGCAATATCAAAATCACGTGCTTGACTGCGAGTAATATCAATTGAATAGGGGTCATCAATAAACCAAGCAATACTAATGAAGCCTGCAGATGTCATTGCTTGTAAGGTTTCAGCAGATAAAAAGCCATTATTGAGAGTTAGGATGACGGCTTGAGTATTGGCTTCACAGTGATTTTTAATCGTAACAAGGGTGGCCTCATTGGCAAATTGCATTGGGTCTTTTCCCGCTGGAGCACGCTGGTGAAAAGCTGCGAATGGAATCCGCTCAGCATTAGGGTAGAGGGACGATAATGCATTAAATATGGCGTGATCTAGATCCGATCCAAGGGAAAATAGGCTGGCGCTATCGATATAAAAATATTTTAAATTTATGTTGTTAGTCAACACGATATCCTTGGCTTTTCTTATTATTAGTTTGTTTTTGCAGTGTAACAGAACACGGTATTGAGTGAGTAAATATGGCTCAAAATTTTGGGTTTATATTGTCAACCCAAGATATTCATCCGTGTGCTATTGTTACAACTGGCCGTGTTAGAGATGAGTTTTTAGAACGTTTATGAAACATAAATTACCCCTCCCACAAGAAAAAAAATTGACCGTTCTTATTCGAGTTGAAGCAGGTTGCCTAGGCCCCGAAGGAATTGACCATGTTGATGCTTTTTGTCCTTTTGCCGAAAAAGCATTAGCAACGTTGGACTCAGACTTTGTACATTGGGAAGTAACACCCAGGCATGATATCTCGAAGCCAGAGATGGAGTTTAGGGTTGGCGCTCAAAGTGTGACTCACGTACAGGCTGAGAAGTACCTGTCTTTGTTCGATAAAGTGCTGCATGAGTTCGAAGGGCATTTGCACCTGCGGTTAGCGCAATTGATAGAAGAATTTTTTGGCCGATAACTAATTTCAGTGTTGGTTTTGTGTTTAAGTCTTTGAAAAAATCATGCTGTACAAATAATGTACAGCACTCTTAAGTTCTGGTAATTCCTTGCAAAAACCGAGTTATCCACAGTTTGTCAGATACACTGTTCCTATCGCGTGGGGATAACTTATCGTTAGACTGAAGATACTGTATTTGGATACACGACTCGCAGCACTTTTAGAGACCAATGAGTTTGGTGTTTGGCCAATATGAGAATGATTGACATTAGGTGTCCACAAGAGTTGACTCGCCTACGCCGTCTTGCCTTGGCATCACAAGGTTTGTTGAAGGCGCAGCCCTATGGGTGTGGTTTGTTGGGTGCAGATTGATAGCCTATCGGTGGTGGAACGAGCACACCATCATGTTTTTTACTCAAGAGTGCCTAAGTTCAAACCCGCCATGACCAATCAATTATTGCTCAATGGTGCCATTTTTGAGTATTGGACACATGCGGCCGCCTTTCTACCGATAGTGGGTTTTCGATTTTCCTTACCCTATAAACACGCCATTAAAAGTGGTCAAACCCATTGGTATAAAAACCCTGATAAAAAGCTCATGAGTGAATTGTTGGCACGGATACGTTCCGATGGCCCGATACGCTCTAGAGATGTAGAGGCTAATAGTACAAAAGGTGCAGGCTGGTGGGACTGGAAACCGGCGAAACAAGCCCTTGAGCAGTTGTATATGGAAGGCGACTTAATGGTCAGCGATCGCGAAGGTTTCCAAAAAACATACGACCTCACTGAACGGGTATTGCCCTCTTTTGTTCATTCACACATGCCCAGTATGGACGAATTTGCAGCACACATTGTTGATCAACAGTTGCGCTGCCATGGCTTAGTCTCACTTAAAGGGTTGACTTACCAGCGCCGCAATACTGTATGTTCATTCTGTCGCCCTTCGACAATAGTGTCATTCAGCGCGAGCGACTCAAAGCACTGTTCCAATATGACTATAAGATAGAGAGTTATGTACCTTTCAACAATGTGACTCGGTGTCGTTGACTCAGGTTCAGCCAAAACACCTCAGTCAACGATTGCGCGATGCCTTAAAACAGCGCTAATTGACTCTGAAGCATCAACACAGAATGGTCATTTAACGGTTAACTGAGTAACTGATCAATATAGGCTTGATCACTCGGGTGGCTAACATGTTGAGTAATTTTTAATCCTAAGCGGTCTGCACACTCTAGCTGTCGTTTGCTGCCTAAAATCACTGAAGTTTGTTGAACCGTGTTGAGGCCAACTAACGCAATTAAATGGTTCAGGCTTTGCTCGCTGGTCACCAAAATATGATTGACCTGTCGGTTTTGAATTTGCTCAATAATAGCTTGGTTTGGTGCTGTAGGTAACTGGCGCTGATATACATCATATTCAATGACGTGTGCACCCCGTTCACGCAAAGTCTTTTGGAGTAAGCCTCGGCCACCTTCCCCTTTGACAATGGCAATGGTTTTTCCGGCTAACGCTTGCAACTCTGGCAGCTTGAGAAATGCTTCACTGTTGTATGGTGCATTAGGGGTGAGTGGGGTAGGGCAATGTTGTTTGAGGTGCTCTGCAGTTTTAAGACCAATGGCAGCGAGTGGGTAGTTGGTCAGTGTGGGCAATTGCTTCAACCCAAAGTTCACCGCGTTGGCGCTGATGAAAATGACCCAATGATATGAGTCGGCCAATGGTTTTGTGGTGTTGCAGGCCACAATCTCTATGGTTGGCAATAACAGGGGTTCTGCCCCTAACGCACGTAATTGTTCACTCAGTGCTGTGGCTTGATGCTGCGGTCTGGTAATCACAATACGCAGACCTTGTAGGGGTAAGCTCAATAGCGTTGCCTTGGATGACTACTCAGCATGGTCTCTATGCACTTGTGCCAATAATTCTTTAGCACCACGGGACAATAAATCATCGGCTAAGACTTGGCCTAATTCCTCAGCATTTCTTGGGTCACCGGCAATGTCGCCTTTGAGAATTTCAGAGCCATCTACAGCACCCACTAGGCCGCGTAAATATAAATTGCCACTGTCGATGACGGCATGGCCTGCGATGGGGACTTGGCAACCTCCTTCAAGTCGTGCATTCAATGAACGCTCTGCCAACACGCAAGCGGCAGAAATTTCGTGGTGCAATGGGGCAATTAAACCATTGATGCGATCATCATCTGAGCGGCACTCTAATGACAAAGCACCTTGGGCGATGGCAGGTAAACTGACCTCAACGGGAATCTCTTCAGTGATTCTTTCCTGAAAACCGAGCCTAACCAAACCGGATGTGGCGAGTATAATGGCATCGTATTCACCGGCATCGAGTTTACCTAAGCGAGTATTGACGTTACCGCGTAAATCTAAAATTTCAAGATCGGGGCGTAAGGCTCTAATTTGGCAGGTACGACGTAAACTAGAGGTGCCCACTTTAGCGCCTAATGGCAGTTCCGAAAAACGGGCAAAGTTATTAGAGACGAAAGCATCGGTAGGTGCCTCACGTTTTAAAATAATGGCTAAATGTAACCCTTCTGGTAACTCGACAGGTACGTCTTTAGTGGAGTGTACGGCAATGTCAGCTTCACCATTGAGCATGGCGATTTCAAGCTCTTTGACAAACAAGCCTTTACCGCCAATTTTGGCCAGTGGGCTGTCGAGCACTCGGTCACCTTTGGTTGACATAGGGACTAAGGAAACTTCAAGATCAGGGTGGAGTTGACGTAGGCGATCAGCAACAAATTCGGCTTGCCATAGGGCGAGTGGACTTTTTCGAGTAGCAATTTTTAAGGTGTTAGACATGATGAGTTCGCAAGTTTGGAAACAGTTGGCCGTAGTCTACAACAAGGCACGTTGGCTAGGCAAAATCAGCGTTGGTTTGTGGTTATGTTATAGCTTGCCGGTGATGGCGGCAGAAAAATCAATGCTGTTGGTGAAAGCTAAGGCGCAAATGGTACAGCTGCCTATTGTTGTGTATTTTTCCAGAAGTGATTGTCAGTTCTGCCAACGCTTGTCGGAAGAGCTGCTGGCGCCCATGCTGAAACATAAGCAATTTGAGGGGAAGGCCGTTTTTATTGAAGTGTCTACTGATCAGGATACGGTGATTAATTTCTCTGGTGTGGCTGAGAGTGCGATTGTTTTTGCTCAGCGTTATGGGGATGTGTTTACCCCAAGCTTATATTTTTTAAATGCTCAGGGTCAGCAAGTCATAGAGCCTGTTATTGGTTTGCCAAACTTAGACTATTTTGGTCTAGAGTTTCGAGAATTAATGGCAAAATCAAAACTTCTTCAATAATTTTCGAATGGATGAGGCGTGGCGTCGACTGACTTCTAAGCGGTCTTCGGTATTTTTCAATTTGACCAAGCAGCGACCAGCGGAATATTTTTCTAAACCACTTAAATGATTGGCCGAAATCAACGCGTTGCGATGAATTCGGATAAAGGCATCACCAAATTCTTGCTCAAGTGATTTTAAGGGTTCTTCAATTAACACTTCAAGCTCTTCAGTTCGCAAGGTGACGTATTTTTGTTCGGCTTTAAAATAAATCACATCACTAACGGGAATGAGCTGGAGGTTGCCACGGATGTTGGCACAAATATGGGTTCTGACCGATTGGTCGTCGTGGGTTTCAGCAATGGCTTGCACTTGTGGTCGGCTAAGTGATTTGGCTTTAAGCAGTGCTTTCTCGAGCCTCTGGGCACGAACGGGTTTGAGCAAATAATCAACCGCGTTGGCTTCAAAGGCTTCTAATGCATGCTCGTCATAAGCGGTAATAAATATAACGGTGGGAGGGACTTCAGCCTTCGCTAAATGTACTGCCGCTTCTAAGCCGTCCATCACCGGCATTCTAATATCAATGAGAATGACATCTGGGCGTAAAATATTATATTGCTCAATGGCTTCTCGGCCATTACGAGCCTCACCAATGAGTTCGTAGTCGTCACCTAAATCACTTAGGAGGTTAGTCATACGCTCGCGGGCGGGTGCTTCATCGTCACAAATTAGTATTTTCATAGTGTTAAGTTTTTAGCAAAGTGAAAAATCGTTCACGTAAGGAAATGTCAATACAACCTGGTAAGTATTATTGAGTGCCTTATAGGTTAGCTTAGCCTCTCCTTCAAAAACTGCCAGCATCCGTTGCTTGATATTCTCCATGGCAATTTGGTTTCCCTTCCTGTTGGCCTTCTCGCCACCGGGGGGGAGGGTGTTGGTAATTTTAACACTGAGGGTGCCATCATCATGGGTAATTTCCATCCAAATGGTGCCCCCTTCCATGTTGGGTTCGATGCCATGGTAAATCGCGTTCTCCAGTAATGGCTGAAAAATTAAAGGCGGTAACAGCGCATCATTCGGAATTTTATGATCACTCCACTCCATGGTGAGGCGTTCACCTAAACGTAAAGCTTCGATATTTAAATACTGCTTAGAGATGAAAATTTCTTCACCCAAGGTGGTTAAGGTGTTGGCTTGTACTAAGCTGGCTCGGAATAAATCCGCGAAATCCTCTAGCACTTCTTCGGCAAGCCTAGGGTTACTGCGGGTTAAATTAGCAATGGTGTTCATGCTGTTGAATAAAAAATGTGGACGGATACGAGATTGCAGTGCCTGAATACGAGATTCCATTTCTGCTTTGGTTTGTCGTTTCCATTGGTCTTGAATGTAGAAGTAACGCAATATCAGCGCACAAACAATACTGGCGACACCAATATTTCTAAACAAAAATTCACTGTGACCCATTTTAGGTAATAACTTATCGTAGCCGATGGTTTGCAGTGTCCAAAATGCCGCTTCACTCATAAAAGCGGTGACCAATAACATGGCAAAAAAAGCAATGGAGGCGGTAATCGCATTATTCCAGTGCATCACTTTACTGCGGATCAAGCAAAACATGGCCGCACTACATAAAGTAACCCATTGAATAAATAAAGAAATCATACCTAGGTTGCGCCAGCTATCAATGGGTGACAGGGGTTTTGAGAGGACTAAAATAACCGCCAATAATTCGCCCATGAGAACCAATGAAAAGACCACCTGTATGCTACAGAAGTCGGGCAGAAAACAAGTATCTTGCTCTCGAATGCGTTTGTCGCTTTGCGATTCCATGATGATCCATTAAACTTAAAGGGTTAACACCTTTACAGCATAGCCCAACAATAATAAGAAGGTAGGCATCTCGAATGGAAGGTCAAGCGCTTCAAGATAAGGTTGCAGAAGAACAAATCCGCTTAATTTGTACTCGTACCTTGCAAGGTTTACCGGTGACTTTAGCCACAGCCGGACTCTTAGTTGTTATTTTATACTCGCATATTTCGCTCTGGTCGTTGTGTGCTTGGTGGTCATTACTGGGTGTGATGGTGGCCATTCGTTATGGTTTATTTCGTCTTTACCATCTTAATCCTAAGCGGGTAGGTTCTCATGTTTGGCAGCGCCGAATCATTTTGACGGCCGTTTTTTCAGGATTGATCTGGGGGT
>JABHGC010000284.1 GCA_018672285.1 Methylococcales bacterium
AAGATGAACACTCATTCCGGAAAATTGAACAAAGTGTTCATCTTCCGTCGGAATAGGTGTTCATCATGAATCGGAATCAGTGTTCACCTTCGATCGGAATGGGTGTTCATGATGCGCCGGAATACGCAATGGGCTGTATGCCTGTAGATTTTTTCCAATTGGAAGCCGCTGTTTATTTGCATGATATCGCATTAATGCGCCTTCCTGATGATAAACTCGGCAAAGCTGCGTTGCTAGGAAGCAAGGAAGACCCAGATCACCCATTACTTTCATTTGAAATTTTAAGTCAGATGGATTACTGGGAAGAAGCGTCTAAAATTGTCTATCAGCACCAAGAATATTTTGACGGTACTGGCTACCCAGAAAAGCTGAGTGGCCAGCAAATTTGTGAGGGGGCAAAAATATTGGCGATTTGTGATGCTTTTTACTCCTATGCACATGAGCAAAATGGCACAAGGGATAAAAAATCAATTGTATTGGCCATCTCAGAGGTCAATAGTGGTAAAGGGACTTTGTTTGATCCCGCATGGGTTGCCCGATTTAACCAGGTGATCAAAATTCAACATAAGGTTGGTGCAATCTAGTACGCACGTTTCTGCCCTTGCGCCATCTATTGTCGCGGTATTTTGCCTCTTTCTGCGGCCAGATACTAACTCGCATATTACTTGATCAGAAGATACTTTCCTATTATAGTTGCGCTCAAGTTGGTAATGCCCATCATTGTACGCGTAGCATCCCTAGAACAACTATTGGTTGCATACATTATGCGTAAGGCATAACGCTATTTGGCACATTAAATTATTACAATGTGCTATGATTGAATTATGGGACAATTATTTTTATTGGATTAGCAGTTATTTTTATGGGTAAGCTTTTTCTCTTTGCACTATTTTATCTCCTGAGCGCCACTCAACTACATGCTAAAGATACCGTGTGGGGCTATCAAGGTGAGAAAAGTGCAGAATATTGGGGGTCACTAAAACAAGATTATGTCACTTGCCAAGTTGGCAAAGAGCAATCCCCGATAGACTTAGAACCCCCCAGAAATTGGTTTAAACCTGCAAAACAAGCAAACTTGCCACCACTTGAGTTTCGTTACAATGCATCCCCTCTGACAATTGAGCACATAGGTTATACAGTAGAGTTTACCTATGAAGAGGAGAATTGGGTTGAGTTTAAAAAGACGCGTTATGATCTAGTGGGTTTTCACCTGCATACTCCGAGCGAACACAGTGAGCGTGGACGTGAATACGACATGGAAATACATTTTGTCCATAAAAATAAAGAGACTGGCAAACATGTCGTTGTCGCTTTACTGGTACTTCAAGGGCCGCGCAACGCAAGCCTTGAAAGAATTCTACCCTTTGTCCCAACTAAAAAAGACAAAACCTCTACAACCCCGATTCGCTTCAACTCATGGTTTTTACTGCCCAGATACCGGGACTATTTCTACTACACCGGCTCTTTAACAACGCCTCCATGTACTGAAGGGGTCGCTTGGTTTGTAATGAAGTACCCCATTTATGTTTCTCGTAGCCAAAGAAGCTTTATACATTCTCTACTTGGCAACAACGCAAGGCCCAAGCAACCCCTTAATGATCGAGAAGTTCTTGAGTCTGCATTTTAGTAACAAAGTTGATTTGAGAGATATCGCACACAGAATTGAGACATATCGCACAGAAATATTTTATTTTTAAGGCTAAACTATTCTAAGATGTTTTAGTTTAAAGTTTTGAGGAAATAAAATATGTCGATAGAAACTGACTTAGTTGATGGCAACCTAACCATACGTATCATCGGCACATTCAATAGTAATGAGCAAAAAGCTTTTCGTGATGCTTATAAAAAAACGGGAATAAGGCAGGCTACTTTAGATTTTCAACGTACTGAGTTTATTGACAGCTCAGGTATCTCATTACTTATTGGCTTACACACGAGCCTAAAAAAGATGCTAATCAAACCGGTCACAATTACCAATCCGTCCGCCGGAATAAAAGAAATCATTGAGATAAGCCGACTGGATAAGTTTTTTACTGTTCAGTAAATGCTTTTAATTTGTGCTTTTTGATGACATATTTATCCAAAACAGCCTGCTGTTTTTCGGAAAGCGATTTTAAACCGCGAGTTAAAACCTGCTCGCAGACCCCTTTGGCAACCCCTTCTAGCTTTCCCTCTATCAATAAGCGTTCTAACGCAATTCTATTTTCTGGAGGCATACCAATACTGCGCTCTATGATTTCTTGATCTACACTCTGAAGCATTGGTTTGAAATCTTTGTTCATATTTTACTTTCCATAGTAAATTATTTTTCTAATATACGGGTCATTACCGATAGATGTTCTATGGCTTTAAACTAATATAACAAAACATAATCAAATTTAATCATCAAAAATCAAGGATTCGTCCAGTGAATTTATCTAGAAATACACAAAGGGCATCTCGCAAAGTGCTACAGCTATCTGTTCAATTGAATGTAGGTTCAAATCAGCATGTTGTGCAAACTGCGAACATTAGTCAGTCTGGTGTCGCTATTGTATCAGATAAAGCGGTACACCTCGATACAGGTACACCCTGTCAGATGACATGCCAAGTTAAGAATGAAGAAATTTCAATTAATTGTCATGTTGTGAGAGTTTATGCGAATAAAATTGCACTCTCTTTTCAAGATAATGACGGATTTGACCAGCTGTTAGAAGCTGTTTAATTTAAAAAACCGTTAAAAATGGTAGGGTAGGTTCCTATCATCATTCATTGGAAAACATTGATGAAAGCATTTAATACTGGTATCAACCCAAGCATCTTCACCTAATTTTTTCAGATCAAGAAAAAAAGCAAAATCCTCTCCCCCAGAATCATCCTCTGAATATTGTGTAAAAGAAATTTTCTCCAGTAATGATCTCTTAATAAGGCAACAACCAAGACCTGCGATGGCGATTTTTCGTTTTCTAGGAAGCAAGACGTCGGCTTTAGTCATTTGATCAACCAAGGCGGTGAGGTGTAGTTCACCGGGCTTCACTTTTTCAGGTTCATGCCATAACCAAATATCGGGTTTATAAATTTTTTGGTTATTAGCATAACTGGCTAATAAATAAATGCCGTTTGCACATGCCTTATTTAACTGCAGCAAAGTAGAAAGTGTGTGAGGAGGTGCGATAATATCACTGTCTAGAAAAAACAAATAATCCCAATCACCTTGTAAAAAATAGGTTCTAATACCATTTCTTGCCTGGATAATTTTGTTTGCTCGAGAACCTGTAGAGTCCGTTTTTATGACGGTATGACCTTGCTCTTGTAAATAATTGAAATATTCATCATTTTCAGAGTTATCAGCAAAAAGCAGGTCTGTAGAACACTGAAATGCATCAATAGCATTCAGTAGAGGAACTAAGCTGTCTTTTCCACGAGCGTAAGTTGGTATTCCTATAAGTACTTTTGCCATTATTATCCAATTGGGAAAATAGGGTTAATTGACAGTATAGCATCATCAATATGGGCATAATAAATTGAATGCTAGACACATTAACCGTATGATAAACAGATGACTTATCAACGAAAAACATTCCCTGTCGGCCCTCTGCAGTGCAATTGCACCATTATATATAACACTGAAAATAAGCATGCGATTGTCGTCGATCCAGGTGGCGATGCAGACAAAATTTTAGCGTTCACTAACGCGCTTTCGCTCACAATTACACAAATTTTGCATACCCACGCCCATTTTGATCACTTTCTTGCTGCAGGGGAATTAAAAGCAGCAACAGGTGCGAGTATTGCACTGCACAAATCTGATTTATTCTTATGGGATATGCTTGAGGAACAGTGCAAAATGTTTGGCGTGCCTTACACACCCGCACCAGGGCCTGATCAATGGCTATGTGATGACCAAGACATATTTTCAGGGCAAGCAATCCATACCCCAGGGCATACACCTGGTTCAATGAGCTTTTGGTTTGAAGCACAAAAGCTACTCATTGCAGGGGATACTTTATTTAAAAGTGGTATCGGTAGAACGGACTTGTGGGGAGGGGATTTTGGCCTAATCAAAAAATCCATTACCCAAAGGCTCTTTACCCTAGATGAAAATGCTGATGTGGTAACTGGACATGGCCCAGAAACCACGATCTTAGCTGAGTTGCAATCGAGCCCAATCCTCAAGCTGTAAATAGCTATTTGGTGCTTATATTCTCGCTAATAGCTTGGTACACTCTAAATTCTCTGCATCAACCTTAATCTGAGTACTCCTACCGCTACTTGAACTCACTAGTTTACTGGAAATGCCTTTAGTAGCAGCTCAAAGTCTTTAATGATGTCTTCAGGTGGCTGATCCGCTGTATAGCTCATCATGATGTTGTTTCTAGGGTCAACTAAGTACACTTTTTGCTTGATAGACTCAGGTGTCTCATTCAGCCCAGTTATAACATGCTGTACATTTTTATCATTACGTATAAAAAACAATCCTTTATGCTCAGAAAGTAACTCATCTGTTAATGAAGCCTCCACCTGGTCGTCGGTAAGCATTGCTATTCTGGAAACATATTTTCTGCTGTTCGCGGTTGTTTTGCGAACTTGGCGAACATTGTAAAGTGTTTTAGCGCACGACTGATCGCAATTATTTCCAATAAAGGTTAAAAGCGCCCAATTTCCAGAAATTTCTTCTACGCTAAACGCACTGTTGTCGATGGTTTTGAAATCACTTTTAGGTAAAGCAACTTGCTGTATTAGCTCGCCATTATTTTTAGTGCTATCAGGTAAATACTCAGGATTCATTACTAAAAATAGTGCACCGAAAGTTGGTGCGCCAAATAATAATAAAACCAACATAAGGGACATCATGCTTCGTTGGGGTTTTTCATCCGTCATGGCGTGGAATACTCTTTAAGTTGAAATAAAGGAAAATGATACAGGCAAAGATGGTAAAGCCAAACCATTGAATAGCATAACTATAGTGTTTACCTGTGTCAGCTTTAAAAATGGGTTCATTTCGTAAAAAACCATATTGATCAGTCGGCAGCTGATCGAGAGTGAATTTGGCGATAGGGTATTGTTTAAGCTTTTCAAATAAAGCTGCATCAAAGTACAACCAAACTTTACCATTGTGAGATAGTGAATCTTCTGGCTTTTGTATCATGTATGGCGTTATGCCAAATAATTTAATAACACCAGTGATGGTCATTAGGGTGTCAGGGACAGTTGTATCAGGTAAGCCAGATTGAGTTTTTTGGACCCAACCTTGGTTGACCAGAATAGTTAATTGACTGTTTTGAACCCTAAAGGGCGTGAGAACTTTATAGCCTATTTTGCTGTTGCGCCTAACGTTATCCTTGAGTATTTGGTCATCAACCAAAAAATGCCCAGTTAAGCTAACACGTTGGTTTAAAAGGGAGGAGGGGTCAACCGTATCACTAGAAAGCGCAATTAACTGTTTATCAAACGACTGCTTTTGCCCTTCAACTTCTTGAGTCACCTCAATAGCACGCTCTAATTGCCACAAGCCAAGTCGAATAAAAACGCTACAGAGTAAAAATAATGTAAGCAAGGCATAAACATTAGGTTTAAATTGATATTGACCGAGCATCATAGGCATCAGACATTCTAAAAATAAGGAAGAAAACAAAAGAAGGCCTAGCACACTACTGTGCTAGGCCTTACCTTAGACTAACGAAGCTTTTATAACCAGTATACAAAGATATACAGTGCAACCCAAACTACGTCAACAAAGTGCCAGTACCAAGCAACTGCTTCAAAAGCAAAGTGCTGATCTTTAGAGAAATGACCCTTTGCACAGCGAGCCCAAACAACCAGCAACATAATCGCACCGACGGTTACATGAAAGCCGTGAAAGCCTGTCAGTAAGTAGAAGGTTGAGCCATAAATACCAGACTCTAGCGTTAGATTTAGTGATGCGTAAGCATGACCATACTCATAAGCTTGGAAGCAAACAAAAACCAAACCAAGTACAATTGTCGCACCGAGTGCATTGATTAATGTTTTGCGATGACCGCTCAGTAAAGCATGGTGAGCGATGGTTATTGTGACGCCACTAGATAACAATAAAATAGTATTGATTAATGGTACGCCTAGGCCACCCATATTGGTGAAATCACCACCTTTATTCACATGACCATTATTTGCAGTCCACGATAGCGCTTCTTGTGCACCAGACAAAATTTCTTTTGCCTCATATAAATGTGCATACAAATATTTAAAGGTTGAACCCAAATAGCCAACACCATTTTGCCAGTCTGAAGCGACGTTACGGTAGTACCATAAGCAACCGAAAAATGTTGCAAAAAATGCAACCTCAGACGCAATAAACCACAACATACCTTGGCGAAAGGAAATATCCACTTTCTTGCTGTAATACCCTTTACCGATCTCACCGATTACATCAGAAAACCAGCCGTAAAAAAGGTAAGCAAGTATTAAAACACCTGCAGCCATAGTGTAAGGACCAATGACAGCACCGTTAACCGTCAGCGCGGTACCAAATGTAAACCCAAAAATGCCAGCAACTGCGACAATAGGCCAGTGGCTTGGTTCTGGACAGTAATAAGTTTCTTCTGCCGATGACATAGTTTCATTCCCCCAAGGAATTATGGTTTTAAAAAAGGTGGGCTTATTTGATAAGGCCAACCATCAGAACAATTAACAACTATCCCTTGTCAATTGTAGTTACTTGTTCTGCTTTCTGGTGGGTGTTTAAGAAGGTATAAGACAACGTTAAACGCCCGATATAATCAGGTAAATTAGGGTCAATGGTAAAGCGGAGCACCATATCCTTTCGTTCGCCTGCTTGTAATGTTTGCTGGTCAAAGCAGAAGCACTCTGCTTTATTAAAATAAGTTGCACCCTGCCAAGGCGACACACTAGGGACAGCTTGCCCCACAATCGCTTGATTGGATTTGTTTTCTGCAACAAATTTTATTTCATACGTTTTACCTGTTTCAGCCACAATAGAAGGTGTTTCGGTGTGAAACGTCCATGGTAGCTCTGAATTAACCATAGTATCAAAGCGAACCTTGATCGGCCTTGAAGCTGCTATATTGACAGTTTCAACTTCTTCAGTTTTGAACGTTTTTCCATTTGCGCCAGTCACTTTGCAATATAAATTGTAAAGTGGCACCAGTGCAAAGCCAAAAGCAAACATAAACAGTACAACGCCTACGAGCACGTAAACTGTCTTTTTTGAGTTTTGAGCTGGAGTCACATTCATCTAGGTACAACCATATCTTTCCAATAGAACACGATAGACATTACCATAATGGTTATGATTAATGCGCCTAACAATAATGCTAAGCGCTTGTTCTTTTTGTTTAGATCGTCGTTATTTGAACTCATTCGAAACTCGACCAACTTGATTTCACTAGACATCAAGTTGGTCACCCTCTGTGTTATTTAACAGTCGGTGCGGTAGCCCATGTATGGAATGGAGGAGGAGATGGTAATTGCCATTCCAAGCCTTTAGCGCCTTCCCATACTTGATCAGTGGCTTTTTCGCCTTGGCCTTTAACACATTTTATGATGATGTAGAGCATCAATATGTGGCTTATGCCGAAGATGAATGAACCGATGCTAGACATAACATTGAACTCAGTGAAGGCCACGTTATAGTCAATGATACGACGAGGCATTCCAGCAAGACCTAAGAAGTGCTGAGGGAAGAATGTAAGGTTAAACCCACCCACGTTTGTCCAGAAGAAGAGTTTGCCTAACTTCTCGTCATACATGCGTCCTGTCCATTTTGGTAGCCAGAAAAACACGCCTGCGTAAAGTCCATATAACGCACCAGGAATCAATGCGTAGTGGAAGTGGGCAACCACAAACATACTGTCGTGGTATTGCATGTCAGCTGGAATTACCGCCAACATTACGCCTGTTAAACCACCAAAGGTGAACATTAGGATAATACCAATCGCGAATAACATCGGTGTTTCAAATGTCATTGCACCACGCCACATGGTTGCGATGAAGTTAAACACCATCAAACCAACAGGTATGGATATCAGAATCGTACCGATCATGAAGTAGGTAACTGTGCCTAAAGACATACCAATCGTATATTGATGGTGAGCCCAAACAATCAAACCAAGAACCATCAAAATAGCCATTGAAATAACCAATGATGTTTTTCCGAATAATGGTTTGCGTGAGAAGGTTGGGATAACCATGCCTAATACACCGATTGAAGGCAGAAGTAAAACATACACTTCAGGGTGACCAAAGAACCAGAATAGATGTTGGAACAAAACTGGATCTCCACCACCGGCAGCATCAAAAAAGCTTGTACCGAAATGGCGATCAAATAGCAGCATAGTTACACCACCTGCAAGTACAGGCATAACTAAGATCAATAAGAATGCAGTAACCAGCCAAGTCCAAACGAACAATGGCATTTTCATCATTGTCATGCCAGGAGCACGTAAATTCAAAATGGTAACAATAATATTGATGGCAGCTAGAATGGAAGAAATACCAAGAACATGGATTGTGAAAATCAAGAAATCCATGGATGCACCGACCTTAGCGGACAGTGGTGGGTAAATAGTCCAACCTGTATTAACACCTGTATCCACAGTGCCAAAATCAAGGAGGTAAGGAGCCAACATTGATGTAACTAAAGTAAACGCGGCAATGGGTAGTAGCCAGAAACTTAAGTTATTCAATCTTGGTAGAGCCATATCTGGCGCCCCAATCATCAATGGAATCATCCAGTTTGCCATGCCTGCAGCAGCTGGCATAACCGCGCCAAAAATCATGACAAGTGCATGATTCGTCACGATATTGTTATACACATCTGGTGATAAAAGTTGCATGCCAGGGAAGATAAGCTCTGCCCTAATTGCCATGGCCATTAGGCCACCAAAGATCAACATGCAAAATGCAAATATTAGATACATGGTACCAATGTCTTTATGATTGGTACTGAACACCCAACGGCGCCATCCAGTAGGCGCACCGTGATGGTGATCGTCATGAGCCACGTCAGCTGTACTCATTATTACTGCTCCTTAACGGTCTTAAAGGAATAAAAAATATAAATTATAAATAACTTATCTATTAGCGACTTGCTTTAACGTCTTTTGGTTGGATCACATCACCTGTGTCATTACCCCAAGCATTACGCTCATAAGTAACAACTGCTGCAAGCTCTAGGTCATCCATGGAAGAGGCCCATGCAGGCATTACACCCTTACCTTTTAATACAATATTCATGTGATCTGCAATTGAACCGGTGGTTGCCATAGGTGACCCTGCTAACTTAGGAAAGGGTCCACCGCCACTTCCGTCGACTTTATGGCAAGCAGCACATTTTTTGTCGTAAGAGGTTTTTCCTTTAGCCATTAACTCATCTTTAGTCCACGTTTTATTCGAGTTTGCTTCTGCAATTGCTTTATCGCGAGCCACTTTCTTTTCAGCTATCCAAGTAGCAAACGCTTGCTCACTAACCGCTTCAACAACGATTGGCATAAATGCATGCTTTGTCCCACACATTTCAGCACATTGGCCTCGGTAAATGCCTTCCTTATATATTCCGTCAATCCAAGTCTCTTGTATGTAACCTGGTATTGCATCCTTTTTCATTCCTAATGCAGGTACCCAGAATGCATGTAATACATCGTCTGAGGTATGTAAAAACTTAACATTCTTACCTACTGGAAGTTTCAGATGATTATCTACAGCTCGTAGATATAGATTTTCTGGCTGCCCTCGATCGGCTAAGTCTTTTTTACTTAAAATGCGCGACTCAACTTTGACTCCGCCTTCTGTCAAGTAGACAAATTCCCACCACCACTGATGGCCAACGACTTTAATTTCGATCATCTCTTCATTTGGCGCAATCCAAACTTTCTCCAGCACGCTTTGTGCAGAGTCTGCAATGGTCAAATCGACACCTAATACAGTGACAGGAACCAAAACCCAAGACCACTTACCAAACGTGCCTTTATGGAACTCTTGGTCAGGTTCAAAGCCACGACTTTTACGGTGGGTAAACAAAGAGTAGAAAACGATGGTAAATACGATCACTAATAAAACAGTTGAAATGATCATCGTTAGATTATGAATATCTTTGATCTCTGTTGCCACAGGTGTTGCAGGCTCAGGAAAATTGAGGCCATATTCAGCTAAAACAGGGGTACTTATAACAAGACCAATCAATGCGGCAAAACTCAAGAGTCGCTTCATTCCATTCTCCATTACTATCTGTCCTAATTATTTCAGAAACTATGCTAGTTCATTCTGACTACAAATTTTGCTGTGCAACCATTATGTAGCCTTGCTATTTCTAGGCGGGTGAACTTTAAACTAATGTGTCATATAACGCAATCACTAGCTGTGCTTTTCATTATAAAACCTGTGTGGACGTTTTTTTTTGAACGTAACATTAATAATATATACTTTAAAAACAATTATTTACAAGCCCTTCCAGGAAGATAATTAATTTGGCATATTATAAAAACAAAAATGCCTATCAAGCATTGTCGTCATATTTACTACAGATCGTGTGCTTATGCTTACAAAGTGACAATGTCATTTGATTTTTGGGCAGTGCCTGCCCCTCGTTGCCTTTGGTATATATCAATATTTTAAAGCTTTGATTTTTGAATTGTGAATTTTTCTGTTACTTAATGAATAGGTTAGTACCGCTGGAATTGATGATCACCATAGACATTAATTTGACTGATATGCCAATTAGCAAATATGCGATTTTCTCTTTGACTCACCCAATTATTCTACTCATAATGCTGTAAGCCAGGATATACAAGGAGTGTTTCATGGGCAGAACCGGCATAATTATGGGGTTCTTTTTTGTCAGTGTGACAACATTTAGTATTTTAGAACAGCAGCAGCACACAGGAACTCGCATTACCAAGGGCAAACCTGAACCAGTCACGCTTAGCCAGATTGTCTCTCCAGAGCATAGCAACAGCGCTAAACCTGATGACTACATGAGTGATGAACTGTGTTGCGATGATGTTGTTGTACAAAACATTGGGTCTTACTCAGATTTAAAACGAGAACTCAATATAGAAAAGCAGCAAATTGATGATTTAAAGAAAATGCAAGCGTCGTTAGATCAACAACTGTACAAAGCTTACCAACACAAACAGTCTATCGAAAAAATTTCAAAGGCTTACGTGAGCGAAAGATCACAGTATGAAATTAATCGTGCTCAAGTGGCTGTAGATTTTGCATTAGAAAACTGGGTTAAGCATGATGCACAGATTGATCATCTAGCAAAACTCAACTCTAAATATCGCTTAAATTATCTGCCTGATAGCAATCGCGCATATCGAATGAATCAAGTCTTAACCAAAGAAATGAGGTCAAAGGACAAGCTTCGAGCGGCAACAGATGCAAGAATTCAGTATCTGAATGAAATTTATCGAAGACAAAACGCGTATTTACAACAAAAATTACGCCCAAGTGTTAGGCGTAACGTTGCTTTGATGCCAGTGTACCGCTAATAATTACTTAGCAATTTCCGCGACAGGAGCTGGTGCGGTCGCAACAACTGGTGCTGCAACGGGTGCGTACCCATAAGGCGCGTAACCGTAGTAAGGTGCATATTGACCTTGGTTATAACCATAGTAACGTGAATTAGCATTTCCACGTGCGTTACCTCGTGCTTTAGCACGGGCTTTAAAGTGCATAGAAAAATCAACATCACCCATAACGTCACCAACCATGTCTGTAAACATGTCGCTGAAGCCATTGTTGTTCCAGCTATTGTTGCTGTTATTATTGCCAAATGGCCCATCACTGAAAGGGCCCCATGCATGTGCACTGACTGAAGTGGTTAATAGTGCGACAGCAGCAACTGCTTTTAAAATGTTCATGTAATCAATCCCTATGACTTAATATTTATAATGAAATTATTGTATAAGAAATTGGTAATACATGCAACAGTAAACTCTAATGTTTTCCGGTTACTGTCGATTCACTGTCTATACTATATATAATGAATAATACGGTTAGGTGTTTAAGCGGTGTCTGAGTTCGATCTTGAAACCCCAGAAATATCGAAAGTTTACATTAATAAGAATTGCTACTTCTCTTCAGCTGGCATTAAACCTTATGCTCGATGTAATTATTGCACTTTAAAAACCAATAAATGCTTAGGGATGCAAAATAATATCATCACAATAGCCGTTGGCTTATTGTTGGTTTTATTTGTTTTCATTGAACACAGCGCACTCATTAGAGCCAATATTATTACTATTTTGGGTATTCTTTTCTTTCTTGGCTATAAAATAAATAACAGTTTAGATTCTTTAGCTAACTCTGATCACATGAATAGCCAACTTGCGAACAAACTTCGGCTTTCCAATACAAAGCTCAAAGATAAAGAAGAGCGATTTCGCTTAGCCGTGAGTGGCACTGACGAGGGTGTTTACGATTGGCAATTAGAGACTGGCACAATTTATTTTTCACCTCGTTGGCGCTCAATTTTGGGTTATCACACCATTAGGCCCACTTTTCAAGCCTGGGCCGACTTATTTCACCCCGATGACTATGGCCGGTTTCTAGATGCATGGGCTAACTTTGTCATTGCGGATTTGTCTAAATTTTCTTTTGAATACAGGCTTAAGCATCAGCTTGGCCATTATTTGTGGGTAGAAGTTCATGGTGTTTGTCTAAAAAATAGTCAGGGCGAACCTTTTCGTATGGCTGGGTCTCAAAAGGACATTACCCATAGAAAAAACACAATGGAAGTGCTGGTTAATGCAAAAGAAGAAGCTGAACTGGCTAATAGGTCCAAAAGTGCATTTTTAGCCAATATGAGTCATGAGTTAAGGACGCCCTTGAATGCCATTATTGGTTATTCTGAAATGCTTCAGGAGGATTTTGTTGGACTTGAAGCAAAATCAGATTTAGAAAAAATTCAGCATGCCGGTAGACACCTATTAACGCTGATTAATGATGTTCTAGATTTATCTAAGATTGAAGCGGGTAAAATGACGTTATTCCTAGAGTCATTTAATGTTACCCAGTTTTTAGAAGAGATTGAGTCATTAACCCAATTAATTGCTGACAAAAATCGCAATACACTGCGCTATGATTTTGATCATGACCTTGGCAACATAACAGCAGATTTAGTTAGGGTTAGACAAATTCTTTTCAACTTAGTGAGTAACGCTTGTAAATTTACATTTCAAGGGCATATCAATATTTCTGCAAAAATCGGCCATAGCTCATATGGAGATACCATCATTATTGCGGTATCAGATACTGGTGTAGGCATGAATGAAGAACAGTTATCTAGGATTTTTAAGAATTTCAGTCAAGCGGATGAGTCAACAACACGCAAATTTGGTGGAACAGGGCTGGGGTTAGTGATTAGCCAACACTTTGCACAAATGATGGGCGGTGATATTACAGTACAAAGTGAGGCGGGTCAGGGGAGTGTTTTTACATTAATACTGCCATCACAAGTGCAGCCGTCTGAGCAACCACTGAACAGTTAGTTTTTGCCACTCTATTTATCTTGATCATGATTTCTCATATTGATGGCATAGTGCCTTACGGAGTCTACAAATGGCAGGTATAACAACCAACGGAGACTTTGTTTCTTAATGTCTCGGTAGTGACTTAAACCAATGTCCATCTCTTTTAGCTCATGGTCTTTTCGCATCACAAATGTGCCAAACATCCTATCCCAAAGTGAAATATTAAAACCAAAGTTACTGTTTGTGTGATGCTCAACAGTCGAGTGGTGAATAAAGTGCATCCTTGGGGTCACAATGATTGGTGATAATATTTTCTCAAGAGACTTAGGTAAATTGATATTCGCATGGGTAAACATTGACATGAAATTCAAGCTCACCTCAAAAAGAAACACAGCTAAAACTGGGGCACCAAGTGCGGCAATGGTCATGAATTTGACCAGCATAGAGAGCAATATCTCAATAGGGTGAAACCTGACACCAGTGGTGACATCGCACTCTAAGTCACAATGATGCACCCGATGAAAACGCCAAAATAGCGGTAGGGTGTGAAAAATAACATGCTGAAAATATATGGATAAATCAAGCAGAATATAGGCGATAACGACTTTCAGCCAATAGTCTAGCTCGTAGAAATTGAGCAATCCCCAGTTATTGTCTTCAACAACTTTTGATATGGCTAAGGCTGCAAGAGGAAACAAAAAATAGACTAAGATTGCGCCTGTAACGAGTAAGGCAAGATTATTAATTCGGCGAACAACCTTATTCTCAGTAAAAGGTCTTAAAAAATAAAAGACCTCAACCATGCTTAAGAAACTAAACAAGCTGATAAAGATAACCATCCGAATGGTTGGTCCGTACTGAGTGATAAACTCATTAATTTCATTCATTATTGTAATAATTTCCCAGCTCTAGCTATAAGCATAGTTAGTAAACTGAATTCAAACAATGTGTCTTAGCCTTTATAAAGAGGTACTAACTGGTCATTCAGTGATTTTGCAGGGTGACTTTCTAACTTCATTTTATGCAAGAGGTGGTCGCAGCCATTCCAACTCACTGGCTTCTGGGCATATAAATGTGACTGTAATTGAAGTAATTCATTTTTTTCATCGTCGTTAAGTATTCCCTCAAATTCTTTCAACCTGAATGTGTCACCGTACAACTCTGCTCCCCATTGGAGCAGTATTCGATATGCAACTTCCGGTTGTTGATTCTTGCAAGCAGCTTGAAAAGCTTTGAAGGTTTTCGTTGGTTTATTCTCTGCACCCTTACTGACAACTTTTGGGGTTTGAATCAAGCGTACATGCCACCACCAAGCCAAAAGTGTGAGCCCCCATACGGTTACGCTGGTGAACAACCAATATCCATTGATACCACCTGCAGGAGGTTGGCTAGAGACTGTTGGGATTAGCGCTGGCATAATGGGTGCCTGATGTGGTGTTACAACTTGTGGTGTAGCGGTAATTGCTGCTGATGGTTTAATCTCAATAACACGACTTGGTATTTGAGCTTTTTCAAGTGAGTTTGTTGCGGTATTCCACCACTCTAATTTAATGGCAGGTAGTGTAAAGGTTCCAGCTTGGGTAGGAACATACGCAATTTTTTCGGTTCTAGTGCCGATAATGCTTGAGTCTGTTTTTTGGTTTTGTGTCGCAGGTTGATCAGGGTACTGCTTTAAAAAGTGAGATGAAGGTAAGTTTAACTCTGGCAATTGTGCCCCCGTTAAGCCATCCACCATAATATCTAATGTTCTTGTGATACTCTCGCCAACGGTAAATTCTGGTGGCTCTTGTGACCAAGTTTCAAGTATCTGTACAGTTTTTGCTGGTACCCACGAGCCTTTGAAGGACTCTGGCTGAGGTCTCACATTAAGCTCAATAGGTTTGCTGTGAACACGCTTTTTCGTTGTTTGACGCCTGAAAAAGATCCCTTGAGAACGCCTTTGATTGGTATATTGGTGGCCAACAAAGCGAATTGAGTTAATGATGAAGTCACCGCTCAACTGAGGAAAAATGGCATACTGGGCTTGATAGTGCTGATATTGCAAACCATTTTTATTCACAAACCCAAGGTTTTCATAATTTTTCATTTTAACGACTAACACTTTATCGTCTGAAAATGTAGGCTCGCTAACACTTGTTTTTGCAAATTGCCCAATCACAAATAAATCGACTGTGAATATGATTTGCTGCTGCACGTAAGTCGGTTTTTCAGTATCTATTTTTGCTTCAATGATGACGCCTTCAGTGGCGTTGTTCGCTTCTAGCTTTTTTATGCTAATGGCTTTGGCATCACTTTTATCAGAACCAAAAAAAATCGCA
The DNA here is from genome assembly GCA_018672285.1 of Methylococcales bacterium. Lineage (GTDB taxonomy): Bacteria > Pseudomonadota > Gammaproteobacteria > JABHGC01 > JABHGC01 > JABHGC01. Next base: position 15,770 of record JABHGC010000284.1, read on the forward strand.
GGGAGAACATAATCGCCAGGCTCTTTTGCAACTAATTTCAACTGCCAAATGTATTCTGCGGTAACGCTGCCATTAAAACTAAATTGGTTTGAGCTTTGCTGTTGATCCAGTATTTCAAAGTGTTCTTTTAATGGCGAAAAATCAGGGGCATCAACTCTTGTATTCGCAGAGTATTGAACTGTAAAAGCATCATCTGTGTAGAGAGGGCCATTTTGAACCTTGACGACGATATCGGCTGCCAATGTATGCACTGAAACGCAGAGGAATAAGCAAAAGGCGACGAGTCTTACCATTGTTGAGTCTCACTTGAATGTTTTTGTTGCTGGTATTGGTAGCGAAATTTTCGGCGCAGTAAACCGCCAGGGTCATCAGGTACTTGCCTAAGCCATTGTTCAATGGCTTGCTGCTGCTCCGTTGGCGGTGTGTCATCATTTTTTTCTGGTTCTGGCTTTGCTTGAGCCTGCTCACCATCCTCAGGTTTTTCAGCATTTTGTTGTTCCTGGGCATGTTGCCGCACGGCTTCCTCCTGCGCTTCTTTTTCTGCCTTTGACTCTGATGGAGGTGTATCAGAGTTTTGCTGGTCTTTAGGCTCCTGACTTTCGGAGCTGTCTTGGTTTTCATTATTTTTCTGCTGGTCATCTTGAGCGTTTTGAACTTCTTTTTGCTCTGAGTTATCGCTGTTTTTTTCTTGCTTGTTTTGTTCTTCGTCTTGATTGCCGTCTTTGTTTTGATCGTTATCTTTCTGGTTCTGCTTTTTTTGTTCATTCACCCATTTTTGTAAACGATCCAAATTTTCCTTGGCATCAAGATTGTTTGGGTTATTTTCATACGCTTGTTGGTATGCACTGATGGCTTCTTCATGCTTGCCAAGTTTGGTTAAGGCATTACCTCGATAATAATTGGCATCCTGCGACTCTGATGACGCTAAGCTATCTAATGCTTTTTGGTAGTCACCTGATTGGTAGTAAGAGGATGATTTCCACTCAGGGCTATTAAATTGATGTGCAGAAGTATCATATTTTTCTTCTTTAAAAGACTTATATGCCTGCTGATCTTCTGTCTGCCACCAGTCTTTCCACGCTGCATCCGTAGTAGGTGAATAGAAAATACTGGGGAGCAAAACAACGGCATAACTTAAAATGCCACGACGAAAACCTAAGACTGAGATCAATAAAATGGGGATTAATAAAATGGGACCAATTTCTTTCCATTGCTCTGCAGTTAAATCAGATACTGCTAGTTCAGAATTTAATTTGGTTTGCACAAATGGGTCTAAGGTGTATTCAATATCCTTATCCGTTAGTGTGAGTGGGTAATAGTTTCCCGAAAACTGCCGAGCAAGCTCAGAAATTTGTTCTGCATTCAACTTAGGTATAATGATTTTCCCTGTTTTATCAATAATGAAGCCGCCACCTGGTTTAGAAATTGGCGTGCCTTCAGCAGTACCAACACCAATCATGGATACTGTATAGGGCAGGGCAGGGGTTTGTTGCCACTGAGATTGGCCTTTAGGTGAAAAACCATCTGTAACGATCAATATATGTGCTTGTTGTGCATTCCCTTGCCTCAAGAGTTCAAGCGCTTTTTCTAAGCCAAGGTCAGGTCTACTCCCTTGTGAGGGCATCATAACGGGCGTTAAGCTATTCACCATCGCTGAAATGGTTTCGGTATCTTCAGTCAGTGGGGTAACGGTATATGCGCTACCTGCAAAAACAACCAGTGCCGTTAAGCCTTCTTTTCGTCGCTGTAAAATATCAAGCACTTTGTGTTTCGCTTGCGTTAACCGGCTTGGCGATACATCCGTTGCCAGCATGGAGGTGGAAAGGTCTAACACCACAACCAGCGCTGTTTGTTGCCGAAAAATAGGTTGTTGCTGTTGCTCATAAGTAGGGCCTGCAAGCGCAGTTATCGCCAGTAGTGCACATACCCCAATTAAAATGAGTGGTAACTTGGTTTGTTTAGCGCCTTTATTAATGAGCAAATAGTTGAGCAAAGGTGCATCACACACTTTTTGCCAAACATTCGAATGGTGATGACCTCTCCACAGCCAAACAAGTAGTGCTATTGCAGGGATTAGCAATAAGAAAAGCTGTGGACGTAAAAAATGGAATTCACTCATGATGACATTCTCAGCCTCATTGCGATGACACTCGCTGACAGTAGCAAGCTAAGTGATAATGGCCACATAAAAAGCGATTTTGTAGGTCGGTAACGCTGCCCATCATGGTCAGACTGCTCAAGTTGGTCGACCAACTGATATATCTCAGAGAGTTGTTGTGTATTTTTAGCTTTAAAGTAACGGCCACCTGTTTGCTCGGCAATGGTTTTGAGCGTGGATTCATCCAAATCATTCCAGCCTCGCTGACTTCCCATCCCAATGGTATAAATTTTAATGCCTTTTGATCGGGCTAGTTCAGCTGCTTTTTTAGGCTCAATTTGGCCTGCTGTATTAGCACCATCCGTCAATAAAATAAGGATTGGTTGCAGCTCCTGCTTAGCAGATAAGCGTTTTACTGAGAGGGTAATGGCATCCCCAATTGCCGTTTTCTCTCCGGCCAAACCGATCTGAGCTTCTAATAATAGTGTGCTCACCGTTGTGCGATCAAAAGTTAATGGGGCTTGTAAGTACGCCTGAGTACCAAATAAGATTAAACCAATTCGGTCCCCATGACGTTTATCTATAAATTGTGATGCGACCGCTTTGGTGGCAATCAATCGGTTGACATAACGCCCATTAAGTCTAAAGTCACGCTCTTTCATACTACCGGATAAATCGACGGCCATCATGATGTCTCGGCCTTGGATCGGTAACTCAATGATATCACCCACCCATTGTGGTTTGGCCGCAGCGATAATAAGACATATCCAGGCAATGTACGCCAAAATTAGCAGAAATACATTCTGCTTGATACGCATTAAATGTGAGGATTCCTGTTGGAACTCTTCAATAAAAGGGACTTTTAAACGTGCGCTATTTTCCACTTCAACAGGTTTTACTTTCCACCTGACCAGTAGCGGTAACGGTAAAAAAATCAGCATCCATAGCCACTCAAAATTTAGCATGTTGCAGCCTTATTCGCTGTTTTCAACCATATTTTGACATGACTTATGATGTTAGCTGCATCCTCAATATTGGCTTCATTTTTATACGGTGCGATGACCATTTCATTTGCAGGAGGGCGTGTAAAATAGGGGGTAGAGCTGTATTGATCAATATAGGATAACCAGCGTTCACCTGTTAACCCTGCCACTGATGCCCGGCCAAAATAAGAGAGTGCTGCTTGGCGAAGTAATATCGATAACTGCTGCATTAACTCTAAATCATTCTGATTTTTCTGGTGGTTGGTCTGTATGTTTTTAAGTTGCTTCAAAGCGGCTTTCATCGGTTTTTGCCGGCGATACCTGGCAATCAAGAACCGTATTAAAATGATAAGGCTGAATGCGATAACAGGAATAATAAGCCACCAGCCAATGGCTAGTGGCCACCACGATATAGCATCTGGTAGGTGTATTAACATCTCTGGCGGCGTTGAATTCACTACAAAATCTCCTCAATGGCTGAAGTGGTATCTAGTGAGTTAAATTGGCCTCCAAGCTTTATTGACAACTGAGACAAAGACGTCATTTTATCTGAAAATTTTGCGGTATAGTTTTTCCGATACCGAGATTGGCTCGCATGGATAACAGCAGTCTGACCTGCATACTCAATCGGATAATGGCCTTTTTGTGGTAATGTTTGTTCAAACGGATCATACAAATGTGTGAGAACAAGGTGATTATGCTGTGAAAGCAGGGTGAGTTGCTTTTCTGCCTGGGCTGTTAGCAACCTAAAATCAGATAAAATATAAATCAAGCTACCGGGTAATGCGACTTTTCTAAGCCGAACAAGTGCTGCTGTTAAGGCATCTTCTGAATGATCTGTAGGGTGATTGTCTTCCCATGCGGCATGTTTAGATAATTGGTGAATCCAATGGAGTACTGCAGCTTGCCCTCTAGCGGGTTTAGTTTCAGTGTGTACAGTATCGGAGAAAATAATGCCGCCAATTTTATCCCCTGCAAAATGTGCCCTCCAGCCAATAAGCGCAGCAACTTCCGCTGCCAATACAGACTTTAACCGCCCTTGAGTTGCAAAAAACATCGACTGACGATAGTCCACCAAGCAAAAAACAGGGCGCTCTCTCTCTTCTTCAAAGAGCTTTGTGTGTGTTTTTCCAGTGCGTGCTGTTACCCGCCAATCAATGGCGCGTACGTCATCACCGGGCTGATATTCTCTTGACTCAGAAAACTCCATGCCACGTGCTTTAAACTTTGACCGATAGCCACCTTGAAGCGGTGATTTTATGGCTGTTTTAGTCGGGCGACGCATACGGCCGAGCGCTTGCAAACCAATTAAAGTTTTTAAGTTAACATGGGTAATGCCATCGTGTTGGGTCATGGCACCGCGACAAGTTGGATTAGCTTACTAACAAAATCGTCGACTGTGACACCTTCAGCTTGTGCTTCATAACGCAGCAGTACTCTGTGTCGTAGCACATCATACGCCATACTTTGAATGTCATCGGGTGTGACAAAATCACGACCGGCAAGCCATGCATGTGATCGAGCGCACATATCAAGTGAAATGGTGGCTCTAGGGCTAGCACCATATTGAACCCAGTCAGCTATCTCAGAACCATATGCCCCCGGGTTTCGTGTTGCAAGAATTAACTGAACAAGGTATTGCTGTAGGTTGTCTGCCATGTGTAAGTTGAGTACTTCATCTCGCGCTTCAAATAATGCATCTTGTGACACTTTGACGAAATCTACTTTCTGCTTTGCAAAGTCACGCCTTGCTTCCCGCCTGAATAATTCAAGTATTTGTGCCTCTTCATCGGCTTTCGGGTAGTCAATCATAATGTGCATCAAGAACCGGTCTAATTGTGCTTCGGGTAGCGGGTAGGTTCCCTCTTGTTCTATGGGGTTCTGTGTTGCCATCACAAGAAATAACTCAGGTAATGGGTAAGTTGTACCTGCAACGGTTATTTGCCGCTCACCCATCGCTTCTAGTAATGCGGATTGTACTTTTGCAGGTGCGCGGTTAATTTCATCTGCCAATATCATGTTATGGAAGAGCGGACCTTGCTGAAACTGAAAACTGCCATCTTGAGGCCGGTAAACTTCAGTGCCCGTTAAATCAGCTGGCAGCAAGTCTGGAATAAACTGCACCCGATGAAAATCACCTTCAATTCCATCGCACAAAGATTTAACGGCTCGTGTTTTTGCCAGCCCTGGTGCACCTTCTACTAATAAATGGCCGTTAGCTAGCAGGGCAATGAGTAAGCGGTCTATTAATTCTTTTTGGCCAATAATTTGACTGGAAACAAATGCTTTTAGCCGGTTAAATTCATCAAGGTTAGACATAGTTTCTCTTTTTATAAACATTCAAAATCATACGTTTTTGCATTGTAAGGAATTGGTTCTTCAGGTCAATTACTAAGAGTACTTTTTTACCCAAGAGTTCAGTGACGAGCCGACCTTAAAACGGTATGATTCTCGAGAATATTCAATGAGGAATGAAAATGGCTGAAATATATGTGCCTGCAGGAGGTCCGCCACAAGGCTCATCACCTAGCCAAGAAATCTATGGGCTAATGGGGCAAGACAATATTTTTGCGATGATAAGAGATTTTTATCAGCGCTTAGGGCAGTCTAGTATTAAAGGGATGTTTCCTGGAGATTTAACACTTTCTGCTGATAAATCTGCTGCTTTTTTTGTCAATTTACTTGGTGGCCCACCATTGTATCAAGAGCTGTATGGCGCTCCAATGATGCGCCGACTGCACATGAGTTTTACCATTGATGAAGCTGCTCGACAGGTGTGGTTAGGCTGCTTTTTTGCCACGCTTGAAAATGCAGATAAATACCACTTTCCTGAGCAACACCTAGAAGGCTTTAAGGTTTTTTTAAACGTTTTTTCAGCTTGGATGGTTAACCGTCAGTCATAGCTTCGTCTAAGCTGTAAATCGCATAAGGTTGCTGGGTGTTTTTAGCTTGATACATGGCCGTATCGGCTGCTTTCAAAATGCTTTTTTCATCGTTACCATGAATGGGAAAGATTGCTGCACCTATGCTAACCCCCACATTAAGTGTATTACCTGAACACGTAATGGGCATGGATATTGAGTGTGCAATTTCTTCGCATAGACTACGGATTCTAGAGCATTGATCTAAATTTTTAATCAATAATACGAACTCATCTCCACCAATTCTGGCAACACAATCTCCTGTTCGAATATGCCCACAAAGCCTTTTAGCAACTTGAATTAATATATGGTCACCCATTCCGTGGCCGAACTCATCATTAATGGGCTTGAATTTGTTCAAGTCTAAAAACAGCATGGTAAAAACACCATTTTCATCCATATGGTTCTGTATGGTTTTTGATAAAAAAACGCGATTGACTAAACCCGTTAGCGCATCTTTTTCGGCAAGCTCTCTGAGGATATTAGCCTCTGAGGTAGCGATCATTTGAGCGTTACTAATAACAGCAGCACTGTAATTGACACCGTCTAGCACTACATTACTTAGAGAAACAGAGACTTTCAAAGGGTCACCATTTTTCCTCACTGCAGACAGAATGGGGCGGTCACTCATGTGCCTTGGTACTTGCTTAGAACTATGATACTCATTAACATTTTTATGATGATTGGGTCTTATTGAGCGTGGTAAAAGAAGGTTCAGTGGTTGCCCTGTGAGTTCTCCAGGAAAATAACCAAAAAGAGATTCACACGATTTATTCGCGTAGTGAATATTGCTTTTTTGATCTACCAACAAAACACCTTCTGTTAGTGTCTCAAGAATGGGCAGAACTTGTTGAACATCTTGTAATTCAGTCATATTTGAAGCTTTTATTACTTTATGTGTTGTGAACTTTTAACCACTTTGCCATTAGGTTTTTGTAGTCAGTCGTTTCTGCGTTTTCCTTCTTACAATACAAGAAAGCATAATAAGCTTTCATGACCATGATCAATAAACGCTTTTCCGGTAACCCTGGTACTGCCTGCGCTCTTAGTGCCAATTGCATTAAGGTTTCACCCGATTGTCGCTCGACTTGGTACTGTCGTAATGCGCCTAATAAAGGTGTCAACTCGTGAGGGTTTTGAGGTATTTTTTTTTGCCAAGGAATCATTTTCATTCCCTTAAATTTCTTTCTTAGAAACCAGGTTAGAGGCAATAAAAAAATGATCATCCAATAAGGTATTGTATTGTTTTTTTCTGTCATTCTCAAACGGTCAAATTCAGCGACAAGCCAAGACCACATATCCGTTATCCAGCGACTAGCTGGTGGCCCTCCATCAAGTATAGACCAGTCTGGAGGCGTTGTGTCTACGTCTTGCCAGTGTCCGTTTTGAAAGCTCAGCGCCCAAGCATGTGCATGTTTTGCTCGAACAACATATAGCGACTCTAAGTCACTGTATTCCTGCACTGCAAAGCCCGATGCATAACGGGTTGGTATGCCAAGTCGTCTTAATATAAGGACTGTCGATGTCGCAAAAAACTCACAATGGCCAGATTTTGTCTTACTTAAAAATTGATTCACAGGCTGATCAAACCCGTTACTTAAATTTAAAGTATATCGATAATCTTGTGTGAATATCTGATCTATTTTAGCCATAAGTTGGGCTTTAGGTGTGTTCTTAAGGCCATACTTCACAATAAATTCATCAATAACTTGATGATAAAAAGAGGGGACACTTAAGTCATCGGCAGTCGGTAAATACTGGGTTGCGGCACTCACATCATATGCCACATTAAACATAGAAATATCAGGACCATTTTCTACTTTTACGGCACCAAGCGGGTTTTTGCTGATAGTCTCAGCGGGTAAATTCCATATATGTTGAGTCCCTAGAGGGAGAGGTAAAACCGCTTCACCATCATCTAAATCCATCATGATCGAGATTTTATGCAGTGAAGAGCCTGTTGTTTGTGGCTTTGAAAATGTAGACACCTCAAATCCACCGGTTCGAGCGCTCCAAAAATCACCACCAAAGCGGTTGTAGCTAGCGACTCTGAGTAATGGTGGAGGTGGGGTGCTTGATTTGACCCGCAACATAATGCGGTCTGATAATTTTAACTCCCCAATATAGCCTAAGGCTGTTGATCTGTGGTATGGATCGGCCTTCGCACTAAAGAACTTTAGATACCATTCTGGGGCTACATTTTCTAAATAGCGCTGAAACTGTCCAATTTCTTGGTTCACTAGGTGACTACAAAAAAGAATGATTGGCATGAGCAACACCCATATTGCCCGATTAAACCTCGGGTTTCTTTTGAGCCAAAAAAACCATGAAAATATAAAAAATATTGCGATAAAAAAATAATCGCTCTTTTGATTACCTGTACTTGCAGCAACGAGGCACATAATAAACAAAACGTTGCTCATATCCAGTGTTTTACAGGTGCGCTTGTTTCTCCTTAAATGCATTGATAATGCGGAGAGTGGAATGGCTTTAATATTCGAATAAAGCTGCACGACCAATAGAGGAAAAAGGATAACCGGTAACCACTGCGTGACGACGAAAACAGCTTGAGCGGGTGGAAATGTAATGGCCACATATATCGTCGTAGCGATAAACAGGAGTGACGTTATATCAACCATTCGATGGAGATCTTTTTCTGATAGGTGAAAACGCCATTGAAAATAGGGCGCGCCGATGATAACCGCAGAAAAGATGACGGTGAAAAACCACATGCCAATTTGCCAGCCCCACAGCAAAAACGTGACAGAAAGTAATGTGGCAGGAACGCTATTTTCTTTAGCCATCCGCTTTCCCTAGTTTGGACAATACTTTCATTGGGTCAGCAGGGTTAAGTACATAAATATTGGGTTGGGGCTTGATCGGGTTCGTCGTCACAATTAACACCAACACTTTGATATGCCGGAACTGCAACTGATTGACCAATTTTTGTCTTTTTTCATCCCAACACGACAGCAGTAATATACAGCCTGACAATTGGTCGCTATGTTGGGTGACCAAGGAAGCCAATCGATCAATATTATCAGGTTCTGAGCGTTTAACCGTGGCGAGCACTTTTAAGACCTCAGTACTACTTGTAAAACCTTGGCCAAGCGTAAATTGAAACGCTTGAGTACCGATAAAGATAAGGTCTAACAATGACTCTTTCGTATCCAGTGTGCATAGGTAAGAGGCTGCAATAGAAATTCCCGTTTCAAATTCTGCGTGAAATTCAGCGCTAACGGAGGTATCCAGCACCAAACCATGCCGCACCATGTGCTCAGGACGATATTCCTTGATAACAGGTTTGCCTGTTTTCGCCCAGCTTTTCCAGTGAATATCTCTTTTGGCGTCACCAGGCTGATATTCTCTCAACCCAAAAAACTCATGAGCACCACCCATAATACAAGTTGCAGGAATACTACCAATGGGTTGGTGAGCAGACTGACCTTGAAGATCAAGTGATGCAACAGGGTAGCGGGTCGGTAACACCAATAGCTGACCTTGGTCTGGCACTCGCCTTACCGCATTAAAAATACCAAGAGGGCCAGGGCGCTTAATGAGATACCCTTCAAATTGAACTAGTCCTCTTTTAATTGTCGTCAATTTGGCAGGAACCGTTTGGCTCTGGTTGGCGAGGATTGTTGTGATTGTTCCTTTTTCAATATCAGCCCCTCTTTTCAGACGAACTAAACCAAGCCATTTTGGATACCCTACTTTACGGTCAAACCAGTTTCTTTGTTTGTCCAATGGGTCAATGTAGTGCTTGAATGCGCGTTTTCCTGGTATTTTTAAACCAAAATCATCTTCTATGGTGATACCTGATTCCGCGTATGCACTCAGGTTTTCAACCTCAAAATGATAGCGAATCGAATCCCCGCTCGTTGTGAACGTTGGCAGCACTCTTTTAATCAATAATTTGGGTTTAAAGTAGAGCGAGAAAACCGCATCGAGTATGGTTGATACTAATAGAAAAGCAAAAATTTGGCTGCCAAAAGAAATTCTCGTATTTATACCCACCATAAGAGCGAGTAGCATACCCCCAATGACCCAATAACCTGTCACAGTGAAGTGATGCTTATACCACTGACTCAGTTGATAAAATATTTTGAATTGAAAACAGATTAAGCTACGCATTAGCCGTTAATCCGGTATTGGTGTTTGTGCAAGAACATCTTGCACCGCTTGTTGGCAGGACTCTCCTGCATATAATGCTTCTGCATTGAGGTGTAACCGATGCGCCAATATTGGGACTGCGATTTTTTGAACATGATCAGGCGTGACACATTGCTGCTCCTGTATTAATGCCATGGCTTGCGCCATTTTTGCCCAGATAATGGCAGCACGAGAACTCGCGCCTAATTGCACCGTGTCTAACTGTCTCGTTTTTTGTACTAAATCAACAATATAGCGGAGCATAGATTCACTGATCTGAACCTCTCGAACACATTTTCTGAGCTCTGTTAATCGTTGAAGGCTTAAACAAGGTTTTACAGGTATCTGCAGGTCAGCGATTTGTAGTTGCTGCGCTAACATTTTTGTTTCAGCTTCAGCCGGTATATATCCCAAAGTTATGCGTATCCCAAACCGATCCATTTGCGCTTCTGGTAATGGGTATGTGCCTTGTGACTCAGTCGGGTTTTGAGTCGCAATGACAAAAAAATGGTCGTCTAGCGGATACTGTTCCCTTTCTATGGTTACCTGTTTTTCTGCCATGGCTTCAAGGAGCGCAGACTGAGTTCTAGGTGAGGCGCGGTTAATTTCATCGGCCAATAAAACCTGACTAAAAATAGGGCCCTTATGTAATTCAAATTGCTTATCACCTGGGTGGTAAATAGACACCCCTAAAATATCAGACGGCAGTAAATCGGGTGTAAATTGAATTCTCTGAAATTCTAATTGAAGTAAATGGGAGAATATCTTTGCTAGGGTAGTTTTACCGGTACCAGGAACATCTTCAATTAATACATGCGCGCCACATAACGCGGCTGCAGTGAGTAATTCAATGGCTTTTGTTTGATGCTGAATGACAGATTCTGTTCGTGAAATCAACATTCTAATATCACTATAAGCTTGTGCGAAAGGCATTATAAGGCTCAATTATATGGATTTAAAAAGGGTTATTCCTTATAGTATAGACCTGTATCATCCTCATTTTAGAAAAGACCCTGGGCAAAACAATGAAAGTTTTCAACGCACTGTTCTTGTTCTCTTTCTCACTGACTATAGCTTCCTTTGCACATGCCAATAAATTGCCTTCTGAATTTGAAGTTGGGGTGTTGTACTGGTCCATGGATATTCCCGGGCAAGTCGCTATGCGCCAAGGCCTTGAAGCTGAAGCGGCCAGAATTAACAAACTTAGCCAAGAAAATGGCTTACCAACCGTGAAGTTAGTCCCTCATGTCGCAGGAAATGGCAGCAAAGGGATTGAAAATCAAATTCAGCAAATGAATGCGTTGATAGAGAACAATGTTGACTTAATCATCGCTCAACCAACAGACAGTGTTGCACTTAGTCAATCGCTTATTGCTGCCAATGATAAAAATATCCCCGTTGTTGCCTATGACCAATATATCGCGAAAGGGAAGTTGAGTGCGTACCTCACCTCTCATAATTATCAGGCCGGATTTTATAATGGTGAATTCGTTGCTAGCCAATTCGCCGATGATCAAATTCTTCGTATTATATTAGTTGAGTATCCTCATGTATCTTCTACTGTAGAAAGAGTGGATGGCTTTCTTGATGCGCTTGGCGAGCATCACCAGCCTTTTCAGCTGACTAAAACCTACGAAGCCGTCGAGCCGACGGCAGGTGCTATTGTCGCTAAGAAAATTTTAAACGACTTCCCCGAAAAAGGGTCTTTTGACGTTCTTTTTACAGTCAATGATGGCGGGGGGCTTGCGGTTATCGAAGCATTACAGAACAATCGCCGGCATGAAGTTGTCATCGCATCAATTGACGGCGATCCAACGTCAGTTAAACAAATTTCACAGTGGCCTAACCCCAGAATCGATTCTGCTCAATTTTGTGGGCCATTAGGTGCTGAATCCATGAAAACTGCTTATAAAATTTTACTGGATAAAAAAGTGGATGAGCACATTTTGCTTCCGGTTTTCCCAATTACAAAAAAGACACTCGCCAAGTACCCTGGTTGGTTAGGCCCCATACCCAAACCCTTCAAAAAGCCCTGGAAAAGCAATCAACCGCAATGGCAAAACACACTCACAACGTACTAACAACTTGGTTCTAATTTTTAACCCGTAAATTGCGCCAGTACACTTAAAAATTTCAATTTTCATATAACGATAGAGAATAATTGGCTGTATTCTTATATAGCATGTGATACATTATAATTGCCATACGTATTAAATTTGGAATATTAATAACTCGCCCTTATAACAAACGATAATCCACCATTATCGTTTGTTATAAAATGGACGTTTTAGCGCTTCCGATGGCTCACTGTGCATGTGTATTTAATATCAAATAATATTTATTTGTTTATTTCTATATTAATAATAAACTATTTAATTCTTGAGCTTGAGCTTATATAATACAACCCTAATAAACGGGGTTATATTGTTATGCGTTCTCTATGGATTTTGTCAATCACACTAATTAGCCTATTTGGTTATTCAAATTTTGTCACTGCTGCAGTTTGTAAAGTAACGGATGATCATGGCGTCACTAAGTATCAGAAATGCCAAACGGGTAACGCTAGTAATGAACAAACAATTGACCTACGTTACACCAAACAAAGCCAAGAGACGATCGCTCAAAATAAATCCCGACTTCAATCATTAAAAGATCATTTACGAGCGCTCCAGGAAGAACGCCAATTTGAAAAAGAACAAAAGCAAGCTCTGGCTAAAGACAAAAAGGATCATCGTGTCGCTTGTGAAAAATCGTCGTTGGACTTACAAGAATATATGGATAATGGTTATCTATTTTATGACCAAAAATATGGTGCTGAAAAAACCTACTTATCAGTCAAAGAAGTGGTTAAAAGGCGTATAGCCTTGTACAAGGCTATTATGAAGTCATGCGGTAAACGGTATATTCCTGATAATGCAAAGCATTTAAAAGATCACTAATACAGGTTGAATATCTAGCTTGAGCTGAGATTTAGCATGGTTAACCACCCTATTTATATATTTAGAAACCTCTAATATACAAGACGTATACCGGCTTTGTTAATCCTATGTTGATTGTGTGACATTCCTTGTTACACTGTCAGTCATACTTAGACAACGTTGAATATGACGGTTTCGGTGAAATATGTGTTTATATTATTAGGTGTTACCTTACTTATCTCTCGCTCGGGTCAATTTTGATATGAATGATCACTCAGATTATCATGCGCTATCAGTGCAGGCTCAAGTTAAAGTCAATGAGTCCGATGACATTGTTAAAAAACTCATTCAGCAAGGAACACCTCAAAACAGCATTCGAGCATTAGTCAGTGACCTACGGTATTTTTGGCACTGGTGCGCTATCGTTTTTCCTGATATCCAGGACTACCCTGTCCCCTACCCTGTTATACAAACTTTTGTCACAGACCATTTAGGGTTTGAAACCACATCTGGCGTTACCGTGGGTATGAATGAGCATACTGAAGACTTAATGCTGTCACAGGGGGCTCCAGTAACAAGGAAAGGCTTTAAATTTAAACCTGGCCACCACAAACTCAATACCATTAAACGCCGATTAAGCTCACTTTCCAAAGCGCATACAGTTGCAGGATTTAAAGATCACGATGTCTACCATCCTGTCATTAAAGAAATGTTAAAACGTGCACGTGGCCATAGCATCAATAAACCCACGAAAAAAGATGCCATGACCAAAGATGTCTTTGAGCAACTTATCGCAGTATGTGCTTCTAATTCACTGCAAGATTTAAGGGATCGCGCTTTAATTGGTGCCGCACTTGTGTCTGGTGGGCGTCGTAGAAGTGAGATTGTCGCCATGCAGTTTAATGATTTAAAACCACGGGTCATTAATGATGCTATTGCCTTTGAATGGCATATACATGCTTCTAAAACACATACAGTTAGTGATGACGCGTTGGTTGTCCCCATTTTAGGAGAAGTTGCCGAATGGCTTGATACTTGGATTTTTCAATCGGGTATACAAGAAGGTCATATCTTTAGGAGCATCAACCGCTGGGAACAAATCAAGAAACCTTTATCAGCTGCAGGTGTCAGGCAAATCATTAAAAGAATTCAAGAAAAGGCAGGCCTGCAATCTCTTGACTTAAGTGCTCACTCTATTCGCAGCGGTTTTTGCACAGAAAGTGCACGGCAAGGCATTTCACCACAGGAGTCTATGGCGCTTTCAAATCATAAAGACGTTAAAACATTTTTTTCATACTATCGCCATGGGCAAGCAACACAAAACCCTGCCGCTAAATTATTCAATACCAAAAATTAAGGTTCGCATTCTTAGAAAGTGGACCGCTCACTCTTATCTGGTTAATCCAGTTATTATCACTAAACCCTTCTTTGAAGAAAAATCAAAGGCCAACGGATTTAGCTCATTTAGCTCTAAAGCAGACAGTCAGTCAATTGAGCTTACTTACACTTTAATATTTTACGTGACGCACCTAATAACCCTAGCGAAAATAAAAGGATTGTAGAGGGTTCTGGGACATTTGCAGATGGTAGAGCATCACGAACTAAAAATACGCCGGCATCTGAAAGAATTGTCGTTTCATCGAAAAAAGGGAATACAGAGGTTCTTGGCACGGCATCTAAAATGCCAGGCCTACTTTCAAATGCAAGGCGAGCTACGACACCATCTGGAAGAATAGGATCGATTATAAGGCCCACTGTTGCAAATGAGAATGGGGCGCGAGACTGCTGAGTATTGCCTACAGTATTGATAAAATTAGTAAAAACATCTTGATCAGATAATTCGTGGTCTATGAATACGCGTTGTGTAATATCACTATTATCAGGGTAAGGAGCAACTTGAGTGAAATCGTTAAATAAAGTTGATACTTGAAGGAATGTCGCAATCTTAAACCCGTCAAAACGACCTCCATCAAGCTGGCTTTGAACGTTATCAATTGATTGACCTTGGGTAATTGTTACATCCAAAAATTCGAGTGCTCGAACAGTATCCAGTGTAATGCTGTCATCCCCAAATACTGAGTCATCAATTGAAATGATATCGGCGTGAGAAAGTGAGGATGAAATCAAAAGTGCAGGTGCGATTATATATTTACAAAAAAATGATATTGACATAAAGATATATCCCTCTAGTTAATTTATAAAGATATTGAAGCACAAACCATGCCTAAATTAGTAAACGATGATGTGCTGGTGTATTTTCACGACAAGTGGTCATATATGAATATCTGCATATGTTGAAAATCCGAATAATATAATTAGTCGACCGGTAATCCCCCCGAAAATTAACGGAGGTTGAAAGTAGAATTTTCCAGTAATATTTGACCAGGAGAATCTACATGAAAAAATCACGTTATAGCGACAGTCAAATCATCGCGATATTGAAAAAAGCAGAAGCAGGCACACCAA
>JABHGC010000182.1 GCA_018672285.1 Methylococcales bacterium
CGCTTCGTACTCTAAAATGCAAAATACCACCAGTGGGTTTTCTAGGTGAAATAACCAGTACCGAAATGGGCCTTTTTGAATTGTATCAATGATGGGGATTTGCTTTGTATTTGGGTTCAGCTTTTGAAATTCTGTTGTGGTATCCGCTGCATCACTCATAACCATTGCGATGCTGTTGGCTTGATAGCGGTAAAAATTATTGCTTGGAGGCTCATTGACCGCGCGGAAATGCATGAAGTGATTTTCTTTACTAATGTGTAATAGTTTGCCTTCAGGAATATCCTGTGTGCTATCAATAACCCAGCCTTGTGCCACAAGAAACACGCGAAAGGTGTCCAGTAGTTCAATTGAATGATTTACTGTGCCAGTTTGAAATGCCATGATTTTTTACTCGAAAAGGTTAAGCCAGCTTTAACGCCCAGTAATCGCTTACGCCTGTGCGGTGAATGTTAGGCACAATGAGATAGTCATCAGAGCCTATCGTGATGGTATCTTCTGCTGACACACCAAAGCCTGAGACAAAATAGCAACCATCGAACTCACCCCAGACATTCTTTGCTGTATTAGCTCGAAAGTTCTCACGCTCATACATGACTAAGGGGAACAACATACGCTCACCACTCAAGCCTTCTCGTATTTGCAGTGCAGATTCATTCACGGTTGGCCAGATATGATGGTAGTGCTCACCATAGTAAATACGTTGGTCGTCGAATTTTCGATTGCCGTAAGACTGCCAGAACCCAGAAGGGTTTCTCTGATACACGGTCGCACCGGTTTCATCATTATTTAAACCTGGGTCTACAAAGCTTCTGTGTTCGCCTAGGGTATTTGACCAGCGGTAATTCTTCACGCTTTGGCTTTTGGGGTTTTGAGTTAGGCTACCGCCAATGGTTAAAGGGTAGGGGTACTGACCTGGTGTGCCGTATACTTTTAGAAACCCAAGATACATGCTCACATATACAGTTGAGACCTTAGCAACGAGGATAATACGACTGGAATTCACGACTAACCAATACGGAATGGATTTGTTCCAAAGCGCTAATGACGGAGGTTCTTGTGTGATTACACCTGGCTGTTCTTCAAAAGAATAGCTGTCATCAAAGCCAACCATCCCTTGTAATTGCCAGTTGAAATAATCTTGACCGGTATCTGAATAGGTTTTTATACCAACAAAAATCTGATCTTGGCCTGAAATACCACGGCCTTGAAGTATTAGTTCATATTCATCGTTTTTCTGCCACCGCTTTACCTGCCAGCCATGTAATCTAGCGAACGCCCTTAATCGCACTAATAAATCTTGGTAATCTGAGGCCTCTGCTTGCTCAAATGTCATTATGATACTACTTTCTTAATGATGCATGAATGTCTGTAGAATAACTCGCCCTCTAATGCTAGAGGCGATGATTTTAGCTTAACTATCTTATAAACACATTTTTGATGATTTTTGTTCATATATAAATTCCTCTAGAAATTTAAATTTAGAAGTTAATATTTTTATTATAAATTTATTTTGTTGACATAATTTTTTTATCTAGATACTCTATGTCAAGCCGAAATATTAGAGTAAAATCATGGGATGCAAAGGAGCACTACGCTCTATTAATGCTGTACACAAAAGCCGAACCAATTATCTCAGTTCTTATTCCATTTTCTACTATTCGCAAACTTAATTTCGACTTACTTGACCCTTCAGATTCAATGAACAACTTTACACATAACATAGATTTTTTTAAAAACTAAAGGCTTTAAAGCTGTTAAAAAACTAGCCAACATTAATTTACAAATTTATATAAAGGAATAAACATGAAATTTGATATTCATGCAGGAAGTTTTGGAAAAGGTACTGGCTTTTTTGATGGGGTTTTATTTTCAGTACCAGGAAAACAAATCTATGTCTCTAACCTAGAGTCAGTATCAATTGCCTCAGAGGAAAATGTTAAAACTCTAGCCGGTACTGTTGGTTGGAGTGCTGCTGGAGTGGCTTTGCTTGGCCCATTAGGCCTGCTTGCAGGACTACTTTCTAAAAATAAAAAAAGAGTCACCTTCATTGCATTGTTCAAAGGTGGCAGAAAGCTACTAGGGACAGCAGATAACAAGGTGTATTTAGAAATGCAAAAAGCCACCTTTTAGACTCGACGGCCTTGTTGCGCTCAACACGCGTCAAGAAACAACCTGTTGAATAATGCGAGGGTTCTTCTGCAGGACATTAAGTATCACACGCTCACCTTGGCTCGAAGACATGTAATCATGCACAACGGAAGGATCAATCACATTAACAATTTTTATGTTGGTTTGATTTGGTTGTACAGCTGATTGCGCCTGATTTTCTACATTATTTGATCGGTGCCTTGGGTCTTTACGAGTAAGCACTTCTTCACCACGCTGTAG
>JABHGC010000102.1 GCA_018672285.1 Methylococcales bacterium
AAATAAACGTGCTCAGGCCCAAGTTTGACGACCAGGCCTGAGACACAACCCTAGATACTGACCCACATACACAGCAAAAAGGAACAACATTATGACGAGCAACTGGAATGATTTCAACACCGCAGAAGAGCCACAAGACTAATGACCCCATGCAATGGCCAAACCCTGAACCTTTACATAGTCATACTGAGCAAAAAGTATCGGGCTACCCATTGCACTGCCTACCCAATATTTTGCAAGAAGCCGCTAAAGAGGTGGCTAGGTTTGTGAAAGTGGATGCTGCATCACCTGCCGTGATTGGTTTGTCAGTTGCAGCGCTTGCCATTGGTAAGTCTGCCAAAATAGAAGAAAGGACAGGTCTATTCCATCACCCCGCATTATTTCATGCCTTAATTGCCGCTAGTGGTGAGCGTAAAAGCCCGCCCTTTAAGTTAATGACACAGCCATTGGAGAAGTGGGTTCAAGGACAATTAGGTGATTATCAGCATCGTATTGCTGAAATTAATAACAAAAATGAAGTGCTGGAGTCGGTACTTGTAGGCTTGAAGAAACAAGCCAGTAATGCGAAGTGCTCAGAGCAAGAGCGTCAGTATCTCATTCAGAAGATGGCGGATGAGGAATGTACCAAGCAAGAGTTGCCACCACACCCGAGAATGTTTACCTCCGACTCCACCGAGGAGCGTTTGTTTCAACGGATGCACGAACGTGGAGGAGATTATTCTGTTTTATCGGGTGAGGGAAGACCCATATTTGATTCTATTATGGGGAAATACTCTGGTGCCAGTAGAACAGGTGATGCCATTTATTTAGCCGGTATCTCTGGCGATACTATTACGCGTGATCGCGTGGGTAATGATAGTGGCCCTGAAGACCGAATGATTATCGACCCTTGTTTAAATGTGTGCGTGATGGTGCAGCCCGATAAATATATGGAAGCTGCTTGTCATCCTACCTTAAGAGAGTCTGGTGCATTAGCGCGTATTTGGCCAGTTTGGTTGCCTTCTTTAGTTGGGTCAAGAATTGAGGAAAAAGGTGAGAAGGGTTTGGATAGAGATAAATTACTGCCCTATGAGCATTGGGTGCAGCAATTTTTGACTGTAAAAAAAGAAGATGAGGATGAATCAAAGCCTTGTCATATTGTAACTCTATCACCTGAGGCACAAGAATTGCGCCGCCAATGGCACAACTCAGTTGAGAAGCAGATGGCAGAGGGATGCTCATTTGATGATGTAAGAGACATTGCCAGTAAAGCGATCTCTGCAACAGTGAAAGCAGCATTGGTCTTACATTTGGTGCAGCATCCTGAGCACATCAATCATGATACATCGGTGCTTGATATTGGTACTTGGAAAAAGGCTCAAGCATTAGGTCAGTATCACTTAGATGAGGCGATACGGGTACAGCGTAACGTAGGGGTTACTTATGATGATGCTGCTATGGTCAAAATTATACACTGGACACAAACATCAAATAAGCCTGAATTCAGTATTAGAGAGCTCAGTCAGTCAGGACCCAGGCCAAGAATGAACCAGCAAGATGCTAAAGTGTTACTGGATGAGATGGTTGAAATGAACTGGCTGCGAATGTTGCCACCTCTTCCGGGGAAGCGTGTTAACCGATATCAAGTAAATCCTAAGTGTAGCCAAATGTAGCCATGTGTTGCCACTTGAGTGGCTACAAAATTTCCTCGCTTAAGTCACTGATTTTAAATCTAAACAGCAAAAATATATGTGGAAAAAGTGGTTTGTAGCCATTGTAGCCACCCCCTCGGCGATAATCTGTTTTAGTCAGTAAAATAAGCAGTGTTCTCATATATTTATTCAATATATATAACTCTTTGATTATTCTGAACAAAGTTATTCACAGGGGTAAAGGGCAGAAATATCCACGTGTTTCTACTGGCTACATTGGCTACATGGCTACAAAGTTCACGCAAAGCAAGTAATGCCAACACCTGTAGTGGAAATGTTTGGTTGGCTACAAATGGCTACAAAACAATCCTTACTGGCTACAAACAACAGCGTGAAAATAAATCAAAAATATCCGTACACTTTTCAGTTCCTAGCGGTATGTAACTAAGGAGAGCTACAAAAACTAACTGAAAAGGACTTACCAATGATCGCACGTTGTTCAAAATCAAAACGTATCGCACAAAGCCAACTGACTAATAACAGCTTTATAATCCACCTCGGATCAATATCCATCCAACCCAAACGTTGTATTGATAGCAGGGCCATCAATTGTCATGGCTTATCATTCATCAGAGATACTTGGGTGATTCCTGGGGGCTTGGATATTAACTTGGCAGGCATTGTTGGGCTATCTGCAAAATACAGCCTTACAATGCGCTGTGAGGAGGTGTCAGCATGAGCCAAGCAGTAACCTTTGCGGACATGCAGCCTGAGGTAAATTTAAACGGCGAGCGTAGCTACCCTGAGAAGCGACTATGGGCAGGAGTCCTGTATCAAGCGGTACATGATGCCAAAGCACTGTATAAGCAAGCCACAAAGAGTCCAAAACTACTCGATAATGTGAGGTTCGTTCATGAGGTCAAACAGCTAAAACGATATTTCACCGACTGCTCGATGGAAATCGGTGGCTTAGGTTTTATCTGCTTGATCATTGATACCGATGCCAAGCGGTTAGGTGACTGGGTATTAGATGAATATTTCTCGGATGTACTGGAGGTAGCAATATGAATGTCGAACAATGGAGCGTAGATAAGCTCATCCCCTATACCAACAATGCACGAACCCACTCTGATGAACAGGTTTCACAGATAGCAGATTCTATTCGTGAATTTGGTTTCGTCAATCCAGTCCTGGTGAATGGGAGTAATGTGATCATAGCCGGTCATGGGCGTTTGCTTGCGGCAAAAAAACTAGGGATGACTGAAGTCCCCGTTATTGTATTGGGCCATTTAACAGAAGCTCAGGTTAAAGCATTAACACTGGCAGACAACAAACTGGCTGAGAATGCAGGTTGGGACGAAGAGCTGCTCAGAATAGAGTTGAAGGCTTTACAAGATATGGATTTTGATCTTGACCTGGTTGGTTTTGATAGCACTGAACTCGATCAGTTGTTACTCGGTGACGACGAGGGCTTAACGGATGATGATGTCATTCCCGAGGTTGATGGAGAGCCTGTGAGCAAATTAGGTGACCTGTGGTTACTTGGTAAGCACAGAGTATTGTGTGGTAGTGCAACGACTATTGATGATGTAGAAACACTAATGGGCGATCAATTAGCTGATATGTGTTGGAGTGATCCTCCTTATAATGTGGATTACGGCAATACAGTACGAAACAAAATACGCGGTAATAACAATAAAATTATGAACGACAACTTAGGGGAGGACTTTGCACAGTTTTTATACGACGCTTGTTTGAACATTCTCTTGAAAACCAAAGGCGCTATTTATCTCACAATGTCATCCAGTGAGATCCATACGTTACAAAAGGCATTCGCTGAGGCCGGAGGAAAGTGGTCAACGTTTATCATTTGGGCTAAGAACCATTTCACGATGGGGCGTAGTGATTATCAGCGGCAATACGAACCCATGCTATATGGTTGGAAAGATGGCAGTGACCATTACTGGTGTGGTGATAGAAGCCAGAGTGATGTGTGGTTTATTAACAAGCCAGTTCGTAACGACCTACACCCTACCATGAAACCTGTGGAGCTGATCGAGCGTGCGATTAAAAACTCCAGTAAAACGCAAGACATTGTGTTTGATCCATTTGGGGGTTCAGGTTCGACCATGATTGCCTGTGAAAAGACTAACCGGCAGGCACGACTGATCGAGCTAGATCCCAAATTTGTAGATGTGATCGTCAAGCGTTGGCAAGAATATACAGGTGAAAAGGCCGCTCTGTCTGCCAATGGGAAGCTGTTTGATGAGCTGAACGAAGGCAATGACGCTGTTCCTAACACAGGTAATAAACTCAATAAGGAGGCTGACCATGCGTAATCCTGACTTACAATGGATAGATAACGAGCTATATCAATGGGCAAAGTGGGCCAAGAAAAACGGCACCCATTTAGGCTACCCAAGCTCGTCAGCTGAGTATCGTGTACAAAAATTAGGCTTACAAGGAGCAGCCATTCAACAAACCAATAGCAATGCGATGAGTATCTATACACCTGATAATGTAGCCAAGACAGAGGCTGAGATCTTAAAACTTAGCAACCAGAAGCTGCAGGATGTAGTTAAAACCAAATATCTGCAATCAGGAACAGATGAGGGTAGGATTATTTTATTGTCTACCGAGTGGGGTGAAAATCTGAGCATGTCGACATACAGGCGGATGCTGGAGCGTGCTATGTACTGGTTATCAGGAGCATTACAAAATGGAGAAGAGGCAAGGTAAAGCTGCAACATTTGTAAAAATTCTGCACTAAATGTATTTAAGCGCTGAAAAGCCCTTTTTTGTGACCGAAAAATACCGTAGAATGTGTAACTATAGAAAGACACCCTTGGCCCGCACCAATATATTTTGGTTGTGGGTTTTTTCTTGCCTGAAATAAACTGGTGTGCAAATGGTGAATATCTATCGTGCCAGGAAAAATTCTGCACTAAATGCATTTAAGCGCAGAAAAGCCCTTTTTTGTGACCAAAAAATACCGTAGAATGTGAAACCATAGGAAGATAACTTTAACCCGCACCAATGTATTTTGGTTGCGGGTTTTTTATTGCCTGAAATAAATGAACGTGTGATCAACGCAGCAGGATAAATATGATCAAAATAAAACTCACAAGGTTATTTTCTAGCAAGTATGGAACGCTGGGACTATTAAATGCACCGGGATTCTTTTGCTTTGCACTAGAACCTCCATGGCTTGACAACAAAGTCACACTATCATCAATCCCTGCAGGAATTTACTCCTGCAAACAAATCCGCAGTCCTAAGTTTGGCTGGGTTTATGAAGTCCAAAACGTATCTGAACGATCTCACATACTTATCCACTCTGGAAACTTAGCAGGTCACCGTTCGCTTGGACTCATAACTCACACTTGGGGCTGCCTCTTATTAGGCAGTCGAGTTGGTTGGCTTAACAATCAACTGGCCGTACTTAATTCACGAACCACCGTTAGAAAGCTCACAGAACACTTAAACAAACAACCATTCACCTTAGAGGTAACACAATGTTTGAAACGATAGCAGCAGGATTGGGCTCCATCTTAGGGGGTGGGCTCACCGGTTTAATCGGCGCAGGTCTGACATCATGGACCGAGCTTAAGAAACAAGACTCACTATTTCGTCACGATGAAAAGATGGCAGAACTAGATCAAGCAATGACCAAACTTGAGATTCAGGGGCGGCTTAAAATAGCTGAAACGGAATCACAAGCACTGCAAGAAATAGCAGCTTCTGACGTATTGCAGAAAAGCTTTGATGCTGATCGAGCTCAATATGCGACTGGTCGAACCGCTGCCAACAGTAAGTGGTTTGTCTGGGTCGATGTCATTCGCGGCTTAGTTCGGCCAACGCTTACCATCTACATGATGTTAGTAGTCACGTTGATTTACTTACAGATCATGCATCTAGTCGGCGGCATTGAGGGCATGAGCACCAATCAAGCCACGGGCATGCTGGCTGGCGTCATCGACAGCTTGCTCTACATCACCACAACAATCGTACTTTGGTGGTTCGGTTCTCGAACCAAAGGAGGTGTCAAAACATGAAAGCAGACAACATCAAACCCAATAATAACAAC
>JABHGC010000178.1 GCA_018672285.1 Methylococcales bacterium
AGAAAGATTAATTGAACTATACTTAACTCTATACTTGAGATAGGAAAAAAGAACATGGCACACGTATTAGTAGTAGATGACTCAGCTGCGGTCCGAAACGAAGTAAGTAGCTTCTTTACAGACAATGGCATCACCGTTCTTACCGCCTATGACGGTAAAGATGGCCTAGAGAAATTAAAGGGCGACCCTGCCGTCAAGCTGGTTTTTGCTGATGTAAACATGCCCGTCATGGATGGTTTAACCATGGTTGAAAAAATCCGTAGTGATTTAAAAAACCCTGTCACGATCATCATGCTGACCACAGAGAACGACCCAAACATGAAAGGTCGAGGCAAAGAAGCTGGCGTAAAAGGTTGGATTGTAAAACCCTTTAATGGCCCCAGTGTTCTAGCTCATGTTAAAAAAATTGTTGGTGTTTAAAGCGTAGTACTCTCGTACCTATCAATTAAGTTATAAAGCCAGGAGTTACCGTGTCTGAGAGCAAAAAAGAATTAACCCCAGAAGAGATCAAAGAGAACGAAGTATTACTAGAACGTTTTATGTTCTTACTCAGCGGCTCACCCGATGGTACTTGGGACTGGGACATGGAGTCTGGAGAATTTTATTTTTCAGATCGCTCATCAGAAATGCTTGGTTACACACCAGGTGAACTACCTGCTGCATTTAGCACTATTATTGATCTAGTCCATGAAGATGACCTCGGCGAAATGCTCGAAGTTTGGTCTGAATACATGGAAGGTAATACTGAAAGCTACCTCTTACAGTATAGAATGAAGCAGAAAGATGAGAACTACCTATGGGTAGAAGCTCGAGGCATCAGCGCAAAACGCCCTGGCGAAGAAGAACCCTATCGCTTAGCAGGTTACCACGCAGACATATCCATACGTAAACAACAAGAAGCACAGTTAGCAGAAAAAACAGCTGATATTAACAACATGCTGCATAACATGAAGCAAGGTGTCTTCACGGTTATCCCTGGTAGCGTTGTTCATCCAGAGTACTCTCGCTTTTTAGAAGACATTTTGGATACAAAAGACATTGCAGGCCGAAGTGTCATGGAACTTTTATTTGAAGGTTCTAACTTAGGCGCTGACTCAAAAGACCAAGTTGAAGTTGGCCTATCTGCGATTATTGGCGAAGATGAAATGCAATATGATTTCAACAGCCACTTGCTCGCCACTGAGATTCAACGCGGTGAAGGCGATGCCATGAAAGTCATCCAATTAGAATGGGTGCCTATTCTAGATGCAGATGATGTTATCGAGAAAATATTGGTTATTGCTCAAGACGTGACCGAAGAAAGACGCTTAGCCATTGAAGCCGATAAACAACGTGTTGAACTGGATATTATCAGCCAAATTTTGAAAATCTCTATGGAGAAATTCAACAGCTTTATCGAGACCTCATACGAATACATTAACGATAACCGTAAAATCGTTAAAGAAACCAAAGAAAAAGACCCAGACACATTAACCGCCCTATTCCGTAACATGCATACCATTAAAGGTAACTCTAGAACCTATGAGCTTGTCAACTTAACGGATACCATCCATGAAGTTGAGCAACGCTACGACAACCTTAGAAAAGACCCGGATGCAGTATGGGATGAAACCATCTTACTGGAAGAGCTAGACCTTGCTGAAACGGTCATTAAAAAATACGATGACATCAACTCAGATAAGTTAGGTCGAAAAGGCCGTTCTGCAGATCAACTCACCAGCCGCGGCACCTTTATCGCACAAGATGAACTTGAGAGCTTAAAAGCACTCACACAAGAAGAAAGCGCGAACAGTCCGCTAATGGCTGACATATTCAAACGACTGAAACGGGTTGGCCAAATCCCGTTAGAGCGTTTATCTTCAGGCGCAATGGATTCCGTGTTCTCCTTAGCAAAAGAACTAGGAAAACCAAAACCTATTTTCGATTTACAAGATCATGGTGCACACTTTAGCCACCAGATTGCAGAGCCACTCAAAAGCTCCTTTATGCACATTGTGCGTAACTGTGTAGACCACGGCATTGAGTCCGGTGAAGACCGCGTTGCCGCAGGCAAACCTGAAGCAGGCACCATTCTGTTTGAAGCCATAGATAATGGTGACCACGCAGTGATCCGCATCAAAGATGATGGCCGAGGGCTTGCGCTGCACAAAGTGTATGAAAAAGCCGTCACCAATGGCTTGATTCCTGAGGGCGAAACACCACCACATATAGACGTAGCGAAGCTTATTTTTCACTCAGGCTTATCAACGGCTGAAGCGGTAACACAAGTATCTGGGCGCGGCGTTGGTATGGAAGCAGTACAAGCCTTTTTAGAAAAACAAGGTGGCAGCATCGGGGTTAACCTCATTGACAATACACTTGCTGAGGGTAAGTACGATTTTGTTAACTTTGAATTTATCTTGACCGTCCCAGAAGATAAATTCTGCATGGGTTAAAGCTCAGCGCCTAACTTGACCAGCACAGTGATCTAAGCCTTGTTCTGCTCTTCGGGCTTAGATCAAGTTACACCGCCAAACGCCTTCAAAAACCTATTTACAAGATAGAAGCCCCACCTGCTAGTGCCTAAAAAACCCGTAATCCACCACCCCACAGTATTATGCGCTGCCGCATAGTAACGGTCATTTTTAGCGACTCATGTTTTACTGTAATCCATGTCGTATTTTAATCACCAATATTTTCTCGATAACATTATCTGCATCTATTTTCAAACATGTCACGTAATGGTCAGTAACAGACACAGAAAATGATTTGGAGACCAAGATGCAAGCAGTTAACACCACCGGTTTATACAATCCGTTTGAAACCAAAGACCCCGATTTATTGCCCATTAAACACATATGAGCCATAACCCTGTCAATAGGCAGCCTTGTCCAATGAGGAATGAGTCTGAAGCGATGAGTTATTTCCAGTGAGAAGTGAGCCTAAAGAAATGGAGTGATAAGCGAAAAAACGTTCATGATTAAGGAATGAATACAATCATGAAACTCGAAGAATTACAGTCA
>JABHGC010000087.1 GCA_018672285.1 Methylococcales bacterium
CAAATCTATCACTGACTTTGGTGTTTTCATTGGTCTTGATGGTGGTATTGATGGTCTTGTTCACATGTCTGATATTTCATGGGAAGAGAACATTGAAGACGCAGCACGTAAATACAAGAAAGGTGATGAAGTTGAGGCTGTTGTCTTAGCGGTTGATCCTGAGCGTGAGCGTATTTCTCTCGGTATTAAACAGCTAGAGCAAGATCCTATCTCTGAATATGCTGCAGCAAATGATAAAGGCAGCATTATCACAGGTACCGTGAAGAAAGTAGAAGCCAAAGTGGTTACTATTGATCTAGGTGATGGTGTTGAAGGTATCATTCGTGTTGCTGACATCGCTCGTGACCGTGTTGACGATGCACGTGAAGTAATGAAAGAAGGTGATGCTGTTGAAGCCAAGTTTGTTGGTATCGATAAGAAGAACCGTGCTATTACCTTGTCGATCAAAGCGAAAGATCAAGACGAGCAGAAAGAAGCAATGAGCGATTACCAAAGCTCAGCGCCTGCAGCTGCTACGATCGGTGATATGATCAAGCAAAAGATGGACGATGAGTAATCATTAGTATTCGATTTCAGGAAATTGCATGACAAAATCAGAGCTCATTGAGCGTATCGCGAATAAGCAAACCCATCTGGCTCATAAAGATGTGGAAGATGCTGTGAAAAACATTCTCGATCACATGAGTCAGGCACTTGCCGATGGTGATCGAATTGAAATACGGGGTTTTGGCAGTTTTTCACTGCACAACCGTCCGCCACGCGTGGGACGAAACCCTAAGACAGGTGAAACAGTGTCTTTACCAGGAAAGAAAGTGCCACACTTTAAGCCTGGTAAAGAGTTGCGAGAACGAGTGAATACTAAATTTTTGGAATCACTTAAGAAGTCGTAACTTTTAACGGCTGTTTTACCCAAAAAAACCGCTTGTCCGATTGTATCGGCAAGCGGTTTTTTATGCGTGTCTGTTTTTGCTGTGTGAATGACTGCAACAGCTAGGTGTACTAGAATACTCTTATTAGAAGATAAATTGGGTTGTACCTTATGGATTTTGTGTGGTTTTTATTGCCGATTGCAATGTGGTTGGGCTGGCAGTTGTCCAAGCGCAAAACGAAGCGGTCTGAGCAAAAAACGGCAGAATGTGGTACCGCTTACTATAAAAGTATTAATTATCTATTAAATGAGCAGCCAGATAAGGCCATTGAAGTCTTTATTCAAATGCTCGAGGTGGATAACGAAACGGTAGAGACGCATCTTGCGCTCGGCAACCTGTTTCGGCGTCGTGGAGAAGTGGATCGTGCAATTCGCTTACATCAAAACCTCATTGCTCGGCCAAACCTCAATGAAGAGCAGCGAACTCAAGCTTTACTAGAGTTGGGTCAAGATTATATGAAGGCTGGATTGTTTGATCGAGCTGAAAGTTTATTCTTAGAGTTAATTGATATTAATGCACACAGTGAGATTGCGCTGACATTTTTAGTGCAAATTTATCAGCAGGAAAAAGAGTGGAATAAAGCCATCTCTATCGCAGAGCAGCTAGAGGATACGAGCAAAGAGTCCATGAAGACGGAAATTGCTCAGTATTACTGTGAACTGGCTGATGAGCAGGTGATGCAAAAACAGCCAGAACGCGTTGTCGAATTGTTACAGCAAGCGCTTAAATATGACCCTGACTGTGTGCGTGCGAGCATCACTTTGGGGAACTTGGCAATGGACGGTGCGGAGTTTAAGCGTGCCATTGAATATTTTTCGGTAGTGCATAAGCAAGATTCTGATTTCTGCCCTCAAGTTCTGCCAAAGCTGATGACCTGTCATGAAGAGCAGGGTGGCATTAAGGCCATGATGGAATACTTAGAGAAAATTCTGCAAGACCATTTTTCGACTTCTTTGATGTTGATGTTGGCCGGGTTAATTCAAGCTGAGGAAGGGGATGAACCTGCCATGGCTTTTCTCTCCAGTCAGTTACGCATTCATCCAAGTGTTCAGGGTTTAGAGCAGATGGTGGCTTTAAGTTTGAGTAGCCAAAAATCTGAAACAGAAACGTTAGAAATCTTGCGTGATTTAATGAAACGATTATTACAAGATCGCCCTCATTTTAAATGTCAGGGCTGTGGTTTTGAGGGGAAATCATTGCACTGGCAATGTCCTCGTTGTAAACAGTGGGCGCAGGTAAAGCCTATTCAAGTCTCTTCTAGTTATTATTTATAAGGTTCAAGGATGACAGATTCTAAAATTATCGTGGCATTGGATTATGCCGACAAGGCACAGGCGCTTAACTTTGTAGATAGAATTACGCCAGATCGCTGTAAGCTGAAAGTGGGTAAGGAGATGTTTACTCGCTTTGGGCCTGGTTTTGTTGAGCAGTTGGTTGGTAAGGGCTATCAGGTCTTTTTGGATCTTAAGTACCATGATATTCCAAATACGGTGGCTCGGGCATGTGAGGCGGCGGCAGATCTTGGTGTGTGGATGGTGAACGTTCATGCAGCTGGCGGTCGGGCAATGATGACAACGGCTAAAGAGGCGTTGGTGAATTATTCGCATCAGCCGTTGTTGATTTCGGTGACTATTTTAACCAGTTTGTCTGAAGAGGAAGTGGTTGAGATTGGTTATACCGATTCTATTGAGAATCAGGTGAAACGCTTTGCTTTATTGGCTGAAGACTGTGGTTTGGATGGTGTGGTGTGTTCTCCTAAAGAAATTGAGATTTTAAGGCAGTCTGTTGGTGTTGATTTTCAATTGGTGACGCCGGGTATTCGCCCTGCATCAGCCAGTGTTGATGATCAAAAGCGAATAATGACACCAGATCAGGCGATTTCTACTGGGGCGAGTTATTTAGTGATTGGTCGACCGATTACTAAGGCTGAGGATCCTATAGCTGTGTTGGATTCAATTGCTGTTTCCTTAAAATAGAGCGTGTCTACACATTCTCTAAGGCGTTGTAAGGCACAAGGGGTGTACATTTGTTTTCTCTACCGTCGCTTAAAGCTGTCACTGTAGATTTTTTTGAATACAGATAATTGATTTGGCATCAACGGTAGAGAAAAAAAGTACACCCCTTGTGCTTTTATCGTTGTGTTGTTTGTTGTGGTAGTGCTACTCAATATACGCCAATTTTGGACATCTTAAAGAGTAACTTTACGCGTGTTTCCCAGAGCATTAGCTGGCCTTTGCTGATCATGCCATCGAGCATGCCCATGCTGTAATGCTGTGCTCGGCTGCTCATCCAGGCTTCTGTGCGAATGGCATTGAAGGTCAGTATGGTGCTTAAATTTGGTGTTCTGCTGTTGCTCTTGAGTGTTTTGCCTGCCCATAGCCCTTCAAATAATGGCAATATATTGAGTTTATAGCGCCTCCAAAGTAAGTGCGATGATGATCTGGCGGTTCTGGCTAAGGCATTACCAACCTGTAAGTATTCTGGGAAGAACCCATCACTGATATTGCTTTTTAATAGAGCGATTTTTAAGTCAAAGCTTAAATGGGCAAGTATTGCATAGCTCGTGGTGAGGATGGGGTTGGCATGGCAGTTAAAGCTTGTTTGGTAGTAAAGCTGCCAGTAGCTGGGTAGTTTTCTGCCCAGTAAATGTTGGTTGAGGTTTTTAAAATATGCTCTGGTTAAGTGCCGCATCAGCGTGGATAGATTGTTGCGGGTTTCTCTGGGTTGCTGCTGGATGTATTGTAAAGCGACTTGGGATACTGGTGTATAGAGGGTAGGGAAGAGCCCTCGGCGATCACCATGGCGGGCAAATATTAGGCTGATGCGATTTAGTCGATCAGGGATCTCTTGTAAACTTTGTAAGGTGTTGGCATTGGAAAGTAGTAGCAGCGTTTGGTATTGCTTAGGGTGGCTACTTGGCGTGAGTGCGCCGCAAGGGATTGCCGCGTGAGTTGCTAGGCTGCTAAGCAATGCTAGCAGCGCTAGTAGTCTTACCAAGGAAAGAAGCTCATTGGTCGGGACATTGTGTCAACATTACGGTTCATCGTACGCATATTTTGATTCATGCGATTAACTTCACGGTTGGTTGTATCAAACTCTTGGCGAATGTCTTTCATGTACTCAGACATGTTGTTTACTTTTGCTGAAATCGCAATCATTGTCTCGGTGTGTGAGGCAATGGTTTTCGTGGTGTCAGACAGGTCCAAGAAGGTCGTGGCCATAACGGTGGTGTTTGAAGACATGCTGTTGATGTTTTGGGTGATGCCCGTAATGTTACGGTTCATCGTGCCCATACTACTTTCCATGTGGGTAATAGATTCAGACATGGATTTCATGTAACCCGCCATTGAAGATAAATCTCTGATCATGCCGGTGATGAGCATAAAGCCGTATGCGGCTAAGATAATGAAGGCAAATAAAGATGGGTAGATCAGCATCCGCCAGCGGTAGTCTTCACGCCTGCGGTGTTGGGATTCACTAGGGTCTATCAACGTGCGGCTCCTTTAATGTGCAATAGTTAAAAACTATTGCTGTTTGTTATTATTATAGTGTACATGGAGTACGTCCTAAACTATTTGTATTGGATTTCACCAGTAACGTCAATAGCTAATTCCTCAAAAGCGCAATTTTGCATTACTCATTTTTTGGCGTTTACATGCTTTGCCATTGCGAGCCAAGTTTCTACGACAGTATCTGGGTTTAAGGATACGCTTTCGATGCCTTGGTCTAGTAGCCACTCTGCGAGGTCTGGGTGATCTGAAGGGCCTTGGCCGCAAATGCCAATGTACTTGCCCTTGGCTTTGCAAGCTTCAATGGCTTGCTTTAGGAGTATTTTAATGGCGGGGTTGCGTTCATCAAACTTGTCTGCCACAAGGCTTGAGTCACGATCTAAGCCAAGTGTGAGTTGGGTTAAGTCATTTGAGCCAATAGAAAATCCATCAAAATATTCTAAGAATTCATTGGCTAAGATGACATTGGAGGGGATTTCGCACATCATCATTACTTTGAGACCATTTTCACCGCGTTTTAGGCCATATTTCTCAAGCAGTTTAATGACGCTGGCCGCTTCTTCAAGTGTGCGAACAAATGGGATCATAATTTGTAAGTTATCAAGCCCCATTGTTTCTCGCACTGTTTTGATGGCTTGGCACTCTAGTGCAAAGCAGGTCACAAAATGGGATGAGACGTAGCGTGATGCGCCACGAAAACCAATCATGGGGTTTTCTTCTTTGGGTTCGTAGCGCTCACCACCAATGAGGTTGGCATATTCATTCGACTTAAAGTCAGACATTCTGACAATAACCGCTTTAGGTGAAAATGCAGCGGTGATGGTGGAGATACCTTCAACCAATTTTGCAACATAAAAGGCTACAGGGTCGGTAAAGCCTTCCATTCGGTGGAATATCGTGGTTTGTAATTTGACCGGGAGCTTGTCAAATTCCAACAAGGCTTTCGGGTGAATGCCAATCATGCGGTTGATAATGAACTCCAGTCTTGCAAGACCGACACCTGCATTTGGAATGCTGGCAAATGAAAATGCTCGCTCTGGGTTGCCGACATTCATCATCACTTTAAGTGGAATCTCTGGTAGCTCTGAGACCTCTGTGGTGGTTCTTTCGAAACTGAGTTCGCCTTGATACACATAACCTGTGTCACCTTCAGCGCATGAAACGGTTACAGGGGTGCCATCGGCAATCGCAGATGTGGCATCGTTACAACCTACTACGGCTGGGATGCCGAGTTCTCGGGCAATAATGGCGGCATGACAAGTACGGCCGCCACGGTTGGTGACAATGGCAGACGCCTTTTTCATGATCGGCTCCCAATCTGGGTCTGTCATGTCGGTGACCAAGACATCACCGGCTTTGATTTTGTTCATCTCACTAATAGATTCGATGACTTTGGCGGTACCGGCACCAATTTTCTGGCCAATGCTTCGGCCTTGTATCAAGATGCTGCCTTTTTCTTTTAACTGAAAGCGTTCTATAGACTTGCCTTGTTGGCTGTTGACCGTTTCAGGTCTGGCTTGAACGATGAAAAGTTCACCTGTATTGCCATCTTTTGCCCATTCTATGTCCATTGCTCGGCCATAGTGTTTTTCAATGGAAACGGCATATTCAGCTAAGAGTGCGACATCGGCATCGTTAATCGAGAACTGGTCCCGCTCATTGGCATCAACATCCACCGTTTTTAGACTTTTATGGCTGTCGGCATTTTCGATGTAAATCATTTTAATGGCTTTGCCACCTAAATTACGTTTTAGGATCGCGGGTTTGTTGGCGGCTAAAGTGGGTTTGTGTACATAAAATTCATCGGGGTTGACCGCACCTTGTACCACGGTTTCACCTAAGCCATAGCTGGAAGTGATGAAAACGACATCAGTAAAACCTGACTCGGTATCTAGTGTGAACATGACACCGCTGGAGCCGATGTCGCTGCGAATCATGCGCTGTATCCCTGCAGATAGTGCGACGCCTTCGTGGGCAAAGCCCTGGTGCACCCGATAGGAGATGGCGCGATCATTAAACAGAGAGGCGTATACATCGCGAATGGCATTTAATACGTGGTCTAAGCCGCGGACATTCAGGTAGGTTTCTTGTTGTCCTGCAAAGGAGGCATCGGGTAAATCTTCTGCGGTCGCTGAAGAGCGCACTGCAACGGCAAAGTCATCGCCTTCCTTTTCAATCATGATTTGCCAGGCGTCGGTAATGGCTTTTTCAAGAGAGGGTGGGAAGGGGGCATCCATGACCCACTGGCGTATTTCGTTGCCTGTTTTAGAGAGTGCGTCAAGGTCTTCAATGTCAAGCGCATCGAGTGCCGCTTGAATTTTTACTTCTAGGCCGTTGCTATTAATAAAATAGTGAAAGGCGTCTGCAGTTGTGGCGAAACCACCAGGCACACGAATATTAGCATCGGATAAGTTATGAATCATTTCTCCGAGTGAAGCATTTTTACCGCCCACTTCAGGGATATCTTGTATACCAACATCTTGTAACCAGCGAATCATTTCAGACATGAGATAGCCTTTATTATTATTGACATTAGTGTAAGGATACCAAGGAGTTGTTTTAATTCAAAGTGGTAGCCTTGTCCAATGAGGAATGAGTCTGAAGCGATGAGTTATTTCCAGTGAGAAGTGAGCCTAAAGAAATGGAGTGATAAGCGAAAAAACGTTCATGATTAAGGAATGAATACAATCATGAAACTCGAAGAATTACAGTC
>JABHGC010000188.1 GCA_018672285.1 Methylococcales bacterium
ATCGGCTTGCCAAATGTTGCAGTCACATTTAAAAAGGATTTCGGATGGGTCGTAGACGCAAGCAAAAATTGCCTTCAGAACCAGTAGAAGCACTCATAGAAAACTTGTCACATGAGGGGCGAGGTATTGCACGGGTTGAAGGAAAAACTGTTTTTGTTGATGGTGCTCTAACTGGCGAGACGGTTGAATTTAAATACACTAGGCAGAAAAGTCGGCATGCAGAAGGTCAGGCTATTAGTGTTAAAAACCCGGCTGATACGCGTGCGGAACCTAAGTGCCCCCATTATGAAATCTGTGGTGGTTGCCGATTACAGCACATGAAAAGTGACGAGCAAATCCGCTTTAAGCAATCTGTCATGTTAGAACAAATGACCCATATTGGCCATGTAGAAGCTCAGAATATCACACCCTCTATTGTTACAAGCCCGTGGGGTTATCGCCGAAAAGCTAGGTTGGGGGTGAAGTATGTACACAAAAAAGGCCGTGTATTGGTTGGGTTCAGAGAAAAAAATGCGCCCTTCGTAGCGGACATGGATGAATGCCATGTGCTACATGAACGTGTTGGTACGTTAATTACCCCATTGAGCGACATGATAGACGGCTTGTCTATTCGCAGTCATTTGCCACAAATTGAAGTTGCAATGGGTGACGAGCAGCTTGTGTTGCTGTTTCGTGTGTTAGAGCCTCCTACAGAGGAAGATAAAGCACAGCTAGTTACCTTTTCCGAGACGCATGATTTGCTGATCTATTTGCAGCCAGGTGGTTACGATACGGTTGAGCCGCTGACAGAAGCGGCTGATTTATCTTATACCTTAAAAGATGATGATTTAACCATTCACTTTGGCGTATCAGACTTCACCCAAGTAAACCTAGAGATGAACCGTAAAATGGTTGCTCAGGCAATGCAATGGTTAGATTTACACGCTGAGGACTGCTTGCTCGATTTGTTCTGTGGTGTGGGTAACTTTACATTACCTGCCGCAAAACGCGCTAATACTGTGGTTGGTGTTGAAGGGGATGCGTCACTGGTTGAAAAGGCAGAGCGGAATGCAACGCTGAATGGCTCAAAGGCTGTTTTTTATAAAGCCGATTTAACCAAAGAATTTCTAGGGCAAGCCTGGATGCAGTTAACATACAATAAAATGTTAATTGATCCACCGCGTTCAGGTGCACTTGAGGTTATTCAGGAAATGGCCAAATTTAATATCCCACATATTGTATATGTCTCCTGTAACCCGGCGACGTTAGCGCGGGATGCTGATGAGCTGGTCAATAAGCAGGGATATACTTTGGTTAATCTTTGTGCGATGGATATGTTCCCGCATACAGCGCATGTTGAATCGATGGCGCTTTTTATAAAAGCAGGTTAATACCGCTAGTGCGCTTTTATTTTAACAATTGCTATTATAGCACTGTCTAGTTTGAGGCTTATGGCTACTGAGATAGAGAGAAAATATTTACTGCTGTCTGAAGACTGGCGTTCCAATATAGTCAAACAGGCTAAGATGGTTCAAGGCTATCTTGAAAGTAATGAGGCAATCTCCATAAGAATTCGTACTGAAGGAGAGTCTGCCAATATTAATATCAAGAGTGGCACACTGGGGATTTCTAGAACAGAGTATGAGTATTCTATTCCGTTATCAGATGCGACGGAAATGCTCGACAAAATGTGTGCAAGACCTTTAATTGAGAAGGTGCGCTATTGGGTTGATTATCAGGGGTTTATGTGGGAAGTTGATATCTTTGACGGTGAAAATGCCGGTTTAGTGGTGGCTGAAATAGAGCTTAACCATGAGCACCAGTCATTTCCAATGCCTGATTGGGTAGGGCAGGAAGTTTCTATGCATAAACGCTATTATAATTCGCTACTTATGGCGCACCCATATTGTCGATGGTCTGATGATGAACGCAATCCTGGTTAAAGCTTTTTTATTCATATGTATTTTCAGTTTATACGGCTGTTCTGAGGAAGAGCGTAGTGATATTCGTTTTGGGTTGTCATCAGCACCTCAAAATTTAGATCCACGCTTTGCTACCGATGCCACATCTAGCCGCGTAAATCGGCTGCTTTACAGGCAGCTTGTCAGCTTCGATAAGAATTATAAACCCGTTGCAGATTTGGCTCAGTGGACAATGCTCTCGCCAAAAGAGTATCGTTTTACGCTAAAAGAATCTGGGCGTTTATTTCATAATGGTGAGAGGTTAACCTCTGCTGATGTTGCTGCAACATTCAACTTTATTCTAGATAAGAGTAATGGTTCTCCGCATCGGGGTACGCTAGCAAAACGGATTCACTCTTTTAAGGTTATTGATGAAAATACACTCGATTTCAATTTGCACTATGTTGACCCATTATTTCCAGCCTATCTTGGCGTAGGAATCCTTCCAAAAAGTTTAATGGATGCTGGTCACCCATTTTCACAACAACCTGTAGGGTCCGGTGTTTTTAAATTTATTGAGTGGCCTAAAGATGGAAAGTTAACACTACAGCGAATAAGTGATGACTTGGTTTTAACGTTTATTAAAACCAAAGACCCGTCTGTGAGGGTGCTGAAGTTAGTCCGTGGTGAAATTGATTTATTGCAGAATGATCTGCCAAAAGAGCTGGTTGGCTTCCTTAAGAAACAAGATAGTTTGGACGTGACGCCCTTTACAGGCAGTAACTTTTCATATGTTGGTTTTAATCTGAAAGACCCTTTAACGGGGAATCTTGGCATTAGGCAAGCGATTGCCTATGCGATTGACCGCAGAGCCATCATCAAATATTTGTTAAATAATGCCGCGAGACCGGCAAATGCATTTTTTCCTGCAGATCATTGGGCGGCAAATAACACACTCGGTCAGTATGAGCATGACCCAAATAAAGCCATTGAGTTATTAAAGTCTCTGGGCTATGACAAGCAAAACCCACTACAACTGACTTATAAAACATCAACGAATCCGCTTCGAGTGCGAATAGCAACCGTCATTCAAAATCAGTTATCTAAAGTCGGAATAGAGCTTGATGTTCGCACTTATGATTTTGGTACTTTTTTTGCGGACATTAAAAAGGGCAACTTCCAAATGTATTCCTTGTCATGGGTAGGTATTAAAACACCGGATATTTTTGAATATGTTTTTGATTCAAAAAATACGCCAGATAATAAAGGGGCAAATCGAGGTCATTATCATAATGAGACTGTGGACGGTTTGATTAAAAAGGCACTTTCTGCAGAGGTTTTAACGGAGAAGGCTGCGTATTACCAGGAGATTCAGGCCATACTGTTTGCGGATTTACCTTATGTCCCGTTATGGTATGAGGATCACTTTATAGCGACTGCAAAGCATATTCATGGCTATAGTGTGCCTGTGGATGGTAATTATGATGGTTTAAAGGTGATACAGCGTAGGTAGTATATACGTGCAGTCTGAATGGGATAGGTGCACTATAGTATTTTACATAAACATCAGTCCATTAATAGTTGGCTTTTCTCGCCTCAAATTCATCAATAAGTGCATCCATCTCTGATTGCTGAAATGGTTGTAGACCACTCAGAACCATGTGCTTTTCACCATTTCCAACTGTTTTACCATCGATATCTTTAAGTGCGAAAGCTAAGGTGACAGTGCCACGTTTGCCATTCGTTTCAAGTTTTGTATTCTCAGTATCCAACTCAAGTGCAACCGCACTGGTACTACACTGGACTAGGTCAATAAACATGTTTTCATAAATTACCAGTGGACGTTTTGGGTTGATCATGACGTTATTGGCTTTCATGAGTGGGACGAGAATATGAGGGAACGTTTTTCCTGAAAATTTAACATAGCACTTGGTGAGCGCTTCAATAACTTCATCTTTATCGCAAAGTTCACCTTCTCGTTTGACAGAGATATATTTTTTGTTTTTGTCGTCGATCAAATCAATGTTCTGTTCGCCATGTTGATCAAACGATAAGCTAACGCCACCGTCTACCATGCCTGAAAAAGTGAAGGTCATTCGTTGGCTGATGCCAAAGTGCTTGAGCATGACAGCAAAGAGTAAGTCCCCAGGAACACAAAAACGTTTAGCATCAGGATCATGTATTGGGTTGAAATCACCCGCGATGGTTTTGGCAAAGTCACTTGCTTGTTCACGGGTGAACTCAATCTGATCATTCAGACGGGAGTAGTAAGTTTCTAATTTCATGGGCAAAAACTGTTTGTTAGGTAAGTGATGCAGTATCGAAAAAAACAGACGTTAAGTCAATGGTAACACTGAAGTTCAGCCTGTCTTAATATAAGCTAAATTGATTGTTTTTATAAACTGTCGACCAGATCACATCAGTAAATTTTCAAATCTATAAAGTGAGAAGCAGATCTGAACGTGGGTAGAGGAGCGATATGAGTAAAGCGGATAAACGTACTGAGGTGCTCGGTGAAATATTGTTTGAGTACCCTGCAAATGTCTATGCAGGTATACCAATGCGGGTGAGTAAGAGATTGCCATTAGCGGATAATCGGCATGTTAATTTAATGACAGGCTTAGAGAACGGTTATCCTGTTGCCATTTATTTTAAGCCGATAGACTACAACTTGTTTTGATTTAATGCTTAAGTCAGTTAACAAAGGCGCATGAGGTTGATCATGCGCCTTTTTTATTAATGCTTGTCGATTTTTTGGATTAAAT
Organism: Methylococcales bacterium; assembly: GCA_018672285.1. GTDB lineage: Bacteria > Pseudomonadota > Gammaproteobacteria > JABHGC01 > JABHGC01 > JABHGC01. The sequence continues at coordinate 4,646 of JABHGC010000188.1, forward strand.
CAACCAGGACATTGCCTGTTTCAGTGAGAATAGGGTCAAGCTTGTCCTTATCATCATCTTCTTCTTTTGCAATGTCATCGTCATCTTTCTTTTCTAGCTCTTTTAAAGGCGCTTTGCCTAGCAGTTTGCGCTTTTTGTTTTCTAAAGAAAGTTGCCATGCATCATTCTCAGTACGTTCTTTTCGTCTGACAGATTCATTTAAGGAGATCTCTTTTTTCTCTTTAAGTTGACGTAACTTCTCGATCTCTTCAATTAATAAATTAAAGGCAGGGTCATTTTTGACACGGTTTTGGTGGTTGTCCCTAAGTGTTGGTAAATAAGACGCGAAGTCTGGGAACAAAACGTGTTTTGCCGGTGGAATTTTGCTCCAAGGTAGCGCTCTTGGGAGTGCGCTTTCACCAATGTCTTCTTTATCAAAACGGGTAGGGAAAACAACATCAGGTATGACACCGCGGTTCTGTGTGCTGGCACCAGAGACTCTAAAGAACATTGCATGAGTAATTTTTAACTGACCTTTATTCATGGAAAGCAATGCTTGCACAGTGCCTTTACCAAAGGTTTGAGAGCCAATAATAATGCCACGTTTATAGTCTTGAATGGCGCCTGCAAAAATCTCAGAGGCTGAAGCGCTTAAACGGTTAACTAAAACAGCCATTGGGCCGGTATAGAAAATGTCGTTATCTTTGTCTTCAAGGCTGCCAATAGCGCTGCGGTAGTCACGAATCTGTACTGTTGGCCCTTTTTTAATGAATAAACCCACTAACTGATTCGCTTCTTGTAAAGAACCGCCACCATTATTCCTTAAATCAATCACGATGCCATCAACATGTTCGTTTTTGAGTTCTTGAATGAGCTTTTTAACATCGCGAGTGGTGCTTTTATAGTTAGGGTCGCCACGTTTAGAACCTTCAAAGTCGATGTAGAAGGTCGGAAGGTCAATGACGCCAATCTTATAAACACGGTTGTTAGCAGTGACTTCAAGAATTTCTTTTTTGGCTTCTTTATCTTCAAGCTTCACTTTGTCACGCTTAATGCTCACAATGTGACTTCTGCCATCGGTGAATTTGCCAGAGATGACTTCTAAGCGAACGGTTGTGCCTTTAGGGCCTCTAATTTTAGCAACAACATCATCAAGCCTAGAACCAATAACACTGATAAAATCACTATTACCCTGGGCGACCCCTGTGATTTTGTCGCCTGGCTTTAATTGGCCCCCTTTGTCAGCAGGGCCTTTAGCAATGAGTCGTACGACTTTGGTGTATTCGTTATCACTGGTCAGTACCGCGCCAATGCCTTCAAGAGACAAGCTCATGTGAATGTTGAAATTTTCAGATGCACGAGGTGAAAAGTACTCTGAATGCGGGTCAAATGTTTGGGTTAACGCTTTCATGTAAATTCTAAAAGCATCTTCTGGTTTGGTTTGACTAACTCGATTGAGCTGACTTTTGTAGCGTTTTAATAAAGCGTCTTTAATTTCCTTTATTGGCTTGTCGTTGAGCTTTTTATTTAAAACGGTGTTTTTTAGGTTTCTACGCCACAGAGTATCGAGCTCTGCTGTGTTTTTGGCCCAAAGAGAATTTTCACGGTCAACCTCAAGAGATTCCTCTTTGGTGAAGTCCAGGTTTTCAATTTGATGATCGATGGTGTTAATGATGTAAGCTAAACGCTCTATGTGCCGGCGCTGGAATCGATTGAAAATCAAAAATGCCGTGTCTAAGTTGGCAGTCGTCAGTGCTTCGTCCAGTTCAAACCTAAATTTTTCGAATTGTTTTATGTCTGACTCAATGAAATAGTAATGATTTTTATCGAGTTCTTTGATGTATCTGTCAAAAACAAGTGAGGATAGGCGGTTATCAAATTCTAAATTCCGGTAATGCTGAAGAACAAGGTATTCAACGACATCAGTATTGGTTTTTAAATGTTCTTTCTCAGGGGATAAAATCTTGAAGTGGTCTTTAACCTCTATATGTTCTGCAAAAGCGGTCGAACCGCATAGTGCAAAGGCAAGATATATCGGGAGCATTAATTTCATCAAGTGTGTGGCCTTTCTATCATCTAATAAAAGGAATATTGCTATACATTATAGGTCAATCTTTCGACACAACCGCCAAATTTATATCTAAGCCCTATATGTTATGCCGTGTAGATTCTGCAAGATATTGGTAAATAAGGCAATTTTTAGATTCTGTGATTTTTTTAGTCTGCAACATGTTCATCTTATTTATGCGGAAAAACAGTAACTTGTGAGGCATTACAAACAAAGTACATGATGTCCATTTCACGACATGGCAACCATTTATGGTATGCCTCATTGGAGCAGAAATGTGCGTTAGAGTTCCTTTTTAGCATCACTCAGTAGGTTGGCTCAAGAATTGCACCGTAAATGCTGTTACGGTTCGAAGGAGAAAATTATGAGTGTTGATTCAATTCAGCAAGCTGCCATTAAACAAGTGCAACAGCCTAGCCAAACTTCCGCCCAGGAAGATAACAGTGATAGCGTTTGGGGTGAAGACGGTTTCACGTTTGCCGATTTACTCGATATTATCAATCCGCTACAACATATACCTGTTGTTTCAACAATTTATCAAAAAATCACCGGAGATGAGCTGGGGGACGCGCCTAGAGTGATTGGTGGTGCGTTGTTTGGTGGTGTGTCTGGGTTAGTTAGCTCTTCTGTTGACACGATTGTGCGACGAGAGAGTGGTTCGACAATCAGTGAGCACTTCATGAATTCTTTTGATGAAGAGCCGGGTACGCCTGACGCACCGGTTGTTAATCAGGCTCAGTCTGTTGCTGGCGCTGATACCACCTCTTTTGAAGAAGATGAAG